>JAEUIH010000190.1 GCA_016795105.1 Planctomyces sp.
TCGACGAGGACTGCGTCGCTTGCCCACGTACTAAGGCGCTGCGCGGACAGCGCGTCACCGATCCATGATCGAAACGGATCGCTCCGTCGAGAAAACAATGCGACAAGCCGGGGGCCCTGATTCCCCCTCCGATGCCTTCGGGCGTTGAGCACTTTTGACTAAGAGTGGAGTGTGTAGAGGCTGCCGTCTGATTCCCCCTCCGATGCCTTCGGGCGTTGAGCACAAGCTCATCCAGGGCGAGACGCTGACCACGGAACCTGATTCCCCCTCCGATGCCTTCGGGCGTTGAGCACCTCGCAAGGCACGTCCGCTCAGTCGTGACCGTCCGCGCGCTGATTCCCCCTCCGATGCCTTCGGGCGTTGAGCACGTTCTTACCGGTCAGGGTTTGACTGCGAAGCCGTCTGATTCCCCCTCCGATGCCTTCGGGCGTTGAGCACTCGTAGCCGCGCCCGGTCTGGGTCACAGCCGGCGCGATCTGATTCCCCCTCCGATGCCTTCGGGCGTTGAGCACATCACCAGCCAAGTCACCAAGATTGCTGACCTCCCTGATTCCCCCTCCGATGCCTTCGGGCGTTGAGCACCTGTGGGGCCGACGCAATGACACGGGCAAATGGACCTGATTCCCCCTCCGATGCCTTCGGGCGTTGAGCACCTGGCAGCCGCGCTGGGGCGCCTGCGAGCGGTGGCTGATTCCCCCTCCGATGCCTTCGGGCGTTGAGCACTAGGCTTCACAGACGAAGCCGTTACCCGTAAACCCTGATTCCCCCTCCGATGCCTTCGGGCGTTGAGCACAACAAGTCCGCTCGCGCAGCCGCAATCGAAGCGGCCTGATTCCCCCTCCGATGCCTTCGGGCGTTGAGCACCAATGATCGGCGCTGCCAATCTACTGTGTGCCGAGTCTGATTCCCCCTCCGATGCCTTCGGGCGTTGAGCACTTTCAGACAGAGCCCGCGAAGCAGCCGGGCAGACCCCTGATTCCCCCTCCGATGCCTTCGGGCGTTGAGCACAACTTGTCGTTTTCGACGATGCCGGCTTTTTCCAGCCTGATTCCCCCTCCGATGCCTTCGGGCGTTGAGCACCGCGAGGTCTCGTAGCCCTGGAGCATGCTCTCGATGCTGATTCCCCCTCCGATGCCTTCGGGCGTTGAGCACATTGAAATAGATACACGAACAACTCGACTCAGGGTCTGATTCCCCCTCCGATGCCTTCGGGCGTTGAGCACTAGAGGTTTTCCGACAGGGCGCATGCAGGCTGGAAGGCTGATTCCCCCTCCGATGCCTTCGGGCGTTGAGCACACGACGTATCAGCCCGATCCTCGCCGCCGGAGCACTGATTCCCCCTCCGATGCCTTCGGGCGTTGAGCACACAGAGCGACTGGTAGCAATGTACGATATCGGAATGTCTGATTCCCCCTCCGATGCCTTCGGGCGTTGAGCACAGCTCGCGATTCGAGACCTGATCAGCGCAGTATTCTGATTCCCCCTCCGATGCCTTCGGGCGTTGAGCACTATCCGGCACTCTCCAGCTCGCGAAGTGCTAACTCTGATTCCCCCTCCGATGCCTTCGGGCGTTGAGCACACTTTATGGCGCTGCCGGTTGAGCCGAGTTTTGATGCTGATTCCCCCTCCGATGCCTTCGGGCGTTGAGCACTCTGTCCCGCGCTCCTTGGCCATCTGGAAGAGAGCTGATTCCCCCTCCGATGCCTTCGGGCGTTGAGCACGCCCACGTGTTGAATCTGCCCACTTCTGAAATCAAGCTGATTCCCCCTCCGATGCCTTCGGGCGTTGAGCACATATCCGCCGCGCTCGCGCGCTCGCGCAGATGGCCTGATTCCCCCTCCGATGCCTTCGGGCGTTGAGCACCCGTGATAGTCGGGCTCAAATCCGCCGACGACAACGCCTGATTCCCCCTCCGATGCCTTCGGGCGTTGAGCACCTGGGTCAACCAGCGCACTGCTTCAAGTTCCGAGCTGATTCCCCCTCCGATGCCTTCGGGCGTTGAGCACAGCTCGCGATTCGAGACCTGATCAGCGCAGTATTCTGATTCCCCCTCCGATGCCTTCGGGCGTTGAGCACTATCCGGCACTCTCCAGCTCGCGAAGTGCTAACTCTGATTCCCCCTCCGATGCCTTCGGGCGTTGAGCACACTTTATGGCGCTGCCGGTTGAGCCGAGTTTTGATGCTGATTCCCCCTCCGATGCCTTCGGGCGTTGAGCACTCTGTCCCGCGCTCCTTGGCCATCTGGAAGAGAGCTGATTCCCCCTCCGATGCCTTCGGGCGTTGAGCACGCCCACGTGTTGAATCTGCCCACTTCTGAAATCAAGCTGATTCCCCCTCCGATGCCTTCGGGCGTTGAGCACACAACGATACTGGCTTCGTAGCTCGCGCGTCGTGGCTGATTCCCCCTCCGATGCCTTCGGGCGTTGAGCACCGGCTGTGCTGGCCGATCTGCAAGCGTCAGACGACTGCTGATTCCCCCTCCGATGCCTTCGGGCGTTGAGCACTGGTTACTGGCGGGCTGCTTGGCGTCACACTGTCTCTGATTCCCCCTCCGATGCCTTCGGGCGTTGAGCACTGACGCAGCCGGCGGAGATCGTCGCACTGGCAACTGATTCCCCCTCCGATGCCTTCGGGCGTTGAGCACGTGATTTCGCCGGTCAACGGGTTGACGCTAAACCCTGATTCCCCCTCCGATGCCTTCGGGCGTTGAGCACTACGTCTCGTTGTGGGTCAACGGCAGCGCAGCCACTGATTCCCCCTCCGATGCCTTCGGGCGTTGAGCACAGAACGCTACTGGCGAGTTCGATCGGGCTGTGACGCTGATTCCCCCTCCGATGCCTTCGGGCGTTGAGCACCGCTTGCCTTCGGGCGTTTGGCGAAAGCGATTGGCCTGATTCCCCCTCCGATGCCTTCGGGCGTTGAGCACTTGGTGCCCTACGGGGCTTCACAACCAGAAGAGTCTGATTCCCCCTCCGATGCCTTCGGGCGTTGAGCACGGCTTTCGAGCCTTGTACCGCCGACGATCGCCACTCTGATTCCCCCTCCGATGCCTTCGGGCGTTGAGCACTGTTTAGACATAGGGAAATAGTGCCTTGTCTTCGCTGATTCCCCCTCCGATGCCTTCGGGCGTTGAGCACCAGGATCGCGCCGCCGAAATCGTGCAGCGTATGGCGCTGATTCCCCCTCCGATGCCTTCGGGCGTTGAGCACCCGAGGCGGAGGCCGAACGCATCAAAAACGCCCCCTGATTCCCCCTCCGATGCCTTCGGGCGTTGAGCACATGTGCGCCGCGGACCACTTCATCCGCTTTTTGTCGCTGATTCCCCCTCCGATGCCTTCGGGCGTTGAGCACACATCAACACGTCCCGGATCGAAGATGTCCAAGTTCTGATTCCCCCTCCGATGCCTTCGGGCGTTGAGCACCCATGCCCCGGACGGGGGCGGAGATGCGCAGCTTTGGCGTCGATTGCTGATTCCCCCTCCGATGCCTTCGGGCGTTGAGCACCGGGAATCGCTCCCGCACATCTCGACGGGCAGCTTCTGATTCCCCCTCCGATGCCTTCGGATCGCCGGCGAACGGGACCGCTCGCCTTCGCGGCCGCCCGCAACTCCGTCGCGGGTC
>JAEUIH010000191.1:0-2431 GCA_016795105.1 Planctomyces sp.
GGAATGTCGTACCGATCCAGGAAACTTCCCACAGATTCTGCGTACACCGAAAGTCGGTTCCAGCGTTCCTCCGCTTCAGCCACTTTCGTGTAGTCGAACGTCAGAGTGAACTGCACCGTCTGGCAGCGTTCGTCCAGCACCTGAGTGCCCAGAGCTCGTGAACCATAAATACCAATATCCGCAACAAGATCGGGCTCTTTGGCGAGCTGCGACCGGCGGACCAACTTGATCCAGATTCCAGCGGTATGCTGCTCCAGCATCTAGCGACGCACTGAATCTACGGGCCACGACATGGACAACGGCCAGAGCTCATCTTCCAGAATGATGATGCGTTCAATATTCAGAGCACCTCGGTCCTGCAGTTCGAAGTTCACCGCCATGCTCTTCCGGCCCGGTTCATCCTGCCAGTAGTCAGCTGTCTTCACCAGTGAGACCGAGCGATACAGGTACAACCCCGGACTGCGAAGCAATCGCTCATAAACCAGCCGCCATGTCTCGGTGCCTTCAAACACCAAAACCCCCGCAGCGATGGTCGTAAGCCTGCGAATCAACTCGTCAATTTGTTCGAACGCGATGTCCCGGTAGATGGGATCATGATGGCGACTGACCTTCAGCATCAAAGCCGTGGCTCGGCGATACCGTTCGAACGCATGTTCATCGCGAGCCAGCAGGAAAGGAGTCTCAAGATCCGTCGGAAGCTCCGCCCGCAATCCCGGCTGCGGCACTGGACTGACCATCATCGCGATCAGAACGCTGACCAGCACTCCGACCGCCAGTACTTCACCGCCGCCCGGCAGCAGCCACCACGAGATGACAACTGCCGAACAACAAACAACTCCAACCACCGCAGGAAACCACGACGATTGAACCAAACCATCACTGTGAGCCCCAAATTCCTTCATCCCCCGACCGTAGATCAGATTCACGACAAAGGCAATAGGCTTCTCACACGTGTAGCACAGACACTTGCCAGAGTCGTCGACAACGCTTTGCGGAATCTGAAATCAGGTGACCGTGGATGGCGAAGCCTAAAATTCGATCTCCAGCGGGGGGCGAGAATCTCGGTGAAACTGTCGCCCACCAACCATCTCAATCAGGTCCGACTGCCACACGTTCACCCGAAAGATCTCTTCGCCCGGTTCGAATACAGCCATCCCTCGTCCGCTGCTCCATGCCTCGGCCGAAGGAGATTCAGCGGAAGTCGACGCCCGAACGATGCACTGATTGCCCTCAACGACCCATTCGGCATTGAAGTGTTCAATGTAAATTGGAACCCGGAACCCGGTACCTCCCAAAGGCCGGAAAGAAGGATCGGACTTTTCTACGATTTGACCGTCAGCATCGATGTGACTCACTGTGCAGCGATACAACACTGTTCCGTCGTCCCGAAACTTCAGCCGCTCAATAGTGTCTTCTCTATTCGCGGAAATCCAATCTCCGACCATCTGCTCCTGGGAGACGCTTCCGATTGTACAGCCAGACGTCAACAGGAGTGCGATGGACGATACGCCGAGGCTGCTGACGGTCACGATACACCTCAACAAATGACTGCAACGCCACGTCACATTGGGTGTTATCCAGGAACTTCGTTCCATTTGTACGCTTTCTCTTCCGAATTCAGGATAGTCAGTCCAACTTCAGGGGCCGAACCAGTGACGAGTGGCAAGTCCTCAGTTAAGCACTCCGGTTGGCGATACGATCGCTGTAATTGCCAGTATTCCTAGTATGAATCGTCCTCATCGTCCGCTTTATCTTTCTTTTGCCAATCCAAAAGAGCTTCTCGAAGAGTTGCGAGGAGCGGGGCCTCGGGTTCGACACCGAACCTGCCAAGGCGATTCTGAATCAATGGGAAAACTTCGGTCGGATTAATCCAGAAAACACACCAGGATCGATCTTCGTACAATCTACGACGTGAATCAGCATACAAGTTCGGGGGAGTCAAGATTGTTTCAGAAAGATCCAGTGGTGGGAAATTTAGTCTCATTACGAATTTTTCGGTCAGCGTCATGAGTTCGTCCAAGGTCATGCACTCGAAGCCGGCTTCCCACTCTGCAGCCATTTGATTGAGGCAGTAACACAGTAGCGGAGCTGGGCCATCATCACGTCTCCAGTAGTCACGGGGAAAGCGATCAAACATGCCAAGGAGAAGTTCCCGAACCATTAAAGGCCCGGCATGCAGTATCCATTCTGGACCTTGGAACCTATTTGGGAATTCATGATAAATCCTCATTGCTGAATTCTCTGCAATGCTGCGTTGGCTGATGATATACCGAAAGATCAGCATGCGGTGCCGATAGGAGGCTCCAAGTAAGGTCCGCTTCCACGGATCCGGGAAGCGTTTTAACCACTCACATACGAACCAGAATACTCGGTCATTGGTTTCGTTCGCTTTGTTATCAAAGCCGGCTTCGAACAATCCCCGCTCCGAAAT
>JAEUIH010000191.1:2441-3387 GCA_016795105.1 Planctomyces sp.
ACGAACCAGAATACTCGGTCATTGGTTTCGTTCGCTTTGTTATCAAAGCCGGCTTCGAACAATCCCCGCTCCGAAATATGATTCCAAAATCGCTCCACATCCTCTGAAGACAAAAGCGACATGAACTTCGATGTGGCCCGATCCTTCCACCAGTTATCCTCGAACATGTAGGTGGCATGGTCTGCTTTGGAAACTGCGATGAGCCAGATCAGTCTTGTCACGAACGATCGGTCCAGCGTTTGTATCGCGGAGTCGCCGCGATCTGTAGGAAAGAGATCCTGAATGCGGTGGCGGGCTCCGTCGTTGGCAGCGAGCCAAATCAAATATGCAGGCACAGAGATCGAGACGCCGAATTCAGACAGCCACCTTGCCAGTTCGTCTTGTCGGTTACCTTCGAAAGAATGGCTGTTCAGGATCACTGTTGAAAGTACTTCGAGGGGCAATAACTGCAAATAACCCGAGAGCGCATCCAGATGCCATCGATACTCTTTGTCGTCGAGTGCGAGAGACGTCAAGTCGTTGACAATTGCAGCGATGTCAGCCAATGCAGACCAATACCCGTCCTCTGATTGAGTGTCCGGACGACGTTCAACACTTTGTGCTGCTTTTGGGACCAGTCGTTCTATCAAAGATTTACTATTCTCTTGAGAAGCCGAATCGGAACCGATCCAGAGCGCATGGATGAATTCGAGGCCACGTTGCTCGTGTGACTGCAGATCTGGCGATCTCAATGCGACTCTCACCCGTGCAACAGGATCGCCGAGGCGCCTTTGCCATGCAGTCAATGTGTCATGCTGAAGTCCAATGGAGATGAGAAACAGTTGACTACTACCAAGGGCCATGAGTGAACCTTGAGGAGTCCACGCAATCCCTGATGGAAACTCGCAACCGATTCCTCGGCTAAAGACTCGCACTTCGTGCTTTCCGTCCCGCCCCGGCAGGTACC
>JAEUIH010000192.1 GCA_016795105.1 Planctomyces sp.
TTCGATCACACCAATCAGTTCGACCATTGTAAATGAATCCAGCAGCCCGCTCGAAAACAATAATGTCTCGCTGCGCACGTCTGACACATCGATTCCCTGATTCGCCAGAAAGCTACTGATTGTCTCTGCAGTTAATGCCACTCAAATACCCTTTCGATTAACCGGACGATTTGCAAAACTTTACAACTGCAGGTCGATCAATTTTCCCGCTTGCAGTTCGAGGCATCGCGCCTTCCCAGACGTGAATTCTCTGCGGTACCATATAGTTTGCAAGTCGACTTCGACAGAACTGCATCAATTGCGATGAATCGATGCTGCCAGACGTTCTTGCCGATACCGCGATCTCTACAGCCTGACCAAACTGCTCGTGATAGACCCCAAACGCGACCACATGCTCCACCTCCGGCCCCTCTGAAACCACCGATTCCACTTCCGTCGGACTAATCCGAAATCCGCTACATTTGATCATGTCATCGCGACGACCAACAAACCAGTAGTCTCCATCCTCATCGACCCGAATTAAGTCTCCGCTGTACAAGACTTTCTCTCGCCCAATAACTTGAGCAAGTTCAGGACACTCACGAATCTTCGCTGCAGTGAGCTCCGGCTGGTTCCAGTATCCCTGACTCACAAGTGAGCCCCGGTGTACGAGTTCCCCCACTTCTCCTGGCCCGCAAACGCCCTTCCCCTCAGAAATAATGAACGTCTCAGCATTGGGGATTGCCTGACCGATTGACCCTTTCTTCAAGCTGAACTTCTCTGGCGAAAGGTAGGTTGATCGAAATGCCTCAGTGAGTCCGTACATCAAAAACACAGAGACTCCTGGCAGCACCCTTTCAAACTCATCCATAATCACCTCGGGGATATGCCCTCCGGAATTTGTTATGTAACGCAGACACCCGAACTCCGTCGGATTTTCCTTCAGATAGTGCACTAACTGCACCCAAATGGGCGGAACCGCCGCGAAACCAGTAATCGGATGCGACACCAGCGATCTTACGATTTCTGCCGGCATCGCTACCGGAAGCAGAAACACTCCTCCACCAACCAGGCACATCGTGGTCAGCTGACTCAACCCATAGTCGAAACAAAACGGAAGAACGCTCAGGAGCAAATCCGCTTCGGAATTCTGCAGATATGTGGCCACCGATCTCGCTCCCGCGATGAGATTGCTGTGAGTCAACATCACTCCCTTCGGCATTCCGGTTGAGCCTGATGTGTACAGCAAAGCAGCCAGATCGGCATCGATCAGTCGAACTCCCGAGTTTGGCTCCGACTGAATCACGTCGCTCCAGAGGATCCCCCCTTTGACATTCTGTGGACCTGTGACAACAAGACTGCCAGAGAATCCCCCACTTTTAAAAAGCTCTTCTCCCCGCCGTGATTCTGCAATCAGGATCTGCGCACCAGAATCCGACAAAACATGCTGAAGCTGACTTACGGTCCATTGCGGGTGTATATTGACAAATACACCACCGGCCCGAGCTACCGCAAACATGGCGGCAACTTCTTCTATGGACTTTCGAAGATGTACGACAACTCGATCTCCTCGCCGAAGACCTGACCGCACCAACCAGCCCGTCACTCGCGAGACAAGGTCATTCAACTCAGCATACGTGACCGTTCGATTGCCGTCACTGATCGCAACATTGTCCGGCCAGCGCTCCGCTGCGATTCGCAAAAGACTGTCAAGTGTAAAAACATGCATGATCGTAAACTCGCTCTCACCAGTTATCGAAACAGTCCATCAAGAAACACCAGACGGGACAGCACCCTGAAGGCTGTCGGAAGTCCTCCGTGATTCAGGCTCAGCGTAAATGTCATGCCGACAGAAACAAACAACACAGTGAGCCCGGTACCCGTCAACTGCGACAGCTTTCCAGCTCCCAGCTTCCAGCCGCGTCGTGTCTTGAATCGTGTCCATGTCAGGAACAGTGACAGTCCTGTCGCATGGTACAATCCCCAAAATACATAACTCCACGACCCGGCATGCCACAACCCCATCACAAGCATCGTGGCATACGCTGACACATACGGATTTCGCCAGCGTCCAAGTACCGGCATGTAAATGTATGACTGGCACCACGCCCCGAGACTCATGTGCCATCGGCGCCAGAACTGCCCGATATTCGGTGCAAGGACAGGCCAGTTAAAATTCTCCATCAACTGAATGCCGAACAGCCTTGCAGCTCCAATGGAGAGATCACTGTAACCACTGAAGTCAAAATACAGCTTCAAAAAACTCAGGACCAAAAATCCATACACCTTGTAGACGGGCCATGCGTCCAGGGCAGACTCAACATCCGAAAGCGTCTTTCCCTTCAGAAGACTGGCGAACACAATCTCAGCAAGAAAGAACTTCTTAATCAGCCCTGAGAATATTCTTGACAGTCCAATCACAACATGACTGCCCTCCCACCGGATCTCGAAGCTCCCCATGAAGTGATCAACTCGCTCAATCGGCCCGGCCGTAAATGCAGGAAACAGGAAGATGTAGGTCATCAGCTTGTCAAACTTCAGCGGCTGAATCGTCTTTCTCATCAGTTCCACAACATAGTGAATCAGCTTAAACGTATAGAAACTCATTCCAAGCGGAACAGCCACGGCTGCTGCACCGGCTGGTCCATCTGACGGAAATATTCCGATTACAGGGATGTATTTGCACCAGAGCAGATGGCCAACAATCCCGGCCAGCAGCAACGTAGCAAGTATTGTTGCGTTCTTGCCCGACTGCCGGCCAACCAAATGCCCCAGGCCAGCGATTAAAAGAGTCCAGAAAATCAGCACGGCAAATGATGTCGGCGCGATCACAGCGATGTATCCCGCTGAAACCGCTCCAAGGAATGCCATTCGATAACGACTCCCCTGCAGCCAGTAGAGCATGAAAGCAGTGGCAAGCAGTATCCAGTAGTAAACCGACTGAACCATAGTCCCAAGTTTTCCTGCTGATCTGCTGCAGACCAAACCGACATTTCTGATCGGCTCGGGACTTCAGCTCAGTCTCTTTTGCTTTGCTTAGAATGCCTGGTAATGAAAGACACGAGCATCAGACGCGACGGCCATCATCTTTCCGACCGCAAGAAACAACAGTGTACCCCAGAATAGACCCTGCAGAACGGCCCCTGCAATCTCCAGCTTTCGATTCATGGCTTTGCCTCCGCCTCGTGACCACTCGCTGCTGACTTCATCAGGAATGAAATCTTCGCTGCCAGCAATGTCGTAAATCGTTCGCGGGCCGGATCACTGGCGAGATGAGTGTGATCGAAAAAGTCCTCACCATGGATCTCAGCTTCTTTACCAATCTGCCAGAATTGGATCTT
>JAEUIH010000193.1 GCA_016795105.1 Planctomyces sp.
CTTAAAAATGGCCCTTGCGGGATTCATCACGGTGAGGAGTCCTCGCCGCTGAGAGTTTACCGCTGGAGTGGCGGGTTGTCACCCTGAAAATGGTCGACGATGTAGGCGAGCCTCTCCGAGACTCGCAAGTGTTGCAGGATTCATGCTTTGGTTTATTGTGGGGGCTTTGCTGCCAATCGGGACGATTGGGCGACCAGCTGTTTTCGATGACGATCACGAGCACCGTCGCTACGCGACTGAGCACGAGCACGACGGCTTATTCCCAGAACGGTTCGCATAAGCGGGTCGGCAGCACATGCTGACAAAGAGCTTTTCCCAAGGATGCCATCGGCCCCCTGCAACCACCGGGCTTCTTGAACAAAGGCCCTGAGCTTCGGCTCCACTGGCTCCCTCAGCCACCAGCCCTCTCCGCTCCAACCTGACACTCAAAACCACGCTCTCACTCCGAACGTCGCGAAGTCAAAGCCTTATTGGTTATTTGGACTCTTTGGTGTACGAAGCTCTTTAGCGGACTTTGTGTCGGGCTACGGCCATTCCTTTTTTGGCTCTTGTACATCCGGAATCTGATCAAACAGTGACTCGATCCACTGTGAATCAGCAGCATTAAGTTCTGTAGTTCTCAATTCGTCGTACGATCCGTCTTCCCAAACAGACCGAGCGAAGTGGTGAATCTGCGCAGGATTTCATCATGATATGCAATTGCAATGGTGCGTTGTCCAATAGTTGCGGGGATTGTTCCGATGTAGGGCTTCCAACTTGCTCTGGCGTATATACTTCGAAGCCGGTCCAGTGTTTCGCCGTCCGTGATCGTGACAGAAGGATGTCCTTTCCGGGAAATGACAACAGCGTTCGCGCGATCAAAATCGTCCAGCCATGCAGCGTCAGGCTTTCGAGAAATGGAGGTACATCCGCAGACGAATGCGAAAACAGTAAGCATTACGACTGAACACAATTGCATTCCTATGCTCCGTGCTCATTTCAAATAACGTCACGCATCACTGGGCCGGCGGTGATGACATTCCATTTGAAACCGGCCCGGCCGCCGACTCCAGTGCATGCGATTGTTCGCGTCTACGTTACAATGTGCCCCCACTTACTCAGCCAATTGCGTTCCCCCATGGCGTCTGCAGAGTTGCCCTGTTGCTCCAACTTCGCAACCAAATCCTGAACCAGCATGATGCAGTCCTTTCGGATTGCCAAGTCGATCGTCGTCAATTCGACAAGATGATGAGCTAACCACGGTGCTGCGATGGGATTCTTCAATAGTGGAACAAGTGATTGCAGGGCCGTTAGGCCAATTGATTCGGCGTCCTGCACGAGTTTGCGCATTCGGTCGGATGCATCGCTGTACTGCCGGACGGAATTGGGATTGCCGTAGTCAACCGATTGACATCGTATCGCGAGCGTCATGTAATCAGATGCGAAATTCATAGTCAATTGGAGACGCGAACAGGTATTCGCTGCCTTAAATGTCATATCGGCGATCGAATGCCCGCTCGACGAACTGTTCGATTTCTTTGCGAGAAGGCATTCGTGATGAATCCGAGCTATCACGGGTTGCGAGGAACGATTGCCGGAGTTCAGCCATTTCCGTTGAGCGGTCAGTGTTTGACGTTAGACGGCCATTTTCGAATAGCAGTTCTCGCACGCATTTATACTTCCACGCGGGCTGAAACCCCATGTGGACGTAGAGATCTCGAATGAAACCGTTTGCGATGAGACGCCCGCCGGAGTACTCAAGGTGATAATTGATGTTTCTGTAGTGATTGTTGAACCAATCGTGTTCGCCTTCGGCGTCTGTCGGGGTGACACCGTTAATTTCAGGACCGGGATGTTCGGGAATATGACTTGGTGTCACCGATGAGGTTCACATGAAGTGTCCGGAGGACAAGACGATTCGCGTCAGTTCCAAAGACTGCTTGATAGCCACGCCAGCACGCTGTGCAAGTACCTGTAGGCTTGAGTCCCAAAAGCGACGGATCGAAGAGGTCGCCTTCACTGATACCAGCCAACGAGTAGTCGTCGCCTTCGAGATGAAACGCATCATTGATCTGTGCGGTCATAGTTTCCTCGTTTGGCAGCGAACGACACGCATCAGCGGGCCGGCGGGAGATACGTTGATTTCAAAAACCGACCCGACCGCCGGTTCCGTTGCATGCGATTGTTCTGCCACGTCATCTCCAGAACTGCCACCATTTCTTCGTGAGCTTGCGTTCGCATCGTCTGCAAATGCCTACCGGTATCCCGTTTACTGAAACCACCACGCCTTTGTCGAACTGACTACCGCACGCAGCACACTGCGAAATATTTGGCCCTGCGCATGGAACGGCTTCAGTGAAGGTCGCGGCACCGCCTTGACGAAGATGATGAATGTACTGCAGTTCGTTAAGCGCGACTTCGCTGTTTGGTTCAAGTTCAAGTGAAGATAGGAACGCGGTCTCAGCACCGTCGAAATTGTCCATTTCGATCAGCACAAAGCCGCGTCCACGTCGTGCTACCGCGAGGTCATGGGCACTGACATGGGGGCCAATCTCTGTCACCTGATCATACAACGCAAGTGCTTCGTCTTTACGTCCGGTATGCACCAATGCCAGCGCCTTTTCGACGGCGAACTTTGGATTCGTCGGTTCGAGCGCTTGGCCCCTGTCGAGGAATGCGATTGCTCGATCGAATTGTTTTCGCTTCACGCAAATGAAGCCCATGTAGTAATGGGCACGTGGATAGGCATTGCCGATCCAATTGATCCCTTTGTTTGCAAGCCCCTGTTGTTTGTGCCACATGACGTAATGGACAAACTCGGCCTGATCCCAGAACTTGATCGAAATGGCCTCGTTGTTTTCTTCGCAGTTTAC
The DNA here is from genome assembly GCA_016795105.1 of Planctomyces sp. Classification (GTDB taxonomy): domain Bacteria; phylum Planctomycetota; class Planctomycetia; order Planctomycetales; family Planctomycetaceae; genus F1-80-MAGs062. The sequence continues at coordinate 2,853 of JAEUIH010000193.1, forward strand.
GTATTCCGATGGCGTATTTGCGATCACGCCAGACAAGAGAGATTCAGCTTTGCCGATGTCCCCTGCGGCAAGCGACTCCACGGCAGCGTTGACGGTGTCGGCATCAGCCGATTCGCGTTCGTGAGTGGTGGCGTTTGTTGTCATAGCGAGGCTGTAGCGGTAGTGGCAGAACGACCCGCCGTAACCGGGCGGCGACAAAAGGGTTTCCATTTCAAGTCCGCCGGACTTAGCCGCTCCGGTTCACGG
>JAEUIH010000194.1 GCA_016795105.1 Planctomyces sp.
GACTCGCTGCGTTTTGCATGCGGCAACCGCTTTCCCAGGCAATGGATCGATTGTGCTTCACACTGCGCGCGTCTCGGAGAGACGCGGCTACTTGTTTTCCATCGCAGCCTGCTGCAGTCCTTCCCGAGCCAATTGCCCACCCAAATGGAAGCAACAGGAGCTCTTCCCACACCCGCCTTTCTGATTGATGCCCCAAAAACTGTTGCCGCCATATCGATTTGCTGGAGTCCCCCATCCGATTGCCAATTGCAATTCCTGCCAAGTGTTTCAAATCTCAGGAGCAACACTCCCATGCGACGCCGCGTTGCGTCAATAAGAAATCTTTCGGAGCGACGAGTCTCGGAAATCTGCGTTTTGTTCGCTGCCTGCTCGACGGCAATGTATGACACAAATGAACTGTTTGACATATATGTCACACACGACTCACCTTTAATCTATGACTGCCTCTCCACCAATTCTGGCTTTCAATGGCGACGGACTGCTTCCGGCAGGTGACTACGTCCTCACATTGGCGGAATTGCAGGACAGTCTGCTGGTAAATGGTCCGGCCGGAAAGTCGGAGATCCCGGGCTGGGATATGGGATGGCGGATGCACCTTGTGGAAAACCTCGGGGTTCTTTGTCGCCAGCTGTGGCAAGTTGGGATTTCTGAGATTTACGTGGATGGCTCGTTTGTTGAGGACAAATGCCATCCGAATGACATCGACGGTTCCTTTGAATGCGATTTGCAGTATCTGGCCAGCGGTCATCTGGAACGAGACCTGAATCTCATCGATCCACACAAAGTCTGGACGTGGGATCCGTCGGCTCGAAGAGCTTGCCGTGGATTCTCCAAGCGTCAACAACCGATGTAGCATGTTTACCGAGTGGAACTGTATCCGCATGTTGGCCAGTTGTCTGGACTTCGGGACAAGCATGGAAACGAACTGGAATTCCCATCAGCGTTCCGACTGACTCGGGGCCAAAGTCTGCGTAAGGGAATTATCAAAATCGGAGGTGAACGATGATTCGCAATGAAGCAGAATACCAGGAAGCCGTCCAGCGTCTGAAAGACGAGTCTCAGCGTCTTCGACAGCAGGAAAAACAACTGAAAGAACTCAACCTTTCAAAAGAAGAAATCAAACGTGTTCTGGATCCGATTCAGTCGTTTCATTTGCAGCTGAAGGAAGAGGTTCAGAGCTATGAACGCCTGAAACGCGGTGAGTTTGATGAAGTACGAAACTTCGACGGGATGGGTCGCCTGTTTGTCGCCCTGCGAATTTCTCAGGGGATGACGCAGAGGGAACTTGCGGAGCGGCTGGGTGTTCACGAGTCTCAGGTGTCTCGTGACGAACGGAACGAATACCACGGCATCACATTGGAGCGAGCCAGCCGATTGCTGGATGCACTCGGTGCTGATACCAGAACTGCAGTCATGCAGGTCCATCCTGCGACAACCAAGCGTGCTGCTGAGACGCAGGTGAGTTGATCCGCCCGCATCCAGGATTTTGTGCTGTTGATTTCCATCTCAGCCTGCTAAGGCAGTGCTGTGAGCGGCAAAGCAAAACTCAGAAATTCAGATTCCACACTTCTCGGCATAGGGCAACTGTCGCTCGTTGAGCATGCCCTTTGCCCGCTGGATTCATGATTGTCATCCGTCAATCGCAGTGCGGTCCATCTGACGAGCCATCAGTTCACGGACAAGTCGGGAAAGCGGCGAACCGCCCGAGTCCGGTTCTCCAGCCCTCTCGGCCTGACGCCTAACTCCCAAATTCTCTTTCAACTGAAGTAGCGAGTTACCATTTCGAATCTGTCTAATCTAAACCGAAGGAACTCAATGGCGAGTTGCCAGGGATCGCGGTACTCTCAAGGCATGCATAGGAACTGGCGAGGTCATTAAAAGTTCCTGTGGCGGCGATACTCGAACCCATCCATTGTCATAGCCCGTAACGACGCAGCCATGATTGAGCCATTCCCGGCGAGCTTCCTCGGCCGAATTCGACGATCGAACGGCCTCCTGATTGGCGAAGAGAGTAATGCGACTCCTCATCGTTTCGTGCGGCTGAATTGGAATCCAGTGGCTGAGGTCAACCGGCAAATCCAGCATCGTGAAACCAACAGGATCATCGACTAGGGATGAATCATCAGCGTTGGCTGAAAACTGATTGCGACGCCTGAGCTGCTCCACCGCCGCGGCACTGGCTGAAAACAGCGGAGCCAGATTTACGGTCTCACTGTGCCCGTTGAGCTGTCCTCCATCGAGCTGTTCCGTGAAGATCAGTAACGGGTCGCGGTCACATCCGTTCCCGCAACTTTCCAGCAGAGCTTCCCTCATGATTCGCTGAGTTTCATTTTGGCCGAAGAATCCAACCCCCATGGGCTGACCAGCTCGCATCCATTTGTGGCACCCGGTGACAACAAAGTCGGCCACGGCCAGACTGTCGTCGATTGGGACCTGGCAGAACGCCTGTGCTGCATCGACCAGAACAAACTGCAGGTGACTGGTGTTTCGGATTTGTTCGACGATGGCTCGAACAGGAATGCGAACTCCCAAATGGTCCACGGCCGGCAGGAATAGCCCGTCACATCCGTTCTCAACAAATGACCTTGCCAGGAACGCCGCCACATCGGCCGCAGTCCATCTTTCTCGGAAGATGGCATCCCGAAACGGGACCGTTGTGATCTGAGCACCAGCGGCCAATGCCTGCCTTGAAACAGCATCCTGATACGTGGACCAGCTCAGGTCCGTTGTCAGTACGTGACGACGGGTCTGAAACATGCTGCGAGCTGCTAACTGCAGCAACGATTGGGACCGACTGGCGAGCAACACATTTGAATCTTCGGGGGCACCGGCCAATTGGAGGAGCGACTGCTTGAGTGCTCGAACACCGCCCCATGTTTTGAGGGCAGAAAACCAGCTCTGGTAGCAATTCGGCCACGCGTTGTAGCCGTGTTTCAGGAATTCTTCGAAGTACAGCGTTGAGGGCTCTTCGG
>JAEUIH010000195.1 GCA_016795105.1 Planctomyces sp.
ATTATCATCGGTCGTACGGAGACTCGAAGTGGCTACGCATGGGGAGTACCTGGGAAGAAGATTCCCGTCGTTGACGTTATCCCGGACGCAGCTGGACCGTTCTCCACGGATTCTCTCCCTCGAAAGATCGGTTGCTCTGTTTGGCTGCTTCTGCTGTCTCTGGGGACGTTGTCTCTGTTTTCCCTTCGAGGTTTTCTTCAGTTGCAATTTACTCTTGTTTTGACGCTGTGTTCTCAGATGGGAGTTCATTTGTTTTACGGCGGCGATCCATTCCTCTACTGTATTCACTTTGCACCACCACTCATACTGGTGGCTGCGATGGGATCAAAGAGTCGGTTCCGTTGGGCTGTGCGAATTCTGGTAGCTACCCTGATCGTGTGTGCATCGATGGAGAATTTCACAGCTTACGAGTCCGTGACTAATTTTCTGGTCGAGAACCACGTCGCTCCTTGAGATTGATTTTTGGGGGTTTTAGTTCAAATGAGAATTCTGGTAACGGGTGGAGCAGGGTATGTGGGCAGTGCGTGTTTGCGAGCACTGTTGGCTGCTGGGCATGAAGCTGTGGCCTATGACAATTTGATTCAGGGTCATCGAGAAGCAGTACCGGAAGGACGCCTGGTAAAAGGCGACATTCGGGATACCGATGCGCTGGCGGCAGCGATGCAGAGTATTCAGGCGGACGGCGTGATGCACTTTGCAGCTGCGACGTGTGTGGGAGAATCGGTTGACGATCCGGAATACCACTACGACAACAACATTGGCGGGACGCTGAGCCTCCTGAACGCGATGCGTAAAGCGGGCGTGAAACGGATGTTGTTCAGCAGTACCTGTGCGACTTATGGGATGAACCCCAAAGTGCCGATGAACGAAGAATCAATGCAGGATCCCTGCAGCCCATATGCACGCACCAAGCTGACGGTGGAATGGATGATCCGTGACTTTGCCCATGCGTACGGGTTGGGGTATACTCTGCTGAGATATTTCAATGCATCGGGGGCGGATGCAGACGGCAAGTTCGGCGAAGATCACAATCCGGAAAATCACCTGATCCCGCTGGTGCTTCAGGTGCCATTGGGGAAGCGCGAACACATCAAGGTCTTTGGAACAGACTATCCAACACCTGACGGAACGTGCATCCGCGATTATGTACACACGAGTGACCTTGCTTCGGCACACATATTGGCGATCGGTGCGACTGAGTCAAACACGGCAGAAGTTTATAATATTGGAACGGGTGCTGGATATTCGGTTCTGGATGTTATCAGGGCCGCAGAAAGCGTGGTTGGGAAGCCGATCAGAGTCGAATTAACTTCCAGACGTCCCGGTGACCCCCCGGCGCTTGTTGCAGACCCGACGAAGATTTGTTCAAGACTGGGATGGAATCCGAAATTCGTAAAGATCTCTGAGATCGTTGCGTCCGCATGGGAATGGCACCAGCGAAACCCTTCGGGATATGTGGGCAGGTGCGAGTGAGGATTTCAGTGCGATCCCTGTTCGGAAGTGTATTGAGCATTCGTTCATCGGGACGGCTTGGCCAGTTTATGCTCCACAGGCGATTTCAATGATCAGTATAGTAGCTGCAATCGCGATAGTAGTCTGGGGCCTGGTGCTGGTAGCTTATGTTGGGACTCGACGCACTACATCATCGCTCCTTGTCGTGACACTGGGAGGAATTCTCTTCCTGCCGCAGTTCCGCATCGATCTGCCTGGAACTATATTGAGCAAAGAGAACCTGCTTTGTCTGGGGTTCGGCTTAGGGTGCTTGCTGATCCCGGATTTTTATCGTTCGAAATACAAGTTCCACTGGACGGATATTCTGATTGCTGGATTGATGATCGGCGGGGCTGCTTCCTCGATCAGCAATTCGATTGGACTTCACGACGCCCTTGTTGTGTTCGTAAATACAGGAATTGTCTGGGGAATTCCCTGGTACGGCGGCAAGCGTCTGTTCTCAACGGAGCTAAAACAGCTCGAAATCGCCAGGCTTGTACCAATGGCCGGGTTGGTGTATGTCCCGTTCTGTCTCTTCGAAATGAAGATGGCTCCAATGCTCCATCGAATTGTCTATGGGTATGCAGGAAGGTCAGGAGCGGGTCTCAGTGTGGACAGCATGCGATTCGGACTGTGGAGGCCGTCGGTGTTCATGAAGTTCGGCCTCGAATTGGCGCTGTTCATGGGGATTTGCTCCATTCTGGCCTGGTGGTATTGGCTCCACAAACGCCAAGCTTCGTATTTTTGGATTGCCACTGTACTTACTGTGACACTGTTGTTCTCGGTCAGCACCTCAGCCACTGCACTGACTATGGCAGCAATTGGTTTAGTATTTCTGAATAGGCGGCGTGTGAAGGTTCTGCCCCATGCGCTGTTAATTGCTTTGACGATGGTCTATCCGGCGTATCGGATGCTGAATATAGGTGCCGTCCAGGTCAGTGTTGGTGAAGGTGGAGGAATTTTGTCCGAAAGAATCGCGTCTGTTAAGACTCGTGTGGTGAGTGAGGACTTCTACCTGAAAAAATGGAGTGAAAGCCCGTTACTTGGTTCTACCGCCTGGAACTATTGGAAAGTTGGGAAGGGGAATGCGGTACCGGACTCATTCTGGATAATTATTTTGGGCAAGTTTGGTCTCGTTGGATGGTGCAGTGCTGCTTTAGTTCTTGCGGCTCCGATGTCATCAGTCCTTTGGCGAACGATCAGTTTGAAGTTTCCTACAAAAATATCCTACGTGCTGGCACTGTGTGTTCTGGTATACTCCCTCGACTGTTTGCTGAATGATATGGGAGGCATGTTCTACGTTCTTGTCGCCGGATCT
>JAEUIH010000196.1 GCA_016795105.1 Planctomyces sp.
GTGCTGCCGCGTCGCTGACTGAGCACACCGCCGTACTGCTGCGGTTCATTGGTGTAGACCGCCTGAGTCGCTCCCGTTCCATCCAGTTCGGAAATCACACAGTCGTTCACCGGGTCCCAGACAAACGTCGTGGTTGGCATCATTGTGGTTCCTGAAGCTTTGTGCGACGGTTGTCACTATTTATTGAAGACCATGGTCTGCTGAGAAAATCACCATTGGCTCTCCAAATGAGGCGATTGATTTCATTCTCGCTGGTTCAAACAAACCGACACTCAGTGAGGTCGACTACGGCTCTGCGTCCGGTATCAACAGTTTGCAGATGAGCTTCACGGACATTTGTCCGTCACTCTGCCGAGTGCATGACCATAGACTGCTCTCGTTTCCAACGATCACTTGTCCGTCGGGCAAGATACCAATGAGATCACTGGAAGTCGTTAGATTCTGCAAACGGAGAGCTACAACTTCAGGCTCACCAGAGTGATGCGGAAATACAGTTACGAGTCTGCTGGCATTCATGCCGATGGGAACATTGAGGTCGACGCTTTGGTTGATGAACATGAGGCTGCCACCCTGAGAAGTCGTTTGCGGACTATTCGCTGATGACCAGCGAATATAGTCTATAAGCATGCCATTGGACGTGTCTGCGAGTGTTTCACAACGACCGTCTGAGAGTTGTATTTTTTTTATCAGGATACGTTCTTCATCGAGTTCACGAAAGCCTCTGTAGTGCACACCTGTCTCAACCAGCATGATGAGATGATCCGATCTTTGATAGGTCGAAAAAACCGGACGGATTTTTTCCACTCGATGTGATTTGATATCAATGACTCTGGAAATTGGTAGTTGCCAGCGAATTCCATTCGCAGCATCCAGATCGAAACAGGTGAAAATGGCATCATCTTCAAATCCGAACTCAAATTCCGATATGGCTTTCTGGTGCCCGTCAAACACGACGACGCCAGTGCCGCTTTCAATGGGTGCGTACCACCGCACCGCCCACCTCACGATCCCTCTCTCATCTGTAGTTGCATCAAAGCTCCATCGGCTGTGGTCCTGGTCCGGTGGCATTGGAACTTCCACCGTGCTGCCGGTAAGGCGATGACGAATTTTGATGCCAGAGCGGCTCAACTCTTCGGGTTTTGGGTTCTCCCATGAAAGGCATACTTTCGAGAAATCCAGGTGACGTGCGATTGGATTAACAGATGCCCACCCGCCATGCCGGAAGAGTCGATCGCATCGCAGATCCCACTCCAACAATCGTGTCTCAACGTTCTCGTCCTTTGCCGCAGATACAGATCCATTGCAGGAGAAATTCCGGGAGTCAGATTCTTGAAGGGGTGCGGGGATATGAGCCGGATCGGAGGAATGATCATATACGACACCGCATCGGTTGGGTCCAAGTGCCACAAGCGACTGAATTGACGTCGAACGATCGAATCTGTGGACCCATTTAACGCACCCGGATTCGGTGTTTACCGCAATGACTCCGACGACTCTCGTGATGGGTGGCAACAAGGGGCCTGTCCTGATATCAGTTGCTGCATACTCAGTCAAACAGCAGATTGCCCAACACGGTTCCACCGCAATCCAATGAGTGAGTTCATTGACTCGCCAGGCGTCAGAAGCATCCTTTCCGTATTCCCGAGCGAGAGGACGATACGGCTCCACGCGGCACATCATTTGAGCATCCGCAGAGGCCAATGAGAGAAACACAAACAGCATCCCGACTCGTCGAAGACGCTTGTCGCAAAGGTTCATTGTGCACCCTTTCTGTTTCTACGGAACTTCCGGCATCGAGGATCATTTTTGTCCGGCACAAAGCCTTTTCCGGGTTCATACTTCCAACAGGGTATTGTTAGAACACTAGACATGCATGGCGGATTGGCATTGGGCAGGTTGTGTCGCCAGCAGCTAAAAAAGACGCCACACGTAATGCATCTGTCCCGCGCTGTCTTGTCCTTCGGGAAAAGGTACATACAGGACTGTTCATAGGCACTTGTTTCGATTTTTTTACAGGTCTCTCGGTCGTCATTCCATCGAACAATTCCACAGAAGTCGATAGCGTGCTGAACCTCGTGATACATGGTCTGTTCAAAATTGCTGCTTGCCATTCGACAATCAAGGCAAATGTCAATTGTCTCTTCGTTGCGTGGGGAAGTGTATGCCGGAGATTGTTGTGGGCATCCTTCCGAAGTACATCTGACTTCCACGTCACAGACTCGGTTCGCAGGTGTATAAACTTGAAATGTCACGGCACCTCGCCCCCTTCGACGTCCTTTTCCTCGAGTTGCCCAGTCACCAATTGCGTCATTGCAGCATTCACATTCGGCACGAAATCCAGACGCATCGATATACAGAAAGGGACTATTCAGTGCATACGCAAATTGTCCTGTAATTACCCCACGGGAAGCCTCATCCAACTCAGGGAGACGTGCCTCTGTTTTATGGAACTTATCCGGATCGACACTGACCCACCGCGCGATCGTTGGCGCATACATCCTTGCCCTGACATAGATGAGCCCGGTTGCGGTGTCTGTATAGTACCCATAGCGTCCAACCCATCGAAAGGGGTTGACGGTGGACCCGGTGCTGGAGACGGGGTTTCCCCAGACATCGAGGAGATACGTGTCCGTCGTGACTCCAGCAGTGCTGGTGAGCAGTCGGGTGGTGCCCAGTGCATCGGCGTGCAGAAAGCGGGAGGTGCTGCCGCGGCGCTGACTGAGCACACCGCCATACTGCTGCGGTTCATTGGTATAGACCGCCTGAGTCGCTCCCGTACCATCCAGTTC
>JAEUIH010000197.1 GCA_016795105.1 Planctomyces sp.
CTCGTACTTCATTCCAACCGATCGCGGTGATGACCCTCCCGTTTTCCAGGTTTACCATGATGTCAGTGATCAAGCGGACGAAATTCTGTCGCACGGGTTGTTCGAAGTGAGTCCTCGATTGTCCGACCTCTTCCGTTCGGCAAAAGGGGCATAACAAGGCGGTCCACCCGAGCGGCGGATCGGGCGGTTTCTGAAATCAAAGGTTCCTGGCCGCCGCCGGGTTACCTTGGTCGTTCGCCGACATTGAATGATGATACAGACCATAATTCGGTCGCCAGGTGGAACTGATGAACGGACTGTCCTCCTTTCAGAGATCGTTGTTCCAGATGTTCCTTTGATTTTGAGGAACGCAATCGACAAACGGTGGATCGACGCTGCCGCAAAACTCAAAGCCGCTTTGATTCAGATACTTACTGAACTACGTAAGGGAAATCCGATATCATGTGATTTGTTTGTTCCGAACTACTGGAAGGCTGCAATCGACCTTCCCAAGGTGCAACAAGAACCAATTCTGGACCTTTGGCACCTAGCACACGATCTTGGCAAATCGGTTTTCGTTGTGGACCACGACACATGGCGCGTCGAGCGCGATGGCGTTCCTGGAATCCTTTACCACCGTCCGAAATAGCTGCGAACCAAAAAATGCACCCGTTCTCGCGACCATTTTGCTCCTCTTTTTCGCACTGGTATTCCTGCCGCTTGTTTTGAGCCGCTCCCCACATCGCGACGCGACAGACCGCTAACATGGCGTTGCACCAGCCGCCACTCCGTGAACGCTGTCGTTCTGGGGATAAGCCCTCGTGCTCAGTCGCGAAGCGACGGTGCTCGTGCTCGTAATCGAAAACAGCCTTGGCGACGCTCTGGAAATTTGATCTCGAATGGCGACAAAATTCGTTGTGATTGTTGAATCGGATGCAGTCGATCGTACAGGAATCGATTACGATGACGAGCACCGATCCGCTGAGCACGAGCACGAATCAGAACCAATAAATACCAGAACCATGGGATGCAACAGAGCGGCGGTCGTGAGGTTTCTCGTGAAATCTTTCCAAACTCCGCCGCCTGCTGATGCCGGTCGTTCGTTTGCAAACTCTGTTCTCCGCAGGACGTTCTTCCATGCAACCGTCTTCTCGCACACCTGACGGCAAAGATGGCTTCTGCAAAATCTGCGGACAGGGCGTGCGGATTTCTCCATCGCTGTCCGCGGGCGACGCAACATGCCCGAGTTGTGGTACGCTGTTGTGGTTTGATATGGTAGTTTCAAGTTCGAGTGTCCCCAATTTACTCAAGGATATTTCGGGGAGTCCTGGTATGGCAGAACTCGTTGCCGCAAGAGACACTCTGATGAAGGCAGTGTCCCTTTGCCCGTCCAATGAAACGTACCGGAGACTACTGAATACGGTTGATTCCCACATCGCATCACGCGGCATAGAATAAATCGACGGCAATATGTTTTCTCATCTCGCCTTCACAAAATGCACAGGTTTGTGATGAGAACCTCTGCACCTTGTCGCCAGTTGTCCTGTCATGCCCTGCTTCGGGCGAAGAATAGCGCGAAGAGCTGAAGAACTATCGCATGCACCGGAATGCGGTAGCCTCGGTTTTTGGTGCGGAAATTTTCGCCAGACGATGCTCAGCTTTTCGTATCGCTCGCACCAAAAGGTGAGAAGGTCAAACGACAGATCATCGTTCTCAGTGTCGCAGACGCGAAAGAGTACTAGCGCTTTGAATCGTTATTTCCAACGTCTATCGGCTTTTCGCCGGATGGGTCGCGATTGGCCGTCCTTGCGGCAGACGAACTGACCATACATGACACGGGCAAACATAATCTCATCGTCCGCATCGACCGGAAATCCTTTGACTCCGAAATCCAATCGCTTGGGTTCACGGCGGATGGGTCGATCCTTATTGGTGCCACCGGATACCTTGACCCGGAAAAGAAACAGGTCGCGTGGAGTACAACAACGGGCGAAACGGTTGACATTCCGAAAACCTCAATCACGTGGCATGGTCACGGGCTTTCACAAGATGGTGTCATGTTCTTTTCTGGTGGCTGGCCGGGGCCGACACCTCGAATTTACAAAACGGGTAGCGCTGATCGGATTACCTTTTGCTTCCGCGAGGAATGGCCGATCGCTGCCGCATTCACACCGGACAGCAAGAATCTTGTTACAATCCACGAAGATGGCCTGCTCGTCGTTTGGGAAATCAAACCGACCGGCAATGACAATGCAAAACAACTTGTGTCGCAAGAAGGATTCGATGATGCCGGGCCTTTTGCTGTCTCCAACGATCGAAAACGTCTTGCAACCGCCAAGAAGGATGGCTCGATTCAGATTCGCGAGTTTCCAAAGGAGACCCCAAATGCCGGATAACAAATCGGTCAACTCGAGCGGCGGATGACGCGGGTTTTTGAAAACGAAGTCTCTCCGCCGCCGCCGGGTTACCTCAATCGTTCTGGTGATGAGCCGTCGTGCTCGTGCTCAGTCGCGCCGCGACGGTGCTCGTGATCGTCATCGAAAACAACTGGTCGCCCAATCGTCCCGATTGGCAGCCAAGCCCCCACAATAAACCAAAGCATGAATCCTGCAACACTTGCGAGTC
>JAEUIH010000198.1 GCA_016795105.1 Planctomyces sp.
ATTCGCCCTTCTTGGCGAAACCGCTTTCGTCGAGGACCAGGGCCCGGCCACCCTGGGGAAAGTGCGCCTCGGCTTCCGTGGCAACCCGCCGGACAACGCCGATGTGATCCCAGTCGGAGACGCTCAGCATATGCTGCATCCGCTGATAGTCGCTGCCGACAACGACGTCGGCCATGCGTTCCATGTTGCGCCGTGTCGCTGTGTAGAGGCCGCGAATGTAGCTTCTGGCACTGTCCTCGACGCTGCGTGTCGAGGAGCGGAACAGTCCGGAAAACGGGGAAAAGTGGGTTTCCAGCCGCTCGCAAACCGAGCCAACAAGGGAGGTAATGCAGTTGACATATTGAGGCCGTCATATCCGTGGAGAGCCTCAAAAGTATTATTCAAAACAACAGGTTGCATTATATCGGATGACAACAACAGATGGTTGGCTTCGAATCTGACAAAGTGGAATTAAGGGGCCTTGCATTGAAACAGCATAGCTGACGAAGATATGCCTTTTGAAGTTGACCCATTCAACAATTCGCTTGCAATCAGAGCCGGTCCCCGAAATTTGGACAGACCGATGAGTGATAGCCTTGCCCTGACACGGCCGCGCAGCGGTCATTGAAATGGAGCAAGAGCATGACAAGAAGGAAGAGGCGCAATCACGCGGCGGGATTCAAGGCCCAGGTTGCGATCGCGGCGCTCAAAGGCGACAGGACGCTCGCCGAACTGGCCCAGCAGTACGACATTCACCCGAACCAGATCACCGACTGGAAGACGCAACTGATGGAACGTTCAGCGGAAGTCTTTGGCGACAGCAAGGCCAAGGCGGTCGAGCCAGACATCAAGACCATGCAGGCCAAGATCGGGCAGCTGACGCTGGAGAACGATTTTTTGGAAGGCGCGCTCATCAAGGCGGGCATGCTGAGCGCAAAACGATGATCGACCGCACCCACGAACTGCCGGTGACCCGGCAATGCCAAATCCTCCGATTGGCCCGTTCGACGGCCTGCTACCAGCCGCAGCCGCGATCCGACTCGGCAGAAGACCTGGCCCTGATGCGACGCATCGACGAACTGCATCTCGAGCATCCCTTCGCCGGCGCCCGGATGCTGCGCGACATGCTCCGGCGGGAAGGACATCCGGTCAGTCGCAAACGCATCGGTCGCCTGATGAAGAAGATGGGCATCGAAGCGCTCTACCGGAAACCGAACCTCAGTCGGAAGAACGCGCTGCGGCTCAAGCAATTGGGGGGCCGACTCTTCTCCCGCACCTTCGACCGGCAGGATGCCGAAGGACAGATTCGGGCCGCCATCATCAACTGGTTCACCTACCTCGGCATGCCGAAGTCTGTCCGGGCTGGGCAAATTGTGCCTGCGGTATGAATCAGGAGGGGGACAGGGGAAACTCATGCTGAAAAGCGAGAAGATAAGTCTTGGTTATATAAGCCATGTCTAATAGTTCACCAACGCCAAGTTAAAGTGAAAAGAAAATGAATACTCGTGAACAAACGCTCGGAAGCTTCCGTGACAAGTGGGAGCAAAACAAGGAACTTGCATTTTCGGAAACCCTCAAGGAGGGATCCGACATCTTCAACTGGATTCTGACCCGGAACGGTGTGCCATCGTCGCCTGATTTTGCGGCTTGGTTGAAAGGTAAGACCCGCATACTGGATGCTGGTTGTGGCAATGGGCGGGTAACAGCGTTGCTTCAGCGATATGCACCGCAGTCCGCATCCATTGTCGGGATCGATCTGACGGCCGCCACAGTGGCTGCAGAGAATCTGCGGGGCTTGCAAAACGTCGATATTCGCCAGAAAGACCTCTTAGGGGACCTCTCGGATCTGGGGTTGTTTGATTTGATCTACTGCCAGGAGGTTCTTCATCATACGGCCGATCCCAAGGGAGCATTCCTGAATCTGTGTCAGCGTCTTGCACCGAATGGCGAGATAGCGATTTATGTCTACAAGCTCAAGGCCCCACTTCGCGAATATGCGGATGATTACGTCCAGGATGCGATTTCGTCCTTGCCTTATGATGAAGCCATGAAGGAGATGCGTGAAATAACGTTGTTAGGCAAGGCTTTGTCGGAACTCGACGTCAAGGTCAAGGTGCCAGACGTCAAGGTGCTGGCTATAGAGGCCGGAGAATACGACGTTCAACGCTTTCTGTATCACTTCTTCCTCAAGTGTTTTTGGAATCCTTCGCTGAGCATGGATGAGAATGTGGCAATCAACTATGATTGGTATCATCCACAGCTTTGCACACGGCACACGGCGGACGAGGTTCTGGGATGGTTTGCGGATGCAGGCCTGAGTGTCATTCACCACTGCGTCGACCAATACGGAATTACTGTCCGTGGTGTCAGAGGCTCCTGAGTGCTGTTGATTGGATGAATGGGATAGGATTGCTGAGATGTATGCTGGAAGACTCGGGCGATTCTGTGTGAGCCCTGTTTCGTGACAAGGGCATTTCGGGAGCTAAAGTCGAAACTGGTGTATGACCCTGGCGGGACGGCTGGGGGTTGAAGAGGTGGCGTGTCTTTGCTGAGAAT
>JAEUIH010000199.1 GCA_016795105.1 Planctomyces sp.
TATGACGGGAACAACCTGTTACGGGAACTGGATGATGTCGGAGCGACGGAAGCGGAATTCACCTGCCTGCCTCAGCAGGCCTGCGCGGAAGTCATCAGCCAGCGTCGCGACACGGACTCGTCATTCTACCTTTGGGACGGTATTTCGAACATTCGGCAGCTCACCGATGACTTAGAAGTGGTCACCGATGAATACGCCTTCGCAGCCTTTGGAACACTTCGCAGTTCCACCGGCAGCACGGCCAACTCACAGCAGTATAAGGGGCGACTGATTGCCTACCGCAAGGACCCGAACGCCGGGCCTGAAACGGAATACAGCCTTCACCACAGAAACTACAACCCAGCAACCGGAGTCTTCAAATCTCAAGACCCGGCGAAAGACGACCTGAATCTCTATCGTTACGTGAAGAACAACCCCGTCAATCGCACGGATCCCAGCGGGTTGCTGGACGACTCCCTTCTCAGCAACAACGAACAAGGGTGCCAGTTCTTCAGGCCATACGTTGTCGGACCAAAACATAACGGTGGCCATTATGTTGGCGAAACTGTTCAGTTTCACTCAGACAATTGCAGCCGGATAGAGTTCCAGACGAGCAGACGATATGTCTGTCGACATGTCGACGGAGTGGACTTCTACATCACGGAGTCCATCATCGACTACGAGCAATCAGCGTGGTTTCACGACAGCCCCGACAACTGGGATGACTTTTTTGAGACAAATGGGTGCCAGAGAATCCAGCCGGAGAATTGCCGTCCAGTCGTTATTTCCAAGTCGGCAGATGGCCCATCCAACAAGATCCTCAGCCCCGTAACACGAAGCCAGATCGAATCAAATCCCGGAAAGTTTCTTCCCCGTAGTAAGGCCGAATCATACGACAACTGTTACGCATTTTACGACGGCAGTTCCTTTGTGATCGTGGAAAGCGGAAGCGGACTCATAATCGAATCCATCAAAGCCCTTGACATGGGAACCTCGATGGGGAAGAGAACGAATACCGACGTAGAACGCGAGCGGATGTTGGCTTCAACGGGTTGCCCCCAGGTTGATCAATGGAACGCCATGATCCGAGACGAGCGTTTTTCGGACTTCATGTTTCATCCGGATGGATTTGGCTGCCATTTCATCGACATGGTCGCAACCTGTGCCCATCTCAGCCGACATCGGACATCTGGATCATCGGCTGTGTTCGATGATCAGCGAATCTGTATCCGAAGTGCGGAACTGATTGATGATGCTGCACGAATGCAGCAATCCCAGATGCAAAAAGCAATCGGAGATGTTGAATCCCCAGCATCCCCATCAGCCAGCCAGTCCTGCCGAAATCAATTGACAGACCTGCACGCAGTGAATAGAAGGTTGCTTGAAGCAGATACTCCTGATCTACGTGTCAGTTCTCCAGCAGGTCGTGGGGTTTGGGATCTACACCCTTTTCGACGGGGGAGGGTTATCGAACAGCAACTTGGGCAGAATCTCCCGGATAATTTTCCTTCCGTCGACTGTTTCCAAAACGGTGTAGCGACTAGCATCAAAAGCATGGACCTTGATGCTGCTACTTATTCGGATATTCGGAACATTACCAGCACTGGTCGTCGATACATTGACTCCGTTGCGACATTTCAAGGTAGAAAGTGGGCAGGCGTCAATATCCGGCTGTGTGACATTAGCGCAAGAAATTTGTACTTGGCAGTTCCCGTTGGTGCAACCCAAGCACAGCGACAGGCACTTCAGGATCTTGTTACTTACGGCACACAAAACGGAGTGACCGTTAGAATTGTAGTGGTTCCATGAAAGCTGCGACTGTGTACAAGCGGGGTAATCATTTCTACTTTCACTCTTCTTCCAAGACGACAGCTGGAGTATGGATTGCCACACAACCCTTCATTAAGACGGACCGCGATGCGTCTCCAGCCGATTTGGGGAATTCTGCATTGGCCGCGATCGGAGGGTCTCAAACTTCGATTCCACATCCGATTGTGTGGAGTAATCTCTTGGCCCCACTGTTGGTGCAGGCCGGGATCAAGTCGTGGGGGACATTCATGCGAACTGCACAATGCCTGAGCTTAGAAGCGGATCAAGATCGACTCAAGATAATCCCGAACCGAAACCTTGGTGCAAGCGACGGGTTCGACGAGATTCTAGACAAGACTATCGATGTACCGTTGAGCTCTTCACCGGATCATACTGGCATGGCGTTGATCAAAGCGTTTACGTTGTGTCAGTGAGTAGAAGCCAATGGGCTCGTCGTTCAGGCCCGCAGTCGTAGCGAGAGCGTTTCGATTGCAGAGTCCGGATGACTAAAAGTGGGCTCTTATTTTGATAGTTCAGGACTAGTTCAAGTTACGACTCTTGCGTACGATCCGGCGAATCAGCTGAACAGTGTTGAAAGTCGCACGAGTTCCTCGACCGTTCTCGGGACCTACAGTTATGGGCTCGATGGTGTGGGAAATCGCACCACAATGACCGGCAGCGGAGGAGATGCCGTC
>JAEUIH010000019.1 GCA_016795105.1 Planctomyces sp.
AGAGAGTTCGGCATTCTTTTGCCGTCATTCTCGTGCCAATTGAGAAGACTCCAGGACAGAGTTTGTGGCATTGAATTAAAGTCGCAGGCAGGGCTGGTGTTTTGACCACGGAAGACACGGAAAAGACGGAAGAATCGCAGGGGGTCCGGAGTTCGGGCGATGGCAGAAGAATGGTGGGCAGGAGAATGAGAGAGTTCGGCATTCTTTTGCCGTCATTCTCGTGCCAATTGAGAAGACTCCAGGACAGAGTTTGTGGCATTGAATTCAGGTCGCAGGCAGGGCCGGCGTTTTGACCGCGGAAGACGCGGAAGGGGCGGACCGGGGGACTCATCATCACGGCGGAGCGTGATGAGTACATTAGTGTGTCTTTCGTGGTTACCAATCACGCTGGCTAGGCTCAGGAGGCAGTAGGAATCAACTCACGGCGATTCTCGCCGCGCAAAAAGCCAGCACTAAACAACGTGCACAACTCGCCGTAGAAAGCCTTTGCAGCTCGTAGAGAATTCAACTATTCGTGGTTCAAAGCAGGTTTTTGACCAGTAACAGCAGTTTCTGCCGAAAAACCGTTTCGAATTGCAGCAAATACGTTTGGAAGGAAACTGTACCGAGCGTACCGGTTGTGCCGATTATGACTATTGGCGAGTAGAAAGATTCTACCGGGGGGCGAGGGCGTCAATTCGTCCGAACCTCCATTTGCAAAGATCAGACTCCTTGAGGCGGAATAATGAACGCTCAGTCAGCTGAACTGAACTCCGGCGGTCAGCCAACATTGAAGCGAAGACTTGGTCGAGGTCTGAATGCCCTGCTTGGTCAGGGATCAGATGACGACAATGAGCCGCGCACAATTCCAATGCCAACCTCATCATCGGGAACCGACGTCGACGTCCAGTCTCCTGTGGTGATTCCGGCATCCGACGAAATTGCACTCGAACTGATTGAGAGAAATCCCTATCAGCCTAGACGCGATTTTGATCAGGCATCAATCGACGAACTGGCCGAGAGTATCCGCAAGCACGGAATGCTTCAGCCAGTTCTTGTTCGCCCAAAGCCGAATGGCGACGCTGGTTATCAGCTCGTCGCCGGCGAACGCAGATGGCGGGCTGCACAACAGATTGGACTTGAAAGCGTTCCATGTCGAGTACTGGAGTTCGAAGACAGAAAGGTCTCCGAAGCTTCACTCGAAGAGAACATGAAACGTCAGGATTTGAACGTACTTGAGAAGGCTCAGGCCTTCCGGGACTACCTGGAACGATTCGGCGGGACGATCGAAGAGCTTGGTCGTCAACTGAGTATGAATCGAGCCACAGTCAGCAACATGATGCGACTGCTTGAGCTTCCATCCGTTGTTCAGGACATGGTTCGAGCCGACAAGATCTCAGGCGGTCACGCCCGCGCAATTCTGCCGCTGGCCGAGGCTCAGCAGGTCGAACTTGCTCGACAGATTGAACAGGAACAACTCTCAGTTCGCAAAGTCGAAGAGATTGTCCGTGAGATGCTGCAGGCGGGAGTGATTCATCCCGAACCTGTCGGTGACGAAGGTGGCTCCGAACAGAAGTCGAAGCCTGTGCCTTCGAATCATGTTCTTTCGCTCCAGGAGAATCTCCGTCAGCAATTTGGCGCGAAGATTGAGATCAAGCTGAAAAAGAAGGAATCAGGTCAGATTGTGATTCACTTCGGAAACAACGATGACTTCGAACGAATCGTCGGACAACTCCGCAAAGCGGGATAAAGTCTCGTCTCAGCTCGCCTCACCGCTGCCGGAGTACGTTTCTGACTGCAGTGAAGGCTGCCTGCTTCGATTGTTCGTACAGCCCAAAGCCCGACGGCGTCAGGTCGTCGGGCTTCATCTTGACAGGCTGAAGGTTGCCGTTACTGAACCGCCTGACCGAGGCAAAGCCAACGCAGCAGTGATCGAACTCATTGCCGAATTGTTGAACGTTCCGAGATCCTCAGTCACGCTCCTTCGCGGCGATACAAGTCGTGCCAAGGATGTTGTTGTCGCCGGCGTTCGCGCTGACACTGCCGCAACATTGCTCAGAAATGCACTCGCCGACTCGCCTCGATGAGGTCTGCTGAAGCCACTACGCTCTCTGTACTACTAACAGTTGAGTTCTTTTCGAGCCGCAAAGATTCTGAATGGCGAGTCACGCAAGTTGTTTGGTGCTGGCGTTTTGCGCAGCGAGGACTGCAGTGCGTTGATTCCGACTTCAGGCAGCGTGTAGCCAGCGTGTTTGGTAACTACGAAAGACACGAACCACACGAAAGAACACGATCGGGTACTTCTGCGATTCTTCCGTCGCTCCCGCGTCTTCCGTGGTCAAAACGCCAACCCTGCCTGCGATTCGAATTCAACTAACGGTTCGATTCCCTCGACTGAAACTGGTTGCGACTGAGCGAAGCGAAGCCGTGCTGTGATTTGTTGGATTCTCGGGGCGGAAAACAACGTCTTTGACGAAGAATCCTTCGGTAAGGCGTGGGCAATTCCCCGCATTTCCGGATTCAGGAACGCTGCAAATTGGCGAGCAACCTAAGGTTCCTCGGGCCAGCGCAAATCAGCAATAATAATCGTGGACTCACAGTGCTGCCCAAAGTTCAACGAGGGTGGCATTGTCGTGGCAAAGAGCTCTGCGGCCGCAAACCGCGAAACTTCAGACTCAACTCGTGCGCTCACGGTGCCAATCTCGGCTGGCACTGCAGATGTCTCACGAAAAGCTGCCGCTGGCTCAGCGTTAACGGCCACAGATCTGCTGCGGCAACAGGCCTCCGGTAAGCTCTTTCAGCAATATCGCATCGGCGAGCTGCTCGGGCAGGGCGGTATGGGAACTGTTTATTCGGCTGCTCATCTGACACTTGGAAAACAATTTGCGATTAAGTTCCTTGCTCCGGGGCTTATCCAGTCCGCCGAGGCGGCCAGCCGCTTTCGCGATGAAGTGACCAGTCTTGGTCAGCTGCAGCATCCGAATCTGGTGAATGCTGTTGATGCAGGAGTCTTCGACGGACTCTATTATCTTGTGACCGAACTGATTCAGGGAATGGATCTGCAGAGGCGTATTGCTCTCGACGGTCCGATGTCCGAAGAACAGGTCCTGAGACTCGCCGACCAGGCAGCGGCCGGTCTGGCAAACGCACACTCAAACGGGTTTGTCCATCGCGATATCAAACCGTCTAATCTCATGCTCGATGAATACGGTACACTGCGTATCCTCGACTTCGGGATTGCTCGACATGCTCGACATTCTCATGGTCATACTGCCTCCGGACAACTCCTTGGAACGGTCGACTATCTGTCGCCTGAACAGGCCGCAGATGCTCAAAGTGTGGATCATCGCAGTGACCTCTACAGTCTGGGCTGTGCTCTGGTCTTCCTGTTGACCGGTCAACCACCGTTTCCCGACGAAGACTTCGGAAGTTTTGCAGCAAAGATCAAAGCGCATCTGTTCGAGACACCTCGTTTGCTGATTCAGCCTCTGTCGCAGAAGACTCGGATTCTTCTGGCGAGTCTGCTCGCAAAGAAGCCAGATGACCGTCCTAAGGATGCTGAACATGCAAGATCAATGATTCAGGAGGCACTGTCAGGTCTTCAGGGTCGTCAGGCCGGCCCCTGCAGTCGGCACCCGGTACCGGTAAGAAGACGCTTCAATCGCTGGCTGTCGGCGGTGATCTGCGTCTCCGGTGTCGTGTGTGTCGGTGCAGTCACCATTAGTCGGTTCAATCCAGATTCGAACCAACATGTTGAAGTCGCAGGTTTCACACGAGCCACTGGTCTTGAACCAGGTACCGCAGCAAATATTGAAGCAGGTGCTGAGCAGAGTCCTGAAGAAGATGCTGACGCAAGTGCTGTGGTTGTGGTGGAGGAGGAGACTCCTTCGGAAGACAGTGCACTCGATGCCGATGAAGCACGATCCAAAGTTTCACCGGGAGCACAAAACGCTGGTCGCAGTCCATCTTCGCGAATCGGAAAATCGCTGGGCAGGAATATTGCAAAGAAGATCGGTCAGGCCAGCGGAGTCAATCCATGATCACGATCACTCAGCAGTTTGAGGAAATGCTGCCGACGCGTTTTTCGCTTCCTGCGATGCCGGATTCGACTCCGCATTCCAGAGGATGCCTCGTGCGGATTTATCCGATAGAGGGAGTCGGCAAGCTGATTTCTCTGGATGGAAACGAGCTGATTGTAGGGCGAGATTCTGCCGTCTCGATGCAGCTTAACGATGATTCCGTATCCCGGCGGCACGCAAAGATCGAATCTCAGCCAGATGGCGACTTTGTCACTGACCTTGGAAGTACGAATGGAACGTGGGTCAATGATCGCAGAATTACGGTCGTTCAGCTTCGCGCAGGTGATCGAGTCCGTTTTGGGAATCAGATCTTTGATTATCTTTCGGCGAGCTCGCTGGAAGCGCAATACCATGAGTCCGTTTATCGGATCATGACCACTGACGGTCTGACTCAGGCTCATAACAGACGCTTCTTCGTGGAAGCCCTTGATCGAGAGATCATGCGTGCCCGCCGGCGAGGGACATCGTTGTCTGTCATGATGATGGATATCGACCATTTCAAGTTGATTAATGACACATGGGGGCACCTCGCAGGTGACTCCGTCCTGACGGAATTCGTCCGCAGAGTCAGCGGCATTCTGCACGGTGATGAACTTTTGGCGCGTGTGGGTGGTGAAGAATTTGGGCTGATGGTTCCCGATGCATCGGCACCGGAAGCTGCTCAGCTGGCTGAGACCATACGCTCGTCACTTGCAGGGACTCCTGTCCTGACGGAGACGTCATCAATCCCGGTGACCGTCAGCATTGGTGTCGCAGAATATTCGATCTCGGTTACCGATACGGTTTCACATCTTATTCAGGAAGCAGACCGGCATCTCTATGTGGCAAAGAACGCTGGTCGCAATCAGGTCAGTTTTTCCAGGAGCTGATTTTATGTCGCAGTTAGTTCGCAGTCTCACTGTCTTCGCTCTCATAGTGTCTTTCAGTTCGTGCACCGCGGCGGCGACTGACTTTGTTCCAATCATTGGGTGGAACGAACAGCTGTTCCCTTCCTATATCATCTCGACCGCCACCATGAAGCATGATGAGTTTTCTGCTGAGGAGGATGCTGAGGAAGATGAAGCCAGCGAAGAAGAGGAGACGACAGAAGCACAGGAAGTGATCGAAGATGAAGACTTCGTTGAGCTGGCTGAAGTCCTTGGCGACGAACGTGGGCTGCTTGGCGTTGAGATTGTTTCACCTGGTCGAAATGTCACAGTGCGGGTCACCATTACATGCGATGAAATTATGGAACCCACGACGTTTGTGGAAACACTGTCTGAAGAAGGGAAGACCTACCACATTCTGCCCAAGATCAAGTACAAATATGGTAAGCTCGCCGAGATCAATCAGGTGACTCCTGTGACGATGACTTTTAAAGTCCAGATCGGAAAAAAAGAAGCACGAGAAATTTCGGAGTCCGTTACTGTTCGACCAATCAATGACTGTCCTTTCGTAGTGAATTACGACGACGGATACGTGGACGATATCAGCTATACGTTTGCGGCGTACGTCAATGAACAGCACCCGTTCCTTGATAAAGTCCTGCGCGAAGCACTGGACTACGAGATTGTGGATTCGTTCTACGGCTACCAGGGCGAAGATGCCGACGTGATCCGTCAGGTCTATGCGATCTGGGATGTACTCGTTGCCAGAGATGTTCGCTATAGCAGTATTACCAGTACCTCTGCGACAGCAGATATGGTTTATTCTCAGCACGTTCGTCTCATTGAGCAATCGTTGAACAATTCTCAGGCCAACTGTGTTGACGGCTCTGTTCTGTTTGCTTCCCTTCTGCGGAAGATTGGGGTTGAGCCGTTTCTCGTGATTGTCCCCGGGCATTGCTACGTTGGGTTCTATGTGGACAAGAGTCATGAGAAGCTGCTGGCGATCGAAACCACCATGCTGGGGACGTCGTACGAAGAAGGTGAAGAATTCCAGTCGTACGAAGTCCTGAACCAGGCTGTGCCTGAAGAACTGCGGGATCCAGCTTCGTGGCCGGGTTTCACCAGTGCCATTGTCAGCGCGACCAGCAATATTGTAGAGAACAGCGAAAAGTTTCAGTCAGAGGAGAATGCTGATTACCTGCTGATTGAAATCTCTGAAGCTCGAAGACGAGGGATCCTTCCGATCGCATTTCGCGGCAAGGAAAAGTTTGAGAATCGCAGCGGCTCTTTTGAGGAGTCTTTTGAAGTCGATGAAGAAGCTGAAGACGAAGAGTAGTAACCCGTGCACCATGCCACGATACTGACGACGCGTCACTTCACAGGTTGAATCGCAGACACGTCTGTCGTGTGGCATTCCCTGTCCGTGTTTGGAAGTGCGATACGTCAGCGAAGTTAACTCTGTTCGACTGGTGACCCCGAGTCATGTCGGAGAATCCAGGACTGGAGGACCTTCATGTAGTTACCTCGTTCGTAGGCTCGAGGGTCTGGTATCGAACTCAGGCTCATACATCCCTGTACAGGCTGAATGGCGGGATATTCATGTTCATCCAGCCAGCGATGAACGCCGGTCAGAAGTGAAGTCAGATGCTCAATGCCGTGGGTCAGGAGTGCAGATGTGAGCATGGCAACGCGAGCACCGACCATCATACATTTGAGTACATCAAGTGGTGAGTGAACTCCTCCGGTAATTCCTATATCGGCCTTCACATGGTCAAACAGGATGGCGGTCCAGTGAAGTCTCAGCGGCAGCTCGTTGGATTGGCTGAGGTGCAGTCGTGGAACAACATCAAGCGTCTCGAGGTCCAGATCCGGCTGATAGAATCGGTTGAAGAGCACCAGCGCATCTGCACCTGCTTCGGAGAGTCGAACTCCAAATGCAGCCGGTGACGTAAAGAATGGGCTCAGCTTAACTGCGAGGGGAAAGGAGACAATGGAATTCAATTGCCGAACGAGCGCGACGTAGCCATCTTCCAGTTCACCGGAACTGATTCGTGGGTCTGTTGGGATATCGTACAGGTTGAGCTCCAGGCCATCGGCGCCGGCCTGTTCAATCAACTTTGAATATTGGATCCACCCACCCGGTGAAACACCGTTGAGGCTGGCGATGACGGGAATCTCGAGGGTTTCTTTTGCGCGGCGAATGTGGTCAAGATACGCATCAGGTCCGAGATTATATGTGGGCATGTCAGGGAAGTAGCTGGGTGCTTCTGCTCCAGTGTGTGATCCACTCGAGAGTCGATAGTCGAGTCCCATGCTTTCCAGTTCGAGCTGCTCTTCAAACAGCGATCGAAGAACGACGGCGGCAGCGCCGGAGTCTTCCATCCTGCGAAGAGCATCAAGGTCATCGCAAAGCGGGGACGAGGAGCAAACAAGCGGGTTCTTGAGATTCAATCCCATGTATCTGGTGCTGAGGTTACTCATGGGTGACTTTTCTCCTGTGTTCCGGAATCCAGCCCTGCCAGACGTTCATAGAGTCGCCATCGTTCACGAATATCGTGTTCCGCTCGATGGAGGAGCTCTTCGGCTTCTCTCGGATGACTCTGCTTTAACAGAGTGAACCGTGTTTCATTATATGCGTACTTTTCAAGGGGCAGCGACGGTGCTTTGCTGTCCAGTTGCATTGCGGATTCTCCTGCAAGTTTTCGCCGAGGATCAAACCTGAGGAGTGGCCAGTAGCCGGCCTGAACCGCGGCCTTCTGCTGACTGTTGCCGTGCAGCAGGTCATATCCATGTGCAATACAGTGACTATAAGCAATGATAATGGCCGGCCCCTGATATTGTTCAGCTTCTTCAAATGCTTTTAATGTCTGAGCGTCGTTGGCTCCGAGTGCCACGCGTGCCACGTAAACATTCCCATAGGTCATCGCCATAAGGGCTAAGTCTTTCTTTGGCCGAGTATTTCCCTCTGAGGCAAATTTCGCGACTGCACCGAGTGGAGTGGCTTTGGAGGCCTGACCGCCTGTGTTGGAATAGACTTCGGTATCCAGCACCAGCACTTTGACGTTCCGCCCGGAGGCAAGCACATGATCAAGCCCACCGAAGCCGATGTCGTATGCCCATCCATCGCCTCCGATAATCCAGACGCTCTTTCGTACAAGTGCATCGGCCAGCGAGCGCAATCGCTTCGAGACGACTGATTGATCCTGCCGGAGTTTTTCTTTAAGTATATCGACTCTGCGGCGCTGAGCATTGATGCCCGCTTCTGTTGACTGGTCAGCGGTTCGGATTTCATCGACCAGTTCTGATCCCAATAACTCTCGGAGCCGTTCCAGTTCCAGAAGGGCGCCGGAATGTTGTTCGTCAAGAGCCAGTCGCATCCCAAGACCAAACTCAGCATTGTCTTCGAACAGCGAATTCGACCAGGCTGGTCCTCGACCATCCGAATTGAACGACCAGGGAGTGGTCGGGAGATTGCCTCCATAAATGGAAGAGCAGCCGGTTGCGTTGGCGATCATCAGGCGATCACCAAACAGCTGAGTGAGCAGTTTCAGATATGGTGTTTCTCCACAACCTGCACATGCCCCCGAGAACTCAAACAGCGGATCCAGCAGCTGGACATCTTTGACGGTGTTATGCCTTAGTGACTCGCGGGGGACGTCGGGAAGCGTCTCAAAGAATTCCCAGTGCTTCCTTGCGTCGTCAATCAGCGGTTCAATCGGTCGCATGTTGACGGCTTTGAGCCGAACTTCCGTCTTGTTCCTGACAGGACAGATATCCACGCACACACCGCATCCCGTACAGTCATCGGGCGCAACCTGAAGTGTAAATCGTTCTGACTTTCGATCCGGCCAGCGTGCCTCTGAAGATCGGAAGCCTGACGGTGCGGTTGTTAGCAGCTCCGGCTCGCAGAGCTTCGCTCGGATCACTGCATGCGGGCAGACAAGCACGCATTTTCCACATTGAATGCAGATCGATTCGTCCCAGACAGGAATTTCGTGGGCAATACTGCGACGTTCCCACTGCGTCGTGCCGGACGGCCAGGTTCCATCGACAGGAAGAGCGCTCACAGGAAGACTATCACCACATCCGGCAACAATCTGAGCTGTCACTCTTTGTACGAATTCAGGTGCTTCCGCGGGGACAGGTGCCAGTCGGTCACGGATTGCTGAAGCCGTGGCGGGAACTGGTACTGGATGAAGATTCTCGATGGCTGCATCGACTGCAGCGAAGTTTTTCTCAACGATTACCGCACCACGTTTGCCAAAGGTCTTTTCAATCGCCTTCTTAATTTCTGCGACGGCCGATTCGAAAGGCATGACGTTGGTCAGTCGAAAGAAACACGTCTGCATGATGGTACTGATTCGCCCGCCCAGACCTGCTTTCGCAGCAGCAGCAACTGCATTGATCACATAGAACTTCAGTTGTCGGTCGATGATCAGCTGCTGGACACTTCGTGGAAGTCGAGACCAGACTTCGTGAGGCCCAAACGGCGCGTTTAAGAGAAACGTCGCGCCTTGTTCAGCGTATTGAAGGACATCAATTCGATCCAGAAACGGGAAGTGATGACACGCAACAAACGTGGCTCGTCGGATCAGATACGTTGAACGAATCGGTCGCGGGCCGAATCGCAGATGTGAGACCGTCATTGAGCCGGACTTCTTTGAATCATAGACAAAGTAGCCCTGAGCATAGTTGTCTGTTTTGTCACCGATGATCTTGATCGAATTCTTGTTGGCGCTGACCGTTCCATCAGCTCCAAGCCCGAAAAAGACGCACCGTACAACGTCGCTGCTTTCCGTGGAAAACTCCGGGTCGTAAGCGATACTTTGATGTGTGACATCATCGATGATCCCGACCGTAAACTGACGGCGTGGCCGGGAATTTGCCATTTCCTGATAGATCCCATGGATCATTGCTGGTGTAAACTCTTTGGATGCAAGCCCATATCGTCCTCGGAGAATTTTTGGCTGAATTCCCGATGAATACTCCTGAAGAGCCGCGATGACGTCGAGTGCGAGCGGCTCTGCAAGACTTCCGGGCTCTTTGCATCGATCAAGGACTGCCAGTGTCTTCACTGTTAATGGGAGCGCCGCAACAAACTGTTCGGCGGGAAACGGGCGATACAGTCTCACCCGTATGACGCCCACTCGGGCTCCGTTACGATTCAAATGCTCAACAGTTTCAAGAATCGCTTCCCCTCCTGAACCCATAATCACAATCACACGTTCCGCGTCTGCTGCACCGAAGTAGTCGATGAGGTGATACGCACGCCCGGTCATCTCTGCGAATCGGTCCATGACAGACTGAACGATTTCAGGGCAGGCGATGTACCATGGGTTTACTGTTTCTCTTGCCTGGAAGTACACATCCGGATTCTGAGCCGTACCCCGAATACACGGATGGTCGGGAGATAATGCTCGACTGCGAAAGTCAGCAATCTTCTGTTCGTCGATCAAAGTTGTTAGCTGAGTATCCGTCGGTACATCGACCTGATTAATCTCGTGTGAGGTCCGAAATCCGTCAAAGAAGTGCAGAAACGGAATGCGTGATTCGAGCGTTGATGCATGTGCAATGGCGGCGAGGTCGGCTGCTTCCTGAACACTTCCTGATGACAACATGGCAAACCCCGTCGCCCGGCAGGCCATGACGTCGCTGTGGTCTCCAAAAATCGAAAGCCCCTGTGCAGCCAGCGCACGTGAAGCCACATGGATGACCAGAGGCGTCAGTTCACCGGCAATCTTGTACATGTTTGGGATCATTAACAGCAGCCCCTGCGAGGCCGTAAATGTTGTTGTCAATGCTCCAGCCTGAAGTGATCCGTGCACTGCCCCGGCAGCGCCACCCTCACTCTGCATCTCAATCACTGTGGGAGTCTGTCCCCAGATGTTCGTCCTGCGTTCACCAGCCCACTGGTCACTCAGTTCTCCCATTCCGGATGACGGAGTAATCGGATAGATCGCAATGACTTCGCTGAGGCGAAAAGCGACCGAGGCGACAGCTTCATTACCTTCGAGCATCATTCTGGTTCGACTCATGACGTTCTCGATCCCCTGTCTTCATTCACCGTATTGTTCAAAGTGCACATTCCCCGAATGGTTCGGGCGATCGCAGACAAAACCAAGCTTTTCCAGTGCTTCACAAAGACCCCCATTCGGCGCGCCGTGCGGTGTTGAAGCTCCGGATGCTGCAGCTGTGCGTGAAGAATTCTGATCCTGGTGTGCGTTCGGTGCTCCGACCATTCGAGCGTTTCCGCAGACAAACACTCGTGTTGTCATTGGATCAATCCGGCGGCCGGTCGCCTGAAAAAACGTCCCTCCACAAATGAAATCCTGTACGTATTGTCGCCCTACATAACCAGGCAGTTCCGGATTCACATTTTCGGGTTCTCGGGTGGTCAACGTGATGCTGCGGTATTGTGGAAACAGTCGCATGAGTCGCTCATGAACGTCCGCGTACCCAAGGTCCAGTCGGTATCGTGCTCCTACGACAGATGTGATCGGTCCAGAATGGCCGGTCGCGATAAGTTGAGCAATCATAGCGTTGTGAGGAGCTTCGCCGGTTCCTGTTGCTGCAAACAGAACATGTTCGTTCGGCTTCACGCTCTTCAGGGTGTAGTTCCCCTTCGCAGTTGAACCTGCGAACAATCGCTCCCCGGGGCGCAGTGCAAACAGTCGAGGTGTCAGCTGTGAAGGATGTTGCTCTGTGCCCCGAACAAGTGCAATGTAAAATTCCAGCTCAGTGTCCTGTTGTGGAGGAAGGAGATTGCCTTCGCGGTCGAGTACCCTCGCGGAGATTGAGTATGCTCTTCGTATCAGCCTATGCCCATTCGGGTCCGCTTTCGTCCATGATCCAGCGATCGGATGTTCCCAATCGCCCAGTCCAAGTGTGATGTACTGTCCAGCTTCGAATTCCAACGGTCCAAAATCGGGTCGGATCCGTATAATTCGCAGATCTTCGTGGATGATTCGAACTGAGCAAACTGTGGCATTGTATGCATCGCGATGTGATTCGCTTCCGCTCAATCGCGTTTCCGTTGAGGATGTGGTCTGCATGGGGGCGCACACTTGTTGGTCACCGGGGCGAGTACTTTCCACAGTTCCAAAACAGGAATGCAATTCACGTGCCGCATCGAACTTGCGGTCTTCTGTGCAGCTGGGTGTTCAGTGTGCGTGCCGTCCCGCACACCTGTCGCAATTCCGCACATCGCAATACCCAAAATCGTACGTAGCTTGGGCATTCCTGCCCGAGCCCCCCCTGCGCCGCTGCAGTCCTCGAACCAGTGAGGGACAAGTCGTAGCTTGGGCATTCTTGCCCGAGCCCCCCCTGCGCCGCTGCAGTCGTCGAACCAGTGCGGGACAAGTCGTAGCCTGGGCATTCTTGCCCGAGCCCCCCTGCGGCGCTGTAATCCTCGAACCAGTGCGGGATAAGTCGTAGCTTGGGCATTCTTGCCCGAGCCCCCCCTGCGGCGCTGCAGTCCTCGAACCAGTGTGGGACGGACAGGAATGTCCATCCTACTTAGTGAGCCCCCCCTGCGCCGCTGTAGTCCTCGAACCAGTGCGGGACGGACAGGAATGTCCATCCTACTTAGCGAGCCCCCCCTGCGCGGCTGCAGTCCTCGAACCAGTGTGGGACGGACAGGAATGTCCATCCTACTTAGATAGTTGAAGTTTCCAGACTTCGCTGCTGAGTGGCTGAGCGTGGCCGGCGGCGATCCAGATGGTGTTCTGGAAGACGAACGCGGAATGTTCATGACGTTCCTTCCACATCGGCTCGCACTTCATTTCCGTCCACGTCTTTCCATCAGTCGAGGACCACACATCACCCCAGTTGCGGGCCGGATTGTTGGACCAGCCGCCGAGCACCCACATGCGGTTGTTCAGTGTGACGGCGGAAAACCAAAGTCGCGGTGACCATGGAGCACTCTCTGTGACGCACTCCCAAGTCTTCCCATCGGTTGAAGACCAAACATCGTTTCGAGCTTCATACTCCGGAACATAGTTGCCTCCTCCGAATACCCAGAGTTTCCCATCATGTGCAAGTGACTGATGATAGGCTCGAGGCGACCATGGGGCTGCGGATGAATGCTGAGTCCATGTCTTTCCATCAGATGTTGACCAGACATCGCTTCGCAGGCTGGACCTGTCTCCGAAGTAGTAGTTTTCGGTGCCGCCGAGAAGCCACATCTGATCTTTGAATTCAACAAGTCCACCGGAAATTCGTGGAGTCCAGCCGGGGCTGTCTGTTTCCAGAACCCAATCTTTGCCATTGTCAGATGACCATACTTCATCGGTCGCTCCATGTCCTTCAAGACGTCCGTTGTACCAGCCACCCAGAATCCACATGCGATCTTTGAAAACGGTCGTCATTGCGAGGTCGCTGTACTTCCAGGGAGCTTCTGCCGTGACAAGTTCCCAGGTTTTTCCGTCAGCAGAACTCCAGACGTCTCTTGGCGGGGCTGAGTAGGAATCATACCAGCCGCCGAGGATCCAAAGTCGATCTCGAAAAGCGACTTCTCCACTGGAATCCCGGGGTTTCCAGCCTGCATCGGCTGTCACCTGTTCCCAACCGCCTCGTTCCCACTGAATAGCAGCCTGCTTGTCGGAATTCCTGATGCGGCTGACAAGTCGATCCACACAAGACGTGATGATCGATTCGATTTCACCTGACCAGCGGTAGGCGGGGCGGCCATACTCATACAGATTCGATCCGCCTTCATAACCACCTTCTTCCCAGACTCTGCGTGATGGAATGTAGGCAATCATGTCGTCGGCATATCCGCAGACCCATGTGTTTCCACCATACTGCCCCTTAAACTTCAGGGCATAATCGACAACGGTTTCAGCCCCCATACCGATAAAGATTGTGTCGCTTCCCAGTCTCCATGCGTGAACCGGGTACGGATAAGATACGGGGAATTCGGTTCCATGGGCTCTGAGTTGTTTCATGCGGTTGGCCCAGCGAGCTTTAACGGCATTGCTGTCACTGGTCGCCGTGTCCAGTTCTTCATCGGTGATGACGCTCAGATACGGAAGCTCTATCATTTCGAACTCTGTTCGAATCCCCGGACCGATCGGCTTCAATTCTGCCTTGAGTGCTTCTTCAACGGCAACGGCCAACTGGTGTCCATACTTCTGACACAACTCAACAGTTCTGCGAGGCAAAGGGTTTTGATCGCCACCGCATGTGTTCACAAACATTGCCATTGTTCCTGGATGACTGGCTTCGATTTCCAGCTGAGCAAATCCAGGATAGTCACCGCACCAGGTCATGAAGCTGAGCGTTGTCGGATGACATGCGTATCCAAACAGTACCGTCTTAAGACTTCCATCGGGGCGAGTGACGGTCAGCACAGGTACTGAATGATCAACGGGGCCAATGAGTGGCGTACCGGCTGCGATTAATGCCGGGACGTCAGCTTCGCGATTGTTTCTGCGATTGACGGCAAATGTGCACTGACCAGATCCAGCGCTGATGGAAACGGGTTCGAGATTGGCAAGGGCTTCTCCCACCATCTCCACAAGTCGGACCTGCATCTTTGCCGAATACTCGTCTACAAGCCTGACCTGATCCTCATCAACAGGGTAATAGTCAACAAGATCATCACCCAGTCGCGGTCCGCAGTGATTGTGCGAAAAGGTGATCATCACCTGATGTCGCTCCAGCCCATACTTTTTTTGAAGCTCTACAAATACAGGATCACTAAAGCTCTTAGGGACACCCTGAAAGTCGCTTGTCACCAGGACAACTCGATGACCAGCGTTGTCTTCCAGGACCAGTGTTTTCATCCAGAGTTCATGAAGCTTCCCGTCAGGTGCTCGCTTTGATCCATAGCCGGCCAGCCAGACGGGGGTTTCAGGCGTGATTATGGCTCTGGCGGTTCCGGCTTTCCATTCCTGTGCGCTGGCAGCAGTTTGGAACAGAGTCAATGCACATAAGACGGTCAGCAAAATCGCCTGCAGTCGGCGTCGATTCTCGCGCATGGCTTTGGGTTCTCGTTTCTGATGCAGGGCTATGTCAGAATCTCTGTGATGACAGATCCATGATCTATATCCAGTCGTCGTCTGCCCGGGATTTCCAGTTTGCGGTTGTTCAATCCAAGCAGGTGCAGCACAGTTGCATGCAGGTCCGTTACATAGTGGCCGTCGCCAAGGGCATGGTAGCCAAGTTCATCGGTTGCACCATGGACACAGCCTTTTTTGATGCCGGCTCCGGCAAGCCAGACTGTAAAGCCATTCGGATGGTGATCCCGACCGTCTTTTCCGCCTCCACGAAGTTCGAGTCCCGGAGTTCGGCCGAATTCGGTACAGAACACGACGGTCACATCTTCCATCAGACCCCTTTGTTTCAGGTCTTGAATCAGTCCGGCGACTGGCAGGTCGACGGTTGCACAAAGCCGCGTATGGTTTTCCTTGAGCTTCTGGTGCGAGTCCCAGACTCCATAGGTCGATGGAAAGACCTGCACGAAGCGAACACCACGTTCCACCAGTCGCCGAGCTGCAAGCAGTTTCATGCCGGCGGCCCGAGTTGCGTCCTGATCGAGTCCATAGAGCTGTCGAGTCTGCTCTGTTTCCTGCTGAAAGTCCACTGCTTCCGGGACAGACGTCTGCATTCGAAATGCCAGCTCATACGCACGGATGCGAGCCCGGAGATCCTGGTCTTCCGGATACTCAGCCGCCGCAAGTCCGTTTAACTGCTGGACAAGCTGGAATTCCCGCCTTTGAGCGTCTTCGGTCTGCGAGCTCAACCGTTTTCCGAACGGGAGTGGGTTCGCCGGGTCAACCTCGAGTGGAACTCCCGAATATTGCGGCCCAAGATAATAGGCGTCGATCGACTGTCGGGTATCAGATCGCGTTGGCCCTCCGAGTACAACATACCGAGGCAGGTTCTCGTTCAGAGCTCCAAGACCATAGCTGGCCCACGATCCGATCGTTGGCTGTGGTTCATCAAGTTTGTGGCGTCCGGTGTGAATTTGATTCTCTGCTGCATGATCATTGTCCGTTGTCCACATGTTTCGGACAAAACAAAGTTCATCGACGCAGCCAGCGAGATGCGGCCACCAGTCAGTGATTTCAATCCCGGATTCGCCATGCTTCCCCCATCCGACCTGCATCGAAAAAATGGTTGGATAGACGTCCCGAACGTTGATTTCTTCTGCCGGGACAGATCGAAATCGTTTTCGATGTAAGGGTGAATGAACCGGATTCTCAAACGGAGTCTTGTCAAATGTCATTCCGGCATACTTGTTGAGCGCCGGCTTCGGATCAAAAGTCTCCACATGGCTGTATCCTCCTGAAAGAAAGATCCAGATAACGGACTTTGCTTTCGGAATACCGTCAATGCTCGCTGCATCCGCGCGTTCGTCTGCAACCGCTCGATTCCAGAGACCGTCCGCCGCGAACATATCGCCGAGGGCCATCCCGGCACATCCCAGTCCAAGATCCGCCAGAAATGGACGGCGTCCGGCAGGCTGGTGGCAACAGGCGTTCTTCCTGGTCATAAGTTCTCTCCGTCAGGTTCCATTATCGAACCGCAACAAAGTCATTGTGATTCAACAGTACTCGGACAAGCGAATCGACTGCCATACCTCCGGCAATGGACTCCGTGCAGATCCTGAGTTCGTCGGGGCTGGGTGTTCGAGAGAGAATCTGTTCGAACGCTGCTACGACAATGTGATTCTGTTTCGCGAATTGTTGTTCCGGCAAGAGCTGCTGGGCAGAGGGATGTGCCTGTTCGGCGCTGGAGATCAGTCGTTCGGCGATGACGTTGCTCATCTGGTGGATCAGCTCACTATTGAAGAGCGCCAGGGCCTGCTGGGGCACCACACTTCGGGATCGCCGATAGCAGTCCGCCGGCTCAGGCGCATCGAACAAAGCTCCCAGCGGATTCTTGCCATCCAGTTCCGGATTACAGCTGTAGTAAACCGATCGCCGAAACGTTGTCATGGCCTGAGAATTCTCAAGTTCCTGGCCTCCCATAGTCAGATCGAGTCGCCCGGCGGTAAACAGCAGACTGTCTCGCAGAACTTCGCTCTCCATACGTCCGGAGTTCATTCGCCAGAGGAAACGGTTGTCAGGGTCGTGCTCAAGATTTACTGATGAGGCTCCCATGCTGCTGCTCGACTGCCATACTCTACTTGTGACAATCAGCCGATGGATATGCTTCATACTCCATCCGGATTCCACCAGTTCAACGGCCAGCCAGTCGAGGAGTTCCGGATGAGTTGGCGGGGTTCCGTTTCTGCCGAAGTCAAACACTGAAGCAACGAGCGGTGAATGAAAGTGTCTCATCCAGATATGATTGACGGCAACCCGTGAGGTGAGTGGATGATCGCGATGAGTCATCCACTGAACGAGCGCCCTTCGTCGGCCGGTGCTGGACTTTGCATACTCCGGTCCGGTTGGTGTGTACTTTCCAGCCAACGCAGAATCATGGAGACGAGCCATAGCTTCCGTTACGGCAGTTCGGGCTGTCGTCAGGTCCTGGTCAGCAGCTGCGATCTTCTTCTGGGTTTCGGCATCTGGATTTTGAATCGCCTTCAGTTCTTCAAGACCAACTTCCCGGGTGGCAACCAGTGCCTCTGCCTGAAGCACACTGGCGTTGCGTTCGATCCTGCTGGCGGCCTCTGCCAGTTGAACAGGATCTGCTCCGGGTGACCCGTTGTACTTTGCGAAATCCGCTGCAAATCGAGCTTCGTAAGCTGAACGAGCGGCTCCGATTGCCGCTCGTTCGGCATTCAGTGCCTTGAATTTTGCCGTCTGTTGTTCTGACTGGGCCTGACACTGCTGGATTTTTTGATCAACGGCCGCGATGGCAGCCGAGTATTCCGCCAATAGTGCGGCATTCATCGCCGGACGAAGGCCTGGATAGACCGCGGGGATCGGAAGCTGGATCTCCCCAATCTGAAGGTGTTGTGGTATCAGGAATAAAGGAACTCCAGGTGACATACTTCCTCGGTCGGCCACGCGATTGCGTTCATCACCACCCGTGTAGAACCACGTAGCGGCACCCGGATTCCTGTCGTAGACTCGAACGCTCCCAATCCGGACAATTTTCCGCAAGACGGAATATTCGTATTCCTGAAATGGTCCAGGATCTGCTTCTCCAGGAACTCGATCCTGGCGAATACCGATCGGCTCAAAGAACGCCCGAAACTGGAAGTAGTTGTCCTGAGTGATTGGGTCGTATTTGTGATCGTGACAGTGAGCACAATTAAATGTCAGTCCCAGAAACGCCTTTCCGGCATGTTCAACGTTGTTGCGCATCCAGTCGTTGGGATTCAAAGCATACCAGTTCCGAATCAGGTAACCTGTTGCATATCCCGCCTCATCATCATCTGGTGCAAATTCGTCCCCGGCGAGCATGCAGGAGATCATGTGGTCATATCCGACATCCTGATTGAGCGACCGAACAATCCAGTCTCGCCACCGCCAAATCTGTGGGGCGCTGTTCCAGACGTCGGGGACCATTCGACGACCATACCAGTCGCTGTAACGCCAGACGTCCATCCAGTGTCTACCCCAGCGCTCTCCATACTGCGGAGAGCTTAACAGACGATCAACGGCAGCTTCCCAGTTCGACTGAGACGGGTCACCCAGGAACTGATGAAGGTCATCGCGTGAGGGAGGGAGTCCGATCAGATCAAGATAGAGTCGCCGGAGTCGCTGCTCGGGGCCGGCAACGGGTTGCGGAACGAGTCCATGAGCATCCAGAGATGCAGCGATGAATGCATCGATGGGATTTCGATTCCCGTCAATAAATGCATTCGTCGGAATGGGAGGGCGTTCAATTCTGCGGAATGCCCAGTGTTCCCGCGGATCGGCCTCCGGCGTCTCCTGTTTCGGACCTTCTGCTCCGGACGCAATCCAGAGCTGAATCTGAGCGATTTGTTCAGGAGTCACCGCATGACCTTCAGGGGGCATGCGAGCGGACAGGTCTGCTGTCGTCATACGAACAACCAGTTCCGCCGGATCGTTCCCTCGTTTCTCAAGAATACTGCCGACGTTACTGCCCTTTCGAATCAGGTCCGCCGTATCAAGCCTTAACCCGGCTTCCTGCTTCAGAGCTCCGTGGCAGGCATAGCAGCGTTCTTTCAGTATGGGCTTCACCTGTCGCAGGTAGATGGACTCAGAGGATGCCTTCACGACGCTGATTGTTGCGAGTGCAGTGAAAATGAAGAACAGAGTCCGTAGTCGTTTGAAGCTTCGACCGTTCATCCGAATTCCTTTGTCGGGCAGGATGGAACGTGATGGGTGGGATGTAAGTGCAGGCTGAGTTCAAATCGTTCTGCTGGATTACACCTCACAATCAGGGCATTCGCAAGCTCTCTCAGGGAACAGATGTCGACGTCTGATGAATTGTCGATGTCGCAGAATCGATTTCGGTGTGTCGGAGGGGTTATGATTTGAGTCTGAGACCAGCCTGCTTCAAAGTTAAAAAGGTTCACCAATGAACTATCCCAAAGAAGTTCAGCATTTGATTGATGTGATTTCTCTGCTGCCCGGCGTGGCAGCCTGTTTTTGTGCACCCAAACACTTGTCCAGCGTCACACCGGAGGAACTGTCTTTGCCAGGAGAGTTCGGTGATCTCCCGCAGGTCGCCGTCATGCGGACTGGCGGGGGACGCGAGAATGAGGTTCTGATTCAAACAGAGATCATCTTCGAACGGACATATGAAGCCTGGATCAGTCTCGAGTTCCTTGCGTGGTGGGTTCGAGACTGGGCTCGCAGTGGACACCAGATCCAAATGAGACCGGTGGCATTGCCACCACGAGGATTTCAGATCCAGCTGGGACGAACGCTGAAGTTTTTGCTGGAGTACATTCTGGTTGAGGAGGGCGATGAGTTTGCGGCAACACTGAAGACGGTTGAAAGCATGGCCGAATCGATCGCTGAGAGTTTTGAAAACTATCGAGAGTGTTTCGAGAGTCCTGCTGAATTCACCGGCGAGGTCGATGATATCTGATGTGACTGATTGTCCTCAGAGTTCCTGCATGTTTTTAGGGGACATCTTGTCTGTGCCGGTGTCTTTCTCCATCTCAATGTCGGCTTCGTCTTCCTTGTTCAAATCGATAGCGGCCCTGGAGTCGGAATCTGTATCGGCTTTCGAGTCGGAATCCGATTCTGTCCCGGCATCGGGCACAGGCGTTGATGGTTGTTTTTGAGGGGCGACCAGTACCGTATAGTTGCCAGGAAAGTGCCGAACTCCATCGGGCAGAGTCCGTCCACGAATCTGGAATGAAGTAAGCCCGCGCGGCAAAGCAAAATAGAGGCGTCCCTGTTCATCTTCTGAAGCACACCGGATTGCTCGACCCTGTGTGACAGCTTCCACAAGAAACCCAAGCCCCGAGACTCGACCATTCAGTCCAATCGCATCTCGGTACGATGCCGCATCTATCAGGACCGATTCACCCTGCTTCTTCCGAATCTTGTCCGAACAGTACTGAGAGGCATTCTTCTGGAGTTCGTTGATTCTCATTGATCCCAATGCAGGCTGGTTCTTTCGCAGCCAAAGAGCAATTGCCCCCTGATCGGCCGGGTCAACTCGGTACCACGAGCTTGAATCGGTTGCAGATAGCTGAATGCCGATACCATCCGGCGTTCCAGCGAAGCTGCAGACCATCAGGTCGCTGCGGAAGACATCTGCTTCTTCACGGAGGATGGCCTCCAGTTCAGAGGACTGTTCTGAATTAAGGCGAGTCACGGACCATGGCAGGTTGACTGATGTGAGTACAGGGTCAGTGAGATTTTCAGCGTTGAGTTCACCGGCAAGTTCCGGCATACGATTCATCATGAACGCTGCAAGAACGCCAAACAGGATCAGGAACATGATGATCGGGAGTCCAAAGATCCAGACTCGACTTGTTCGTCGACGCGAACGTCTGCGGACGGATTTCGTGCTGCCCGAAGGAGCGGCCGACGGTTCGGAACCTGGAAGAGCGGGAGGATTCACCGACGGGATTTGACGATCTGATCGATTGTCGGCAACCGTTTCGCCGGTTTGACGGAGGCCGGACTGAGTATCTGCGGCAGGGAGTACAGGGATTGGCGGAGCTACATTTGGAATGATGAGGACAGTATCACACTTCGGGCACCTTCCCCGGCGTCCGGCAAGAGCATCCGCAACACGAATAACGGCTGTGCAGTAGGGACAGTGAAATTCGATCGCCATTCTCAGACTTTCCGCACGTAAACCACCTTGTCATCGCCTTCATCATAGAAGTCTGTCATGACAGCATCTTCATGGTAACCACAGCGTTCGTAGAATCCACGAGTCGGCTTGTATTGTTCTCGACCGGAAGTCTCTATATAGACTCGACGCCCACCCATCCGACGAATCGCCTGTTCGCTGAGTTCAACGAGTTTCAGTCCGAGTCCCATTCTCTGCT
Source organism: Planctomyces sp. (assembly GCA_016795105.1). GTDB lineage: Bacteria > Planctomycetota > Planctomycetia > Planctomycetales > Planctomycetaceae > F1-80-MAGs062. Next base: position 21,309 of record JAEUIH010000019.1, read on the forward strand.
GGTCACGATGAACTGCTATCCAGTAGAGGTCAAAACTATGTACTGTACACGCGATTGGCCCAAAACAGGCATAGCCCAGCACCTGGCCTTCGTTTTCGATAAAGACGAAGTAATAACCGGAGGACGGTCCTTTGGCGAGCCGTTCATCGACAAGTTCCACGGCGACATCTGCTTCTGCAGCCGAAAAGAAGCCTGTGGATTCGACGATGTCGCGGACGGCGATGCGATCCTCGGGGCGAACTTCTTCTCGTATCGTTAGAGATGGTGGATTGAGGGTGACTTGTTTCATTTCAAAATTCTCTGCGGAAATACGGGTTATCTGCTGCGTTTCGATGCATCATCAACGATACGGCGAATTGCCTCGACATAGGGCACATTTCCCTGTTCTATCGCGGCAGCGAATCCGGCGTCATCGGCGATACACGGGTTTGCATTTACTTCAAGAACCCAGGGCTGCATTGCTGAGTCGACACGGAAGTCAACACGCGCATATCCGCTGAGCCCGAAGCAGTCCCAGCATTTCCGTGCCTGCATGTTGATCTGTTCCAGCAACGGTGTTTCGTCGCTCTTGAACTCAAAAGTCCTTGGAGTATTCTGGTACTCGTTCGTGTTCTCGCTCCATTTGGCAGCATAGCCAACAATTTTGGGCTTATCGTCCGGATAGTCGATAAACAGAATTTCAGCAGCAGGCATCATGACAGGCTCGAAGGCATCCGCAAGGATCGTAATGTTGATTTCACGTCCGTCGATGAACTGTTCTGCAAAGTGCTGCTTTCCTGTTTGTTCTTCCAGTCGTTTCAGGCGGTCTCGGATTTCCTGATCCGAAACTGCGGCGCAGCATACAATTGAGTCGTCGGTGATTCCGAATGAGGCATGTTCCCACGCAGCTTTCAGGATTGCCTTTTCAGGTCGCAGGCCGTTCCAGCCCGGGTCCTGGAGCGTCATCCACGAAGGTGTTGGAATTCCAGCTGACAGCATCCATCGCTTGGCGTTGATCTTTCCGGATGTGGCCAGAATTGCCTGGCTGGAGGCTCCGGTATAGGGGATTCCCATTGCTTCAAACAGAAGAGGAGCCATGGGCATCAGTCGATCTGTCCCACGCAGCGACTCAACCAGATTGAAGACGAGATCAGGCTGCTGTTCGTCAATGAATCGAGCCGCATTCTCCAGGTTGAGGTTGACGGCGAGTCGAGCGTACGTGTGACCAAGTTCTGACAAAGCTCGTTCGACTGCGTCACACTGGAACAGTACATCCTGTTCATCAATAGAGGGGTTTTCAGAGACTTCGTTGTGCAGAAGGATCACATGCATCACTTCGACCCCGAGGCGACAACCCGCTCAGCTGCTGAGTTAACGATGGCAGCAATCAGCTCTGAATACTTCATGCCTACGGCTGTTGCCAGCATAGGCAGGTCTGAGTGTTGAGGATGCAGTCCGGCAAGTGGATTGGCTTCCAGAAACTGCGGGTGACCGAGGCCGTCAGATCGCAGGTCAATTCGACCTCCATCGCGTCCTTTCAGCTCTTTCCATGCAGCCAGTGCAATTCTTTCCGCTTCAGCGACCTCGGGATCCCCGTCAGGACGAACCAGCCGATACTCAACAAGCTCTTCGCAGCGTTCTTTGTTGACGTAGGAGTAGACTCCCTGTTCGGCAGCGGGGAGCAGGATGATTTCCAGAGTCCCGATGACTCGTGCCGCGTTTCCGGTACCAAGAACGCCGACCGTGAATTCCCGACCACTCAGATATGTTTCCACCAGAACTGGCTGCTGAAAACGTTCCAGCAACTGCCGGCAAACTGTCGAAAGCTGCTGAGCATCGGCGATCATGGAGGCCGGTGTAATTCCCTTGCCGGTACCTTCTGCAACCGGTTTTGCAAACAGCGGGAATGGAAGCGAAACTGCGTCCGCCTGCTCGGGCGTTTCGACAAGAACATGCTGAGGTGTAGGAATACCGGCCTGCTGCAGGATGGTCTTTGTAAGCCCCTTGTGAAGACAAAGTGACATTACAAGTGGATCAGCGAACGTATATGGAATCTGGAAAGCATCCAGGACCGCAGGAACCTGTGCTTCCCTGGCAATCCCAAACATCCCTTCGCAGATGTTGAACACGAGGTCCCAGCGATCGCCGCGTCCAAGACGCCAGACGAGCTGGCGAACATGACCTATTCGATCAGTTTCGTGACCGAGAAGCCGCAAAGCAGATTCGAGGGAATCAATTGTATCGGCGCGGTCAAATTCGGCTGTAGTTTCTTCGTCGTACCCGGCCTGCAGGTATTCGTCCCGCAGGTCGTATGTCATTCCAATCCGCATGAGTCAGTTTTCCTGGGCCAGTTCCTGATACAGCATGGCGTGCCAGCGGGCGACATCATCAGGATTTACCTTCACGGCGTCAAACACGGACTGCCCAGGAAGCAACAGTTCTCGCGGACAACATTTTGCCGGTTCGGTGCGGATTTCGTGCTGTGAGAATTCAACGGGGTAGAGTCGACAGATCAATGGACGCACTTCTTCAGGGAGAATGCAGCCCTGATTGCCAAGGAATATGCAGTCCTGATTTGGCTGTTGTTTCAAAACACGCCGCGACCCGTCCGGACGGAAGACCTTTTCCATCCAGAGCGGGTCGTGGTGTTCATTCAGGTAAACCTCATCCGTGGGTATTCGGTACTCTGTGAAATCGCTGTGTCCCACATGGGCGGAAATCCGTGCGACATCCTGGGTCGTAACGTAGATATCGGATTCCTGGCAGCAGGTTTGCTGATGCCGTGCACAACGAGCGCATAAAGACTCTAAAATTTCCACAATCTCGTCTCGGTCAACCTGGTCCTAAACAAATCAGCCCTGAAATCAATCAGCCCTGAATTGGATCCGGATAGCGAAACGTCTTGCCTTCAAAGTTCTTCAGCAGGAGGTCATCGCCATCACGTCCAACGACACAGTCAGGCTGCAGAGGAATTTTGCCTCCGCCGCCAGGTGCGTCGATCACATAGGTTGGGACAGCGTAGCCCGTTGTATGGCCTCGAAGTCCCTGAACGATTTCCAGTCCCTTAGAGACCGGAGTTCGAAAGTGCGAAGATCCGCTGATCGGGTCGCACTGATACAGGTAATACGGTCGGACTCGCATCAGCAGCAGTTTGTGGACAAGCTGCTTCATTGTGTCGACGTTGTCATTGACGCCTTTCAGCAGCACAGTCTGTGACCCGAGAGGAATTCCGGCGTCGGCGAGCCGTTCGCAGGCTGCCTTTGATTCCGGTGTACATTCTTCCGGGTGCAGAAAGTGAATGCTCATCCAGATAGGATGGTACTTCCTGAGCATCGTCACCAGTTCTGTGGTGATTCGCTGAGGCAGAACCGCGGGCATCTTCGTTCCGATTCGAACAAATTCGATATGCGGAATGGCTCGAAGGCGTCCCAAAATCCAGTCCAGCTTCTCGTCGCTCAGAGCAAGCGCGTCTCCGCCGGAAATCAGCACGTCTCGGACCTGAGTTGTTTCTTCCAGGTAGTGGAAGATCGCTTCCAGTCGCTGAGCGTTCGGAACAATCTCACCGTGTCCTACAACTCTCGATCGAGTGCAGTAGCGACAGTAAGTTGAGCAGAAGTCCAGTGGTAACAGAAGAACTCGATCCGGATATCGATGGACAAGTCCAGGAACTGGGCTGTGACCGTCTTCACCCAGCGGATCGTCTGCTTCACCGGGAGTTCGGATGAACTCCGCTGTTGTCGGAACGACCGTCTTGCGAAGCGGCTGCAGAGGATCATGAGGATCCAGCAGGCTCATGTAGTAAGGTGACACCGCAACCGGGAGCATCGTGCCTCCCTCGACGAGGGCGTCATGTTCTTCGTCGGACAGATCCAGCATCGTTTCAAACTGATCGAGTGTTCGAATTCGATGCCGAGACTGCCATCGCCAGTCATCCCATTCAGCGTTGGAAACGTCGGGAAAGAATCGCTCTCGGAACTCAGTCGTCCTCGGATTGGAAGGACGAGGGGAGCTGCCGTAAAGCGGTGAATCAACGACGGGAGGTAAGGCGGGGGACGACTTGCTTTGAGTCGTCGGGGGCTCAGCAACTGCGGTTTTTCCGCCGTTTCGGGAGCCTCGCAGAGTCGATACCGGTGTCGAGCCGGCTCGAAGCCGAGAGAGCACTGATTCGGTGTCAATGCTGCAGGTTTCAGTTGTTCGTGTTGTAGTTGCTGCATTTTCAGACAGAATCTGAAGCAGCGAGGAACTTCCCGGAGGGTCATCGTGCTCCGAGGTGGTTGCTGGAGGCTCAGAGCACTCGCAGCCACCGAATGAACTTTCGTCCATTAAAAACGTTCTCCGCGTACATCACACGCAGATCAGGAGGTCCTTTTGCTTCCTGTACAATCACCTTCATCTCACCTGTTCAGGTGTTGCATGGCTGACTTTGTCTCAGCCTGCTTAGATTTCAGACGTTCAAAAAAAGCGGGACATCCGGTCCACAAAGTGACTTTTGAGAAGTCGGCATTAGTACGCCCCACCGGCCGACTCCATCCCGGTCAGGCGTTCAGACAACGAACTCAAACAATGCCATGGATTGCTGCTCTTCAGCATCCTCAAGCTTTGAGTCTAAGCCAACTGGCCGACTCGCTGTCACCTCCGCAATTGTTCCTGGAACAAATGCTGTAAATACCAAACAAAGAACGTCAATGCGCGGGCGTTATAACGTCCCGCCATTCCAAATCAATAGAGCAGGTTGAACAGAATTCAGGAATCCTGAGAAAACTGTTTCGCAGCCGGTCACTATTTATTGACATTCATTCACTGAAGTTCGGCAATCTCTGCGCCTCTCTGTCAATTGACTCGAATGAGTTCGCTGTTGAACTGTGACGCGGTTCTGCACCGTCAGGAACCAATGGTGGTCTGCAGCGTGATCTACCTTTTATGGCCGCTTCGGAAGTTCACTTTCAGCAATCGCTCGTCACCTGATAGACTCCTGGCCACAACCCACAGCTTCGCCGCGGGTGTTCAGGATGAAGGTCGTCTGATCATGGATGAGGGTGTTCGAGTGGTAAGTTCATCGCCAGCTTATAAACGTGGTTCCATAGTGTTTACTTTGGTATTGCAGGCAGCACGATTCAGGCGACCGTCAAACTCCTCCGGACCACTCTTCGCATGGCCCTTCGTGATCACTCTGGTCCTGACTCTCATTGCTGCACCGCCCACTTACGCCTGCCCGTTTTGTCTGGCGCCCCCGGAAACGTGGGCGGAAATTGTGGACAAGGCCGATGTCATGCTGCTTGCAGAACTTGTCCGAGTCGATCTGCTCAATGGGGATACCGAAGCGAGGTCACACCTGAGAATCCTAAGTGTTCTCCGAGAACCAGGCCGGCGGCCGACGATCACTCAGTGTCTCGGTGGGGTGTCCGGAGTCGATGGGACACCCGGATCCCGGGCACCCGGAGAACTTCGCCCGGGAAAGATGATTACCCTCTACGAATTTGTCACAGGGATGCCGGGAGATGTGTTTCTGTTAACGGGCCGCTCCTCCGGGGGCGCCGAGGCGGGAAGGACCTTCGCCGATGAAATGCTATCCGGCTCTGTAGTTTCTTCGGCCGAGATCACCGTTTCACGGACGGAGTCGTTGTCTTCCATGCCGGCTACCGGGAAGCCATCCTGGTCAGTTGCGACGTTCTTTTATTGGGAAGTTTCTTCGCCGCTCACTGATGACAGTCGAAACTATCTTCTCAACCTGCCTTCAAATTCGATGCCTGCACCCATGCGTTTGCCGTATTTCGTCCAGTGGCTGGAATCCGACAACCCGGAACTGGCAATGGATGCCTGGAGCGAATTTGCGCGTTCTCAGTATGAGGATGTCCTGACGGTCAGAAACCTGCTCGATCGACAGAAGCTGCGAACATGGATCGCTCGGCCCGATACGTCCCCTGAACGACTCGGCCTGTACGGCATGCTGCTCGGACTCTGCGGAAATTCCGAGGATAAGCAATTCCTGAAAGAGCAGATCGGAATGCCCAGGCCTGAAAAGGACTTCCGATATGGAATTGAAGGTGTCATCGGTGGATACCTGCTGCTTTCGGGAGAAGAGGGGTTGACATTCCTTGAAGAGACTCGCCTGCAGCCAAAGGGTGTTCCGTATACAGAACACTTTGCAGTCATGCAGGCGGTTCAGTTCATGTGGAGCTACGAGAGTGATGTCATTGATCAGTCGCGTCTGGCGAAGTCACTCCGGTATCTCCTGAATCAGCCGCAGGTTCGAGAACTTGCGATCACCAATCTTTCCCGCTGGAAGGACTGGGAAGTCGCACCACTGCTCGCCGAAATGTACGATTCGAGCGTTGCCGATGATGAACGCAGCCGTGAAGCAATCCTGCAGTTTATGATCGCAATGAATCGAGCTTCTGCGTCTCAGCCCGTTCCCGACGAACTGCTGTCGGTCGGTCAGGGTCTGCTGGCAAGAGCAGAGCAGTCAAGCCCAACTCTTCTGAAGGCTGCCTATCGAACGTTCGGCGGAAGATAGTTGCCATCTCAAAGTCATCATCACGGCGGAGCGTGATGAGTACTTTTTTGCGCAGTCGTTAGTTAAAAAAAAGAGCCCTGTGACTGGGGGTTGTCACAGGGCTTGCGGTTTGACGGGTGAGACGTTTGAGGCAGAAGCTTAGTCGCGAGCTTCTGGCGGGAGTGGTACGAGGTCGGAATCGGTCGTGGTTCCGAATTCTGTGCCTGATACCTGAGGTGCTGTCTCACCGGTCTGAGAAATGCGGGTTGATCGTCGATCCAGAATGATTCGAGCAGCATCTCGAACTTCTGTTTCACTGAGTCGACGCAGGTTCCCGATTTCACTGAGCGGAGTAATCATCTGAGCGACTCGACCTACCGTAGATTCCATCATGGCGATGTCAACCAGAGTTCGTCGGAGTGTTTCGAGTGATTTAACGTGTGACGCGACTTCTGTCTGGAAGTCTTCCATGATCTCGAGATTCTGGATTGCAGCGGCAACCTGAACGGACTGCTCGCTCAGTGAATCCTGCATCCGAATCATGGAATCCAGATTCTGCTTTGCTGCTTCGATCTGAATGGCGTCTCGTGTCAGAGTGGAGTTCATTGCGACCAGAACTCGAGCATTCTCTTCGGCAGAAGCGATTGTCTCAGAGGTACCGAGAATCTGGTTCTTCAGGGCAATCAGTTTTTCAGTGGATGACTGAGCGGAGTCCAGATTTTCAGAAGAAGCGACGACGGAGTTCTTCAGGTTGACGAACTGATCGAATCGCTCAGCTGCAAGCTGAACGTCCTCTGACTGAGTTGCCAGACGTTGTGTCAGCTCGGCCAGCTGATTGATGCTTTCGCTGGCAGCTTCGTAACCGTTCGAAGCGGCTACGATTCGCTGCTGGAGGGCGACCATGCCGTCAAGTGAATTACCGGCGACTTCCGCTTGTTCCGCGGCTCGTGTCAGGCCAGTGTGCAACTCCTGGATGGAACTCAGCTGTTCGAGTGCTGACTGAGTGGACTGTTGTTCGGCAAGAATTCTGTCCTGAACTGTTGCCATGCGATCCAGAGCTGACAAAGCAACCGTTGCTGCATCGGCTTCGTTCTGAATTCGATTTCGCAGTGTCTGAATGTCTTCAATGCTGGCGTTGAGTTCCTGCAGCCGACTGGCCTGATCTTCCAGGCTGGAAAGCAGATCGTTTGTTTTCCAGACAGATTCTCGTACCGAGACCAGTTTCTTCATATGTCCATCTGACAAATCCAGACGCGTCTGAATACCATCGAGCCGCCCTTTGAGAGGGCCCACCATCATGAGTTGCATTCCGAAGAATACGATTGCCAAAGACATCAACATCGAAATCCACATGAAGTTGCGGAACATTCGCAACTCCTGATTGCCTGACCTGCGAATCGTCGTCGTTGTACCGTTCAAGGTAATTCCTCCGTTATTCATGCGCCGGCAGCATTCGGTTCTCTGCTCCGGCCCAGACAAGGGACATGGACCACAAAGTCTCGCCAAACTTTGTCAGTAAGCTAAGTTCTCTGATGTGTATCGAGAGCAAAGTCAGCGCAGATTTGCTGGATTCACCCGGATCGGCAAACATTGCCGGAGCTGAGGTCGCCCGTGAGGGAATGGATCGCCTTCATCGCAGATGCCAAATGCGATGATCACTACAGATTGAACGGAGAAGTGCGCCTGCCATCCATTCGTTTGTTAAAAAACGCCCGAATTCATAAAGAAATTCTCACCCCTCAGTCCGCCCTGTCCGAGGCAAAACGGTGCAGCGACGTTTCGAATGCCATCCGCGATGCTGATGGCCGCCATGCAGTTCTGATGCCTGATCATCCCGGCGTGGAACGGAGGTACTCACGGACAAATTCCAGTAACTCCAGTGCAGAAAGCTCTTCTTCCAGCCGTTCGTCGGACTCTTCATCCAGGCAGGACTTCACTTCGTCGACGAGCATCGCTGCGAAGCGTTTCCGCGTTCGATGGAGTAACTGTCGAAATCGGTCTGCCCGGATCTCGGTCTTTGTGCGACGGCTCAACTCTTCTGAAAGTTCCTCGGACGTTCGGTCAGGGAATTCGGTCTTCAGTTTCAATGCCAGGTAGCCTGACGTGGGTTTACCACCTTCATCTTCCAGCAGGCGATTCCAGGTTTGTTCAAAGACGACTTTTTGCCAGATGTGAAGCCAGCGCTGGTCGAACCGATCTTCACTTTCATTAATGGCCACATTGAAGTCCAGTGCAATCGACTTTCGACGTCCTTCGTACGCGAAGTAGTCCCGTACTCGATTGCGGATTGATGCCTTCAGAAGGTCACGAAATCGTCCTCGTTGAGGGTCTGCGCCACTGAAGTCGCCCTGAATCAGTCGGAGGATCACATCCTGCGAGATCTCATCCGCATGATTCTGGTCGCGAACGATTGCCCCGACGTATCGGCGAATAGCTGCGGCATAACGCATGACCAATCGCTGCCGTGCCTGACCGACATCCAGGTTCTGCTCTGAAAGATGAGCTAGTCTGACCAGACTCCAGCGAGTTCGGATTGCATCAATGTACTCTTCGGAACGCTGTTCTTCAGACACTCGCCACCTATTCTTTGTCTTTAGCCTGCTCAGACGGCAGTTGACCAACACGCGTGCGGAGTTTTACCAGCAGTTGCGGCGGGTAACCCGCAGCCTCGAGTCCATTCAATCCTTCGAGAATTGCAGAAGCTGTTCTTTCCGGAGGGGATTCTGTTCCCGACAGTTGATCAATTTCCGCAAGTGTCAGCAGAACAGTCAGTTGCGTCCTGAGATATTCCTGATCTTCAGGAAATTGTTCGATAAGTTTCCGAATCAGGGAAAGACCCTGTTGAACAGTTGCTGAACCTTCGACGGTGCTTCCGGTATGGGCAACGGCGAGGCCAAGACCAGCCAGCATAGTTGCCCTTTGTTGCTGATGATTGCGTTCGGCTCCGATTTCAGGAGACAGATCCAATTGCTGAATACCACGCTGAAAATATTCTGCCGCCTGCTCATATTGTCCTGTCGCTGAATAGCCATCCGCCAGCGCAATGCAGGCCATAATGACCCAGGATGTCGCCTCGGACCGTGCAGCAAGTGGCTGAAGTTCAAAGTTTCTGATTGCTAAATCCAACCGACGTTTGCCCTCGCGAAAAAACGCGTCCCCGTCTTTTGCTGGCGAAAGCTTGTTCATCTGGTATTGAGCTTCCTGAATTCTCAATGGACCAACGAGCAGAGATTCAGGATGCACGTCTTCGAGATGTTGAAAGGCCGCGGTCACTTCTGTTTCGATCTGCTGTTTCTGTTCGAGTGTCATTCCATCGGCGGGGAACTGAACTTTTTCCAGAAGCAACTTTGCACGGGCCACGTCAATTCGTTCATCGTTGTTATGCTGCGTGACCAGATTGTTGAGCAGCGATTCGAGTTCTTCGGTAACACGGACACTCTTGCCCACATCTCCGAACACCCACTCTGCTGTGGCAAGCTGTTCGAACGCATCAATCAAATTGTGAGCTGCACGCAGATCATGAGGTCGCATCTCATAAAGTTTCCGATTCAGTTCGGCTGATTCAATCGCCGTCTGATGCATCAATCCAGTTGCCTGCGGTACTTCATACAGGTCATTTCGGACACGATTGACGACTCGATCAAGCGCATCCTGGGTCAGCCGAAAAGACTGATCAGACTCCTGAACGGCAAGTGTCAGCTTGTCGTTTGCCGCCAGAGTCGCTGCATAAGCAGACTGAAGTGCAAGCATTCCGGCAATGCTTCCAGTGGTCAGCACGACCAAAAGCCCGAGTACCGCAGACTTCCATGGATTTCGCGATACCCACTTCGCGAGCTTCTCATACTTTGACACCGGTCTGGCAAGAATTGGTCGCCCGGCCAGAAGTCGTTCGAGGTCATCAGCCAGATCGCCGGCCGTCAGGTATCGCCGGCTCGGTGATTTGGCGAGACATTTCAGACAGATCGTCTGCAGGTCTGCAGGAATTGAAGGCTGCAAAGATCGGGGAGTGGGAGGATCGTCGGACATGGATCGAATCATCACATCAAACGGATCTGCCGACATGAAGGGAGGGCGGCCAGTGATGAGTTCAAACAGGACACAACCAAGTGAGTAGATATCTGCACCCGGACCGGGATTACTGTTCATGCCGGAGATCTGCTCCGGGGCCGTATAACCGGGAGTACCCAGCATTTGCCCGGTCCGAGTCAGATGGTGGGGAGCCTGAATTCGGCGCGCAAGGCCGAAGTCCGAGATGCGCAGCGAGGTCTGTGAAAATGGATCGCTCCCGGGAGTGACCTCAGACGGGGTATCTTCCTCATCGGCAATCAGCACATTTCCAGGTTTGATGTCGCGATGCAGAATTCCGGCTGAATGAGCGGCCTGTAGAGCACGTGCCAGCGTCCGGACTGTATTCGCAGCCAATTGCCAGTGAATCGGGTTTCCCCGAAGCACGTCTGCCAGCGAACCCCCCGAGGCATACTCCATCACACAATACGGGGCGTCATCAGCCGGTTTTCCAAACTCAAACAGTCGTACAATGTTCGGGTGAGTCAGGTTTGCGACGACTCGAGCCTCCTCTTCGAATCGAGCCACCTGTTCCGGATCATCAAAGTCGATCAGCAGTTTGATGGCGACGGTACGTCCCAGTTTGAGATCACGAGCCTTATAGACGCGTCCAGTACCGCCACGCCCCAGGACGTTCAGAAGTTCGTAGCCTGGGATCACTGTTTTTGTTTCAACAACCTGATTCACCTGTCTGCCCCGGCAAACCCCACATTGCACACAATTCTGTTCCAGAGTTTCACTCTCAGTATACGTGGATTGAACGAGTCGATTCATCCGCAAAACAGTGGCGAAGACTCCGAAAAACACGGGAAGTAGACAATTTTTCAGAAAAATCTGACCACTTCTGTCACACGGATTCGAGCTCAGCCGTACGGACGCCGCTCTCGGTTTTTTCCCGAATACTCTGGCGGCGAGACCTCTCATGATTCAGGCGTTTATCAGGAAGGCACGACAAATCTTTGAAGCCAACGGATCGGCGAACGGGCCTTGTACCCACCGCAGCAGTTCCGCACTTCGAAGGAAGCGTTCTTCCAGGTATCGGCAACCGGCTTCTGAGACCCTGGAAGAACGCATCGTGCTGGCCACGTATTCATGGCAGGGAGGATTCGCTTCGAACGTCTGGCAGGACGCTCGAAACTGGATGAACGTTGATCTCGGAGCCACGAATCAGGGCTTCCCGGATGCGGATGACATTGCCATCATTGCAGGCGGACCGAACCTGACTCTCAACGCCGACCTCACGATTGGCACACTGAACTGGGAATCCACCGCCCCCAACCTGCAACTTAACACCAACGTCTCAACTCTCACCATTAACGGAGGAACGATCGAGGGAGGCTTGCTGGTGGGCGGATTCATCAACAATGGAACGCTCAATATTGATGTGCCCGTTGGAGTCAATTCCGTAGGCGATGGTGCTCCTCGTCTGTGGGGCTCCCTCACGAACAACGGTACGTTCCGACTGCAGAATGGTCCGTTTATCACAAGCTGGCCGATTTCGGCGACCGGAGCGATCACCAATAGTACAACAGGGGTCATCGAGCTGATCAATGACAGCGCGATCCGATCGGACTGGGGGCAGCCTGTCTTGGTGAATCATGGAGTGATCCGCAAGACGGGCACCGGAGTCAACGCGATTATTTCGTCCCGCATTCAGTCACAAACCGGAAGTCGAATTGAAGTCGATGGCGGCACTCTTACCCTCGGCGGTACTCAGCACGATCTGAGAGGCGACATCGAAGTCAGTCCATCGGCTTCACTTCAAACATCCGCTTCGGTGCAGATCCTTGATGATATTCAGCTGACGGGAGGTGGTGAATGGCGGCATAGCGCGGGAATCATGTACCCCAATGGCCATACTCTTAACTCTGTCGCCACAACACTGCGTCTGGAGGCTGCTTCGGGCGACGGCAGCAGTACGCAGATTGCTGGCAGTGGAGTCTTCAATCTCTCAGAGTTGAAAGTCGTGCGGGGAAGAATTGGCACACCGGGTTTCTTTACTTCCTACACGTTCAATCCGTTCGTCAACACGGGTGTGGTGAAGTTTGAGCCTGTGCAAAACAATTCGGCCGTGATGTCAGCGGCTACCATCCACAATCAGGGCAGCATCATCATCGATGCGTCCACTGCTGGCAGCGGTTTCGGATTGCAGGGCTCTGCCATCGACAACCAAACGGGCGGAACAGTCACGTTCCTGAGCTCAGTCAATGCATATATTCAGGCGGCCTGGATCAACGCTGTTGGTCCGTCGTACCTGTTCAACAGTGGGACCCTCATTTCAAATACTCCTGGAGCTTCAGCGTTTTGGGACGGGCTGTTGTTGCAGAACTCACCGGAAGGTCGCATTGAAGTGTCTGCCGGAACGCTCGACTTCTCTGGTCTTCGTCACTGGTCTTCAACGCCCTCAGAGCAGAGCTTCAGCAAAGGCGGACACTTTGTTGTGTCCCCAGGCGCAACGCTTGACCTTTCCAATGGCAGTGCTGCCACCGGCTCTCCCCGCTACTCGGGTCGCTATACGGCAGAAGGTGGCGGTACGATCCGACTGGGTGGTAACTGGTGGGACAATGCCGTCATTGATTTCCCGACGGGGATGGCGATCTGGGATGCGGGCACGAACTACGGACGACTGATCAATGAGGGGGATTTGAGGATTGGTCCCGATTCGGGATCACGGCACATGTGGGGTGAACTCATCAATGAAGGAACTCTCACCGTTCAGAATGGAACGCAACTTCAGCTGAACCAGCTCTTTCAGGGTCAGGGCACGCTCATCAATCGCTCCAGCGGCACTGTCACTCTGGAAGACGGAAGCCAGGTTCTTGGTGTGTTCAACGGCAGCGTTCAGTTGAGCCAGTCGCCGTTGTTCGTGAACCAGGGACTGGTTCGAATGGATGGAGGCGGTGCCTGGATTCAGACTCGCTTCGAGAATCAGGGCGTTGTCTCGGTGGATAACTCCGCGTTCCTCACCGTGAGTGCACCTCGGGGAGAAACTGCGTTTGGTTCAGGACTGACCACACTGCCTGGTGACTGGCACATCGTTGACGGCAGCCGTATCGATTTCCCTTCCGCTGGTTCAGTCTTCACGACTCTCGGCGGTGAACTGCACCTGGACGGCGCCAGCAGTCGGTTCACTGGACTGGAAGAACTGACCACTGTCCGCGGACACCTGTCCCTGACCGGAGGCACCAACTGGACTCGTAACGGTGCTTTTGAGAATCAGGGGGCAATCACGCTGGGCAGTAACAGCACACTGACCGTTAATGGAGCATTTACTCAAAGTTCCAACGGTTCGTTGACGACTCTTGTGGGCGGCACAACCAGCATGGGTCGGCTCAACTCCATCAGCACGACCACACTTGAAGGAACATTGATCACAGGACTGGAGAACGGCTTCCAGCCACTGGAGACGGATCGCTTTGATGTGGTTACGGCATTGACGATCAACGGTACGTTTGATGACATCGAAGTGAACGGTCTGGCTGCGACGGTGACCTCAAACAAGGTTACTCTGGGGCTGTCTTCAATCGCCGCCGACCTTACAATTGAGAACGTTCAGTTGCTGGGAGTTTCCGGGCCGCTCAATCCTGGCCAGACGTTTCAGGTTCAGTACACCGTTCGAAATCTGACGGACCGCACCGTCAACGGGCCATGGACAGATCTGTTGTTCCTTTCTGAGAATTCAACACTCGATCTGCATGATCTGTCGGTGAAGCGATCTGTCCCCACGGCATCGCTGCCTGCCTTTGGCAGCACCACGATTACGGAAACCATAACGGTGCCGAATCGTCCAGGCCGCTGGTTTGTGATTCCCGCTGCTGATGCCGCCGGAGTCGTGCTGGACCTGAATCGATCCAACAATGCACGGCCTTCAACTTCTGCCATTCAGATTTCTGCAGAAGCTCTGCCGTTCGGCGTCAATGTTTCCAGCAACACCCCCGCGAATGAGCCTGTCTATTACGCGTTGACCGTGCCCACGGGCGCGACCACCATTCAGGTGATGACAACATTCCCGGCAGGCGATGCGGGGGAAATTCGAATTCGACGGGCCAGCTTGCCGACCGGTGGATCGGACGATCCCTATGTCGCGTCGACCATTGTCGAAGGCGGGAATCGCGTTGCTCGAATCACAATGGATGAGCCCGTTGCCGGAACATACTACGTCTCGGTGATCAGTCGAGCTCCTGGCAATGCGGTGACTCGAGCAGATAACTTATCGCTGAGCCTCCTCGGAATTGAAAATGAAGCTTCGATCAGTTCGCAACTGCTTGTTGCTGATTCGCTGTTGCTGACAGTGCGAGGAACCGGTTTCACTTCGGCCACTCAGTTTCGCCTGGGCACTCAACTCGCCAGCAGCGTCAACCGTGTTGACTCAACCACCGCCGCAATCACATTCACCAATCTGAGCATTGGCGGACCATTCCAGATTTCAGCTGACAATGGCGGAGCGCCGGTGGTGTACTCCGGAAAGAACTTTACGGTCGTGTCCGGAGGCACATCTGCGGCTGACGCCTGGGCGAGGATGCCGAACTGGCAGGTCGAAGTCAGCATGCCTGAGATTACTCGCCCGTTCCGCGACATTCCGGTTCTGGTCACTGTGAAGAACAACAGTACCAGAAGTCAGCCGGCTCCAGTGATTCAGCTCATTACCGACAACGGCGCGTTTCTGCCAGTGGGAGAAACGGAAGCATCAGAAGACTTTGCCAGCATCCTGGCGGTGAAAGAGAGCGGTCGCGCAGACAACTACGCACCCGGCGAAACGGTAACGCTCAGGCTCTTCGTTCAGCCGCGGGCCAACGGCCTGCATGTATTCACCAGAGTTGCAGCGGCGGCGATTGCAGAAACCCGAATTCAGTCACAGACGGGAGTTGGTGGGGCTATCTTCCCCGTGGAAAGCCAGGAGCCGCTTACAACCGCGATGCTGGATGCATACCGCCCCGACTTCATTTCGCCTGAAGCATGGACCAATGCGGTCCGGCCAGCATTGTCGGCTCTGGTGGGTAACACAGTCCAAAGCTGGAGCAACGCCATCCGCAGTGCGGCTGCGGTTCTGGCACAGGATGGTCTCTCCACACTCAACCCGTCTCGAGCCATGGCTTACCTGATTCAGCAGGCGAATCGGTTCGGGACGATACACCAGAGATTCGCGTTGACTGCGTATGGACGTGGCATTGAAAACCCGTTGGATATCCGTGCGGTGACGGACGTTGATGGAAACGTGGACCTGATTACCGGCTTCTCGATTCGCTCATTCCGCCGGTCCGGCAGTAGTTTCGTCGGCTATGGTGCTGATCGCGGGCAACTCTCGAATCAGAGTGGCGGTGGATACATCCTGACCGAAGCCGATGGAACAATCACGGCTTACTCGTCAGATGGAACATGGGACTACACCGAATCCCGTCTCGGAGTTCGCGTCACGGCAGGTTATACAGCCGGACGCCTGACGACACTGACAGATCACTTTGGTGATGTGACAACTTTCGCATATAACGGAAACGGACGAATCACATCCATCACGGATCCCGTGGGTCGAGCCACAACGCTTGCATACGATGCTCAGCAAAGACTGACATCGATCACCAGTGCGGAAGGTGTGATCACATACGAATGGAACGCTGACACGACCGGACCCAAAGCGTGGACACTTTCCGGTGTCATTGGGATCGATGGTGTGCGATCGAACTTCGTGTATGACTCAGCCGGTCGTATCCAGCAAACATCGCTGGCCAACAATCTGCAGGCCGTCAACTACGTTTATGGCAGCCTGGCACAGCTCGGCCGAGTCACCGTTACCGACGCGCTTGGGCGTACGACATCGTGGCTGGAAGGCGAATTCGGTCAGCCTACGGAAGTCACAGAAATGACCGGAGAAGCAGCCGACCTGATGTTCGATAACGAAGGCCGACTCACGGGAGTAAGACAGGGTAGTATTCGAACGTCTCTCGTGCGCGATGCCTTTGGGAGCATCACTCGACTGACGTCACCAGCGGGCCACGACACAACGATTGATTTTGATTCTGATGGCGTGTTTTCGGAGGGAATCACCAACGCCAATGGACATCTGACTGACTTTGTGCGAAACAATCAGAATCTGATGACGAGTTCCGTCAATCCTGATGGCAGTTACAGACTCTATGGGTACGACTCACTGGGCAATCGACTCTTGCAGAAGACCGAGGGTAACCGCTGGACGCTCGACACGGTCAACAGCAAGAACCTGATCACTCGACGTGAATACTCCGATGGATTGAGACAGGACTACACCTACGACGCTCGCCGCAACATGACACAGATTGTGGAAACGCTGAGCAACGGATCAACGCAGACGGTGACCTTCACGTACGATGCAGCCGATCGAATCACTCGAATCACTTATCCCAACGGTCGCTTCGTAAACTATCGTTACGATGCTGGCGGCCGACAGGATCAGATCAGCACCTCAGATGGACTCACCATCGACTACACCTTCGACACCCTCGGCAATCTGGCCACCGTAAGCCGAAACGGGAGCCTACAGGTGACTTATGCGTATGACGCAGCGGGACAACTGGCATCGAAGACATTCAGTAACGGCGCATCGACTCACTATTCGTACAACAGCTTCAATCAGCTGACTCGGATCGAACATCGCGACAACACGTCGGCAGTGATCAGCTTCAATGATTACGCATATGATTCGCACAATCGACTGATCTCGATGACGGACGCAGCCGGACTTACATCCTACGAGTACGATCCTGATGGGCAGCTGGTCGCGGTTACCTTGCCAAACGGCACGATTCATCGCTACGACACCGATGCGGTAGGAAATCGAGCGGGATACCTGGCGAACTCGATGAATCAGTACCAGACTGGACCGAACGGAGAGCAGTTTGAATATGATACAGACGGCAATCTGATTTCCATGGTCAGAGCTGACGGCAGCAGCCTGCAGTATTCTTATGACAGCCGGAATCGGTTGTCGAGCATTGTTGATGGCAACAACACCTGGCAATTTGAGTACGACCCGCTGGGCAATCGCTGGGCGGTGACGCTGAACGGAACACGAACCGAACTGCTGATGGACGCACTGGGCGGCGTTGATGGGCTCAACGATGTGCTGGCGGAATACGTGAGCGGAAATCAGACGGCATCGTATGTGATCGGCACCGGCCTCGAAGCCATGATTTCGAACTCCGGGACTCAGAGCTACTACCACTTCGATGTCACCGGCAACACAACTGCGCTGACGGCTGGCGATGGCAGTGTTTCGGCCAGTTATCGTTATCTGCCGTTTGGGGAGATTCTGTCAGCCAGCGGAACAGCCGCATCGACGAATCGTTACACGTTCAACGGTCAATGGGGTGTCTCGCAGCGAGGAACCGCCGGATTCGACATGCGAGCACGGCTCTATGACTCGACCACGGGCCGATTCACGCAGCTTGATCCGATTGGATTTCTGGGCGGCGATGTGAATCTTTATCGGTATGTGGGCAATTCACCAATCCTGCTGACGGATCCCTCTGGCTTACAACCCTCCGGAATGCCAAACATCAAACTTCCAAGCCGCCCTGGAGGCGCACGCGTTGTTCAAACCGGCGTAGGAATTCTCCGAGGAGCTCCGAACGGTTCTGGGACAACAGGACTTATACGAACAGGTTTTCAGACAGCATTTCGCTTTGGGGTGGGGCAGGGTGTCACGATTGCGGAGGGCGGAGCCGGAGCAGCGGGAATCGCCAGCAGTCTGTACCTGTTACCTCTGCTTCCTCTGATTCCCGTTGCTGCTGACATTGCGGGCAATCAGATTGAAGCCCATGAAGCCGGCAAGGCCGGACCAGCACCAACAGTAACGTCCGACCATGTCCGGAGATTGACGGACATTCGAAGCAAACAACACCCGGCCCTCAAGTCACTTCTGGACCAATGGCGACAGCAGAATCCAGGTCAGGAACCACCATGGGAAACGGTCCTGTACTATTTGCGGCTCATCAAACAGGGCGAAAAAGATCTTGAAACCTCCGAGCAGCGAACTCCCAACGATCCGAACGAGATTGTGGGACCGACTGGAACCGGCACGGGGGGCTTCCTGACAACACCGGCGTTGTTCCCTTACACAATCTACTTCCAGAATGTGCCGACCGCAGCAGCGCCGGCTCAGGAAGTGTTCGTCACGCAGCAGCTGGATGCGGATCTCAACTGGGATTCGTTCGAGCTGAATCAATTCGGATGGGGCGATGTGGTACTGAATGTCCCGGCGGGATTAAAGTCGTGGACGGGACGAGTCTCTGATCCGGCCAGTGGGCTGGTGGTCGAAGTCACGGCTCTGTTCAATTCAGTGTCGGGCCAGTTGAGCTGGACCTTCCGATCGCTGGACCCTGTGACCTTCGACCTTCCGTGGGATGGGCTCGCCGGCTTCCTGCCGCCTGACGATGTAACAGGGCGTGGTCAGGGATTTGTGTCCTATACAATCGCTCCGAAATCCAATGCCGTCAGCGGCACCGAATTCACGGGACAGGCTTCTATTGTCTTTGACACAGAGGCCCCCATCGTCACCAATACCTGGCTCAACACCGTCGACCTGAATCGCCCGTCGAGCAGTGTTGCGGCTCTGCCTTATCCTGTCGTGACGCCCACGTATCTTGTTTCATGGACAGGAAACGATGGAGCAGGTGCCGGAATCTCGGCATACGATGTTTACGTGTCGGAAAATGGAGGGCCGTTTACAATCTGGCAGAGCCAGACAACGTTGACGTCTGCCGTATTTGCAGGCCGTCATGGCAGAACATATCAGTTCTACAGCGTGGCCACCGATCACGTTGGAAACGAGGAGCTTCTGCCAAATCAGCCGGATACGACGACGTGGTTCAACTTACCGTCGGGTTTTACGGCACCGGGAGCATTCGTAAATAGTTTGACTCCGACATTTGAGTGGACTCCAACTCCGGGGGCAGTGTCATACGAGCTGTGGTTCGCGAATTCTGCCACAGGGGTGAATCCGTATCGGCAGGCGACATCAACCACGAACTCATATACCCCTTCAACACCTTTCGACATTGGCCGATATGTGGTCTGGCGAAGGAGCGTGGATTCGAATGGCGTTCGTTCAGATTGGAGCCCGCAATACAATGTTCAGATCGGTGCGCCAGTCGTTCTGGAGCCGATGGATCGTTTCTATGCGGACGCAACTCCCACAATCCAGTGGGCTGCCTTGCAGGGTGCCGTGAGCTACGAATTGTGGGTTGACAATGTTACCACCGGTCAGAAAAAGTTTGTCTATGAACCCAGCTGGAATCAGACATCATGGACTGCAGCAACAGACTGGCCTCTTGGCACATATCGCATCTGGGTTCGCGGACGCGATGCCGGCAATGTGCCCACGCCATGGTTAAATGTGACAGAGATCCTTATCGTTGCACCACCATTGGTCGTTGGCCAGGCATCTGCCACCTTTGATAGACGTCCAACACTTACCTGGGCCGCAGTCGTCGGTGCTCAAACTTACGAACTGAGGCTTGTCAACGAAGTCAATGGTGTTATCACGACTCAGACAAATCTGGCTTCGACAAGCTGGACCCCATCTGCAAACCTGAATGACGGTCCCTATCGCTGGCAGGTTCTCGCTCAAAGTGCTTCAGGAATGCGCAGTCTGTGGTCAAATCCACAGTCATTGTTTATCGGTGGACGTCCAACAGTGACATTGTCCTTAGCGGGCTCAAATCACCAGCCTATCATTGTGTGGTCGCCTGTGGCGGGAGCAGTGAGGTATGAGCTTTGGGTTGATCGAGTTGGTGTTCAGGCGGGATATCTGCAGAATACGCAACTGACCGGAACAACTTTTACGCCTTCAAATCCACTCCCCGCCGGAACATACCGCATCTGGTTGAGAGCTGTGAGTTCCTCCGGAGAATTCAGCCCATGGAGCATACCCCGCGAGATAATTGTCTCTGAACTGGATTCGCTAAAGCCTCGTTTGCTACCCGCCGAGCCGATACCTGATCCCCTGGAGTCGAAAAACAGACCGAGTTCTGAGGAACGACCAGAGTTGGATGCGGTCAGGCCCCGAATTCCGTCGTCGTTCACCCAAATCTCCAACCTGAATCCAGTAACCATCGACTGCATCATGGCACTGATCTCCAATGAAGGACTGCCACACGAAAAAAGTGGTGAAGAATTTGAGTTTGTCGTTCCGGAGTTTGTTATCTGTAGTCGCTGATCGCCTGCGGCTTGCCACCAGACTTGGGGTGCAAAACGAAAACACCGCATCCCATGCTTGGGGTGCGGTGCGATTGGCGGAATCATTCATCGGTCTGACAGTCTTCGTCCATCCCCTGGAGTTGTGCCGGGCCGCGGATTACTGAATTCAATTCCGCCTCTGTTTAATTTGATTGACGGTTTAGTAACGTGATGGTGTCCGAGCTGGTGCACCGTAGTAGTCGTCTCTGTTCTGATGAAATCCTCGACTCTGGTCCTGTACGCGACTGTTTCGAAAGTAGGTGTTGTCAAGTTCCAGGTCGTTCTGAAGTGAAGACTCGGTCATCCATGACCGATCCGTGTTCCAGCCTGTTCGGTCCAGAGTGTTGCGATTCGAACGAGTCTGTGAGTAGCCGCTCTGGTTAATGTTGGGACGACGGGCTTCCCACTGTCCGTCATCAAATCGTGCCTGAGTCACCGGGCGATTATATCCGCGATCCTGATTCACAAACCCGCCGTTGCGAGTGTTTGTGTAGCTCTGGCCTGTCGCACACCGACCGTTAGCGCACTGGCCTGTAGTGCATTGGCCATTGGCGCACTGGCCTGTAGTGCATTGGCCGTTGGCACAGGTTCCCGTGCCGCATTGACCGTTGGGGCAATTTGCGGGCATCTGTCCGTTATATGATGTTCCTCGATACTGAGTATTTTGATTGGACCCCTGCCACTGCTGCGGGACAGGCAGGCCAAACAGTCCGGTTCGAGGTGCAGTTTGATAACCCTGGTTGAAGTTTGCTGCTCGAGATGGCAGCGGGCGGTAGCCACCTGGGTAGCCGAGTGGATCGCCGGCGCTGACAGTCAGGCAGCTGGCAGTAAGTGCAACAGAAGCAGCGAGTACGCTAAGCAGAGTCGTTTTCATGTGAACACGTTCCTTCGTTGGGGATGGTCAACGTTTCAGAGCAACGGACAACATTCGACATTGAATGCAGCCTGTTCTGAGCTTTCAGCGAGCGTCCCGAATCATCGTTTTGCTCGTTGAGTTGTTGAGGAGGAATAAAGCGAACGTCGTGCCAGAACCCAAAGAATCGCTACATCTCAAAAAACGGCCGGATTCGCAAAATTCGCACATGGCCTGAATTCAGAGTGTCGTCACGCTGATACCAGTCAAAGTCAGTATTTGGACACATTCGCCATGCGGACGCCACGGGTATGACCCCGAAATTACCGGAGGCCTGACCCTGGCTCACAGGACTTGACCCCGACGTTACGCTTTGGAGTTCCCCCAAACCGCCAAACACGGCTGGTCCGGCAAAAATCGCCGAACTTGCGGATGGTGGTCTTTCCCTAGATTCTCCCTTTTATTAACGTTCGCTCCGCGATGGTAAATTACCGGAACTGTGGAAACCTCGTTTCGGGATGTTGGTCAGGAGTGTTTGGAGGTTGTCGGAAGGGACTCTGAGTCAATGGCGTTCGAACCGCAACGATTTATCCACGCTGCCAATGTGAGACTGGATGTGCCGGTCAGTGTTCAGACGTCGGATGTGCTGACGGATGACTTGAGGGTAGCGTTTGAAGACGCGACGCTTCACAGTTTTGAGTGTGTCATTCAGAACTGTATTGCTCGAAGTGTGGACTACCTTCTGCTTTCGGGGAACATCTTCGTCGAAGCTGACCGCAGTCTTAGGGCTCGGCTGTCACTTCTGAACGGCCTGAGAATACTGGATTCAAAGCGAATTCGCGTGTTTGTGCTTCCCGGGGATACGGATCCGCCTGAGGCATGGCGACAGATTCCGGAGATGCCTGGGAATGTCACGATTTGTTATAGCTCGAATCCTGAGCCGGCGGAGTTCCTGCGTGGCGACAAAGTGATTGCCACAATTTCTTCATCGATGTGGTATGGCGAGAAAGATGCGTTTGGGATTCAGGTGATTGCTCAGAGTGTTTCCGGGATTCAGCCGTTTCGAATCGGACTGGTCAGTGAATCGAAGTTTGAAGAAGCCGAGCGAATGGCGGCGATGGCTGCTGAGTCTTCGGATGAGTTGATCGCATCGGCTCTGGATGAGGACGGTCCTGAAGAGGTTGACCTCGCAGCCCGAGGACGATCAGGCAAACTGGTTCCGATTTCCGGAAAGCCAAAGACAGCACCTGTGACAGAAGATCTGGCGGATCTTCTCGATGAAGAGCAGCAGATACTTCCTGGTGTTCCGGAAGTTGAAGCAACCGTTGAGGAGTCGGCCAACGGAGAGTCTCTTGCCGAAGAATGGAACTCGGACTTTGTCACATATCTGGACCAAATCTTTCGCGAAGGGCACTTGAACTATCTGGCACTGACGGGTGAACTGGCACGTGCGACTTTGCGGCGTCCTGCGGGAGTAATGCACTGCCCCGGAACGACTCAGCCTCGAAATCGTCGGGAAGCTGCGGTTGGAACGTGTTCTCTGGTGCAGGTTTCAGCGGAAGGGCGAGTCGAGATCTCCACGATTGACACAAGTGCGGTGGACTGGAAGGACATTGAAATTCATGTCGCGGCGCAGACAACGCTTTCCTCCATGCTGCAGTTCATGAAAACTCGGCTTTCTGATCAGGTTGTGAACCCTTCGGATCGCATCTGGTCAGTCCAGTGGACGATCCGTTGCTCATTGCCGGTAATGAGAGAGCTTGTGGCGGATGACCTTGACGTTGCTGTTTCGATAGAGCTGGACGAGCTGAAAGTGGGTTCGCAGCTGATTCGGCTTCTGCACAACATTCGGCTTGTTCCCAACGGATGGCGAATTGAAGATGAAAAGTCGCTTGCTCAGCGGTACTCCATGATGGCTGAAGGAGCGATTGATGGTGATGAAGTCAGTCTTCAGCGCTGGGTGGATTCACAGAAATCGCTGTCTCCCGGGTGGAAGCAGCGTTTGTCAGCGCTGATGGACGGTCTTGACCGGGAACGCATTGTCTCTCGTTTGCGGTCTGATGGAGCTTCATGGTTTATTCAGGATCTTTCGGTGTTGCTTCCGGATGCATCGGAGATGTCACTGGATGAACTTGACGAGGAAGACCCCGACAACATTATTGATGAACTCGAAACCGATGAGCTGGACTCTGAAGAGCTGGTTGAGTCCGAAGAAGCCACCGAAGAGTACGATGAAGACTACTCTGACACGGACGAGGAAGACTCCGAAGATTCCGCTGACGATGAGTTCGGCGATCGAGAGGGAGACTGAGCATGAAGCTTACAGAAATTGACATTGATCGTTTTCGAATCTGGCGAAACCTCCTGCTGCGACTGAATCCGGCGGGATTGAATGTCATTTACGGTCCGAACGAAGCCGGCAAGACGACGCTGATGCGATTTGTTCGATCGGTGTTGTATGGATTTGACCCTCTTGCGGAAGAACCTGCGTGGCAGCGACCTGACGAAGAGCAGCCATGGCGGGGCGCGATCCGATGTGAACATGCCGGGCGGACGTGGCGCATTCATCGACAGGCGGAGCTGAGTGGCAGAGGACGGTTGAGGTTATCCGGGGGACCAGAAGGAGTTGAACTCGATGAAGCGCTCGATCAACTCCTTTGTGGGACAAGTGAGAATCTCTACACAGACATCTTTGCCGTTGGCGTTCGCGAGCTCCAGCAGCTGGCGACGCTGGGTACCGATCAGGTATCTGAATACATTTATGGTCTGTCGATGGGGCCACAGGGCAGGCAGATTCTGGATGCACTGTCCGATGTTCGCGACCGCCGTCTGAGGATGCTCAGTGAATCCGGCGATGCAGGACAGCTGCATGATCTGTTCGAAAAGTATTCACGGCTCTCCGGGAATCGAAGAAATCCCGGGCGGACTCGTGATCAGCATGCGAGACTCACGCGGCGGCGCCGAGAACTGAACGATGAGATACACGAGCTGCAGGAACGCGAGAGTCAAATTACAGGTGAGCTGCGGGGACTGAGATTCATCCAGTCATGTTATAAGCCCTGGAAACGGACTCGGGATCTTCATGAAGAAATCAATCGTCTTCCGCTGGTTCACACAAATCCTTCAGAAGCACTCAAGCAGCTGACGGCGTGTGATCGAGATATCCAGGAAGCCACTTCACGGCGTGAAAAGCTGAATGAGCAGGCCACTCAGTTTCGAGCCCAGGCCGATCGACTTCAGGTTGACAACGCGTTTGACAAGGAACGCTATGCGATCCAGAGTCTTGTGGATCAGGCTGACTGGCTTCGACAGATTGATGAGCAGATTCGTCAGGCAGAAGATCGGTCTGCCGAATTGCGACGAGAGCTGAATCATCAGATGGCACAGATGGGCAGTGGCTGGAGTACGGACCGGCTGAACGCCGTGGATACATCGCCATCAGCCCACCATCGACTGCTTGAGTCGGCTCGCAGGTATCAGTCCGCCATTCAGCGCCGGGGAAAGCTGCGACGCTGGAATCGAGGACTGTCTCATCGCAGTCAGCAGGAGCTCGTCGAGCTGAATACGGAACTGGATACGCTGGGAACATCAATCGAAGATGCGATTGCTCGGGAACAGCATCGCATGCAGGAACTGGAAAATCTTGGGCGGCTGCGACTGCAGGAGGAGCGGCTGGCTCTCAAGATCCAGACAGTTCGTCGCGTGATGAGCCGTGTCGATACCGACGACTCGATTCCGCCCTGGGTCGACAAAGCCGTGAACACGATGTGGTGGATTGGCACGGCCCTGTTTCTGTTTGGGATTATGACATTTGCCCTCGGAGCTGATGCTCGACGTTCACTGGGCGGCGCACTTGCGGCTGCAGCATTTGGTTTTGCGGGAATGATGTGGTGGGGTGTTCGCAATGGACTGCGAAATCATTTTGACCGCAAGACCGGCATCCAGCTTGACGATCTCGTTGAAGAAGCTCGCCAGGCAGACCGTGAGCTGCGAAACATTCAGGAACGTATTCAGAGGATGGCCGATGTGGGGCGGTCACTTGGTCGATCAGTTCAGGTCAACGGAGATGATCGATCTTCGACTGCTGAACTTGTTGAGCGGATTGGTGAGTGTTCGAGACGCATCACAGATCTCGAACGTCTGGCCCGCCGCCAGGAACGCGCAATGGCTCGGCGGTCGCGACTAAAGACGCTGCGTGAACGATTTCGATCTGCTCAGGCGTCCGTTACTCAGGAACGCCAGGAATGGTGCCGACTTCTGACGCAGCTGGGGATGGATGAAACCGTCAATGCCGAGCAGGCGTTTGACTGGTGGCAGAAGATTCAGCAGCTGCGTGAAATGCACACCCAATGGCGAAATTCAGCTCCTGAAGTCGAGGGACTGCGGCGCATGTTTGAGGGGATGCGAGCACGTGTCGAACAGCTGGGTACAAGGCTGGCATCTGCTAAGAAGATGAACTTTACTCGGCCATTAGAAGTTCTGACGGCCTGGCAGCAGCAGTTGAAGAGTCATGATCGAGATCGACTTGAGAAAGAGCGACTCACTCAGGAAGCCGATACCCGTGCGCGGGACGCGATTCATGCTCAGCATCAACTGGAGGCAGCGGAACTCCGCCGCAGCGCCGTACTGGCCCGCGCCGGTGTTTCGTCGCGTGAAGAATTGGTGGCACAGCAGGAAGCAGAGAACAAACGCAAACAACTTGAGAATCAGCTGAATAAGGCCAATGATGAATTGAACGATCTGGCTTCGGCTGAAAAAGAGCTGGCGATTGTCGAGGACGATCTGATTCGGTTCGATCCGGCACAGGCTCGTGAAACGATTCAGCTGCTCGATCTTGAACTGACCGAAGTCGTTGAGAAGCTTAACAATAATCATGAAGAACTTGGCAGCCTGAAGCAGGAGATTAAGCTGCTTGAAGCCAGCCGCGATTCTCATGCTGACTACTTTCAGAAAGCACAACTGGCCTCGGAAATCTATCGAGCCGCCGAAGAATGGGTCGCTCTGGAAATCGAACAGGACGCCGTTGTAAAAATCCGCCGCCAGTTTGAGCAGGAGAACATTTCCGGGACTCTGGTAACGGCATCGTTGTACATGCATCGAATGACCTCGGGCCGTTACCATCGCATCTGGGCACCACTGGGTGAAGACTTCCTCTGTATCGATGACGAGTATGGACAGACGTTTCGAGTTGAACAGTTGAGTGGAGGGACTCGAGAACAACTTTTCCTCTCAATACGTTTCGCACTGGTCCGCGAGTTCGCTCGCCGTGGTGTCGAACTGCCGATCGTAATGGATGACCTGTTCGTGAACTTCGACCAGGAACGAACGGAAGCAGCAGCCGACTGTCTGATCGAACTGGCTGCTTCCGGCCAGCAGGTTCTGTTCTTCACCTGCCATGAACATCTGGCAAAACTGTTCCAGACAAAGCACATTGAACCGCTTTGGTTGCCCGGTCATAAAGTGGCCGTCGATGTTCATAAGCCGGAGCTGGAGGAGTTTACTTCACATGCCAGAGTTGATGGGGGATTTGATGGTGTGCCAGGAGGCCCCAATCGCTCCGGAAACTTCTCGGTGAATTCCGACGACCTACTCGATGACCAGGCCGGCGCACCACTTGCTGATGAACAAAGTTCCCCGGCCTGAAAATCACTTCCACAGAAAGTAGCCATCACAGAAAGTAGCCATCACGCTCCGCGTGATGAAGCAAACCCTGGCAACGCCCGCGCACGCTGGATGTAATCCAGCCACTCAGTGCGCCGGCACGACGATTAACCTGTGACAAGTACCTCAGCAGGATCACCATCAATCTCGAGCCAACCGCAACCGATTACGATTACGAGCACCGTTATCACTGAGCACGAGCACGAAACTGCAGCGACCGTATTGAATTCAAGGTTCGTTCTAACTCCGCTTCGTGCTCGTGCTCGTGCTCGTGCTCGTGCTCAGCGCAGCGCAGCGGTGCTCGTAATCGGTTCCGCTCGCTTTGGCGATTCAGGCTGCAATGTATGATGGCTTGGAAGAGAATGATCACGTTCATTCCCAGCGAAGACCAACGCCCTGGAGGGGCAGTCCGGGGATCGTATCCTGCGCGTACCTGGGCGTGCTCGGGCAGGAATGCCCAAGCTACATGTTGGGGGGGATCTTTGGCTTTTGATGACGACTAACGGGCGTCGTGATTGAGGGCTTTGAAATAGCGTCGGATTGTGGGAAGGGCGTCTGCGGGCAGAAATTCTGCGTCGGCGGGGGATTCTGAAAGAAGTTGCCGGGTTGGAGTCGTGCTGGAAAGTTCGTCGTGAGGTGGTACTGCGGATCCGGTCGAAAGGACCTGCTCACGTTCTGAGTTGCCTGTCTGCCGGACTTGTCCTCGGAGTCGTTCAAGCTGTCTCTGCATCTTTGGTGATGTTTGTTGCTGGTACAACTGGTCTGATCGAGCCTGCCCGGCTCCACTTCCGCCGACACCCGAGAACCCCTGTTTGGTATTCATTCTTGTTTCCTGTGAGTCTCCTGAGTGGTCGATTTGTGTATTGGCAGCATCCTGCAGCCATTCGTAAACGGATTGTTTGGTAAGTGTCAAAGATTCCTGTTGATCTCTGAGGCGATCTCTTGCGGCTGTTCGTTTGGCCTGTTGAGAAACGGCCGCTGAAAGTTCATTCAGTTCGGCCGTGACTCGACCCTTCTGTTTCAGCTTCACTGCCGAAGCGAGTTCCTGTACGGTTTCAGGTAATTCACTCATCCCGGCTGCCCGCATTGCTTCCGCGACATCTGACAGCTTTTGGGCTGCGGTTGCCCGTTCGCTGCTCGACATTGACATTTGTCCCGGCGACGCCAGGTGCTGAGCGGCGGCCGAGTAATCTCCACTCTGCAGTGATCGGCCGGCTTCTTCCAGTCCTTCGGTGAACTCAAGGGCTTCACCAAGCTGTTGAAGCAGGCGATCCTCCTGAATGTCGATCAGGCTGGATTCCATGTCAATCAGTTTGCGCTGCATCTTAGATAAAGCCAGAAGAGTTCGCCTTGAATCTCCCTGGGAAGTCCGCAGGTCATTCAGCGACCGTCTCAGTTCGTTCATTGCATTCTTTGATGTCTGATCTTCGGTATTGATCATACCAGGGAGTTGCGAAAGTTGGTGCTCAACTTCTGAAACAAGTTGAGACAGATGAGCAGCAGAGAGCTCAGGCTGAGTCGTCGGCAGCGCGGGACTCCTTCCTGCAACTGAGCCCGCAATGATGACCAGCACGATCGTTCCAGCGGTCCGAATGAACGAAGGGTATTGTACTGAGAGGTTTTGAATTGGGGACTTTTGCTTCAGAAGTTCAAGAGTTTGTTCAATGTGAATTCTCTGCCAGATCGTGGGCGAGCTTTCCTCAACGAAACTGAACGCAGACAGAACGTCGTCCGAGGTTTGCAATGATTGATCGATGCATTCAGCAACACGAATCCACGACGGCCGATTCGGGAGCGAGACCATTAGTACTCCCGAGGTTCCGGCCACTAAACATAGAATGGCCGCATAGCTGAGCGATGGCAACGACAACAGGACGCCGGCAGATGAAAACAGCAGTGAGACGATGGCAGTCACTGAACCCCATCGTACCGCCATCATCACCACGTCCGCAGCCTGAATCCGCCATCGCACCGACCTCATCACCCCCCAAAACTCCCCCACCCGATTAAATGGGTCAGGACTCGTCTTTGCCGTGGCCTGGGGTGTTTGGGAGGCCTGTGGTGATTTGGGTGAATGCATGGGGTGGGTGTTTTTGTGTGCGGAAGTGGCTAACTGAGAAGTTCTTCGCGAACTCGACCGTTACCCGCAATTGGGTGCGGCCTTCCCTGTTGATCGGGGATTGTCGTGGACTCAGCGTATCCAAGCAGGTGATAGGCGGTGGCCTGCATATCTTTTGGAGAAATCGGAGTATCCGTAACATCACCACCGATGCTGTCTGTCTGACCAACAACTCGTCCTCGCGCCATTCCGCCTCCGGCAAAAACAGAAGAGTATGCTCGGGACCAGTGATGGCGAGCGCCTCCGATGGGGCCGGAGTCGATCTGTGGTGTTCGTCCGTGTTCGCTGGTGCACAGGACAAGAGTTTCATCCAGCAGTCCTCGATCATCGAGGTCTGCGATCAGTGTCGAGTAGCTTTGATCAAAAACCGGCAGGAGATAGTTCCTGAGGCGGGGGAAGTGATTTGAGTGAGTATCCCAGACGGACGCTCCGTGTGGTCCGAATGGGTCCCAGAAAACGGATACGAATCGTGCTCCGGCTTCTACGAGTCGTCGAGCTGCGAGGCACGATTGTCCGAAGAGCGTCATTCCGTATCGTTCACGAAGAGCCAGCGGTTCACGGCCGACATCCATCGCAGTTCGAATTCGACTCGAGCCGATCAATGACATTGCTCGTTGCTGATGAGCAGCATAGTTCCCTGTTTCAGCAGCCTGATCCATGCACTTGCGAGCTGCATCAAACTGCTTCAGCAGATGGATTCGGGCATCAAACCGCTGGGTGGAAAGTTCAGAAGGGAGTTGACAGCCTTCAGACAACTGGAAGGCTGCATCACTGCGAATGCCGGCATGAGGGTCATAAACCTGTTCTGTCTGATTATCTGCATTGAGTTTTGGGACGATGACTGTTCCTGGTTCCTTAAAGTCTGTCCAGAACGGGTCAAAGTCGCTGCCAAGGAATGCAGCGTACGGTCCAGCCTGATTGGATGAACTGCCTTTCGAGCAAAACTTCCATGGGACGCCAATGTTACGAGGCAGCGATGGAGATTTCTCGCCGGATCGAAGGCCATCAAGGTAGTCAACGACCGAACCCATGAACGGCCATTGTTGGGGGTCACGAGGGCTGGTTTCGAGAGGAATGGAGTATGTCGGCATTCCGGTCATGACATATGCGCAGCAATGGATTGGATAGTCATGAGTCATGGAGCGGACAACTGTGAGTCGGTCAGCAACGCGGGCAATCCGGGGCAGGCCTTCGCAGATTTGAAGTCCAGGCACAACGGTATCGATCGCCTGCATCTCTCCCTGGATTTCGCGGGGTGCGTTTGGTTTCGGATCAAATGTTTCATGCTGTGGAGGTGATCCAAACAGAAACACGAAGATGCAGGCCCTGGCCTTACCTTCAGAACGGCTGGGGCCGGACGCAGCACTCAAAATTCCGGAATGCAGCCCAAGTGCCCCGATGCT
Organism: Planctomyces sp.; assembly: GCA_016795105.1. GTDB lineage: Bacteria > Planctomycetota > Planctomycetia > Planctomycetales > Planctomycetaceae > F1-80-MAGs062. The sequence goes on from JAEUIH010000019.1 coordinate 52,091, forward strand.
GCCAATGTGCAGAAGGTCTCGACGAGTCACGCCATTACAAAGTTGTTTGCGACTTCCCGAGACCTGCAGCATCGACCGTCTCCTGTTTTAATGCAATGCCGCATTGCGATGAGGATCATTGCGATGAGAATCGAAGACGATTCTAGCGAACTTCGAAATGGAGAGGGAAGCTATTTGGGGCGGATTGTCGTGTGAGTTGCTGACGATCAGGGGAACTTTCTCTTCCCGTGCAGCATCCATCCGATCGGCGTGTAGCGTACAAAGACTACATAGGTGGCGAGACAGGGCAGAACGGTTCCGACGATTGTGAAGAGCAATTTGAGCCAGAGTGGCCAGTTGAACGGGATCAGGAATGTCTGGAGGAAGATCACCAGGGGAAGATGCGTGAGATACATCCAGTACGATGAGTCTGAGATGAAGCTCAGCAGAGGATTTCGTTGTGCAAGCCAGCGTTTTCCCAGCAGGAGTGATGTAATGGTCAGTGAAACGGACAGATATGCGGTCAGAATCCAGCTGCTGAGTTGTTCAGACAGTGGCCGCGACGTGCCGGGAGTGATCAGAATGGCTATGTCGAGAGTTGGCATGCTGGCATAGTATCCAGCGCAACCGATGAGGCTAATGACCAGAATGGGCCATATCTGCGAACTGAGCCGATCGAGTTGTTCTTCGCGTCCATAGAGTTGCCAGCCGGCGAAATAGAACAGACCGTAGAACGTGAACGGCCACCAGGTGGGAAGAAAAGACTCCGGAGCAGGCAGGGGAACGCCAGCCCCAACAATGCCCGGTACAAGGAGAAGAGGCGCCATCATCATCAGCCATGGACGATTCAGCAGCCCGTCGATTGAGAATCGCTGAATCCTTGAGAGGCAGATCCCGATCAAAGAGAAGAACATCAGATAGTACAGGAACCATAGGTGCATGGTCGTGAGTGTGTTGGCGTTGTTTTGGGCGTTTGGGTTTTTGGCAGCCGCTGCAATAAGTCCCATGACACCCTTGGGCTCGGTGAGGTAGGAGAGAGCAAAGACGATCACGATTGTCATCGCCGCGAGCAGAAACGGATAGAAGAGAACAAAAGGAAGTGCGATACGGACGAGACGACTGACCAGAAAACTCTTTGTTCCCCGACGGGCAAGTACAAGACTGCTGAAGTAGCCTGACAACAGGAAGAAGAGACTCATTCGAAAGAGATGAATCAGCCAGATCGAAGCGTCAACCGCAGTGCTGGCGCCAGTATCCGTGGCCAGCCAGATGGACTGAGACGGATCAGCGTATGCGAGTGCAGCGTGCAGATAGATTCCCAGCAGCATCGCCAGGGCACGCAGGTTGTCCAGGTAGTGAATTCTGTGCAACTCTGGCTTAGAATCGCTGTTCATCAGACGAGATCCCGCTTTCTTGTCTGAGCGATGAAGGCAGTGACCAAAGCGCCTGCCGCAATCAGCAGTTCTACCGTGAGCAGTTGAATCAGGACAGGGGGCCAGGAAACGCTGTCGCTCTTTGCGGCTGCTGAAATCTCCGGTGAGGCAAACAGCTGCATAAAGAAAACGTTCAGTCCTACATTGCAACCGACCATGACCGAGATGGTCCAGCCAACGGATTCGGAGACGACTGCTGTTACGAGCTGAATCAGGAATGCACAGAGCAGGAACAGAAAGATGGCCGGGAGCACTGCGAAGGAGCCGTGTTTTGACGTAGGCAGGACAAATGTCAGGATCGCGCTGGAGGCAAACATTGCCGACCATGGAATCAGATACGTGGTCAGAATTACGGCGATCTTGCCTACCGAGTAATCAAGAAGGCTTATCGGCATACTCATCACGAACAACCGCGTCTGATCTGTTGACTCGGACAGCATCAGAGTGCCGATCAGGTGGATGCCTGATGCAATTGCCACCGTGATCATCAACAGAAATCCGACAAAAGACACCGTCGGATTCGGGATTGTAGTCAGTGCAGAACTTGCCAGACCGGCAGCAAAGTAGGCGAACAACTGCCGGCGACTCAGGAACAGATCCTTCAGAAACAGGATTTTAACCGCTTGAAGATTCATAATGACTTCTCCTCCCGACCACGCATGACCGTGCTGACAAAAATTTCTTCCAGCGTCATTGGAGCAATCGATTCAATGGTGGCGCCAGACTCCTGAATTCGCTCCATCGTGCTGTCCTGAAACTGATTCATAGACAGAACTCGCAGGCTGCGAAACGATGATTCCAGCCTCAGCCCATCCAGATTCGGAACGGACCAGTCATCGGAGACCTGAAGACGAATTCGTTTCCACCTGTCGAGATACTCGTCGCGATTTCCCGCAGAGATGACGTGACCTCGATCGATAAACGTGATCGAGTCACTGATCTGCTCGACGTCCTGGGTATTGTGCGATGAATAAAGTATCGTCCGATTTTCATCCTCCACGACCTTCATCAGTTCACCAAGCACCTCATGCCTTGCGACTGGGTCGAGCCCGTTCGTTGGCTCGTCGAGTATTAACAGTTTAGGGCGTCGAGCCAGAATCAACAGCAGCATGGCTTTGACTCGCTGACCGTGTGACAGTCCCTTCACTGCCTGATGTTCGATCAATCCAAATCTGCGGAGAAGGTCAGCTGCATACTGATCGTCCCATGTGGGATAAAGGGAGCGTACAAACTGCATATGCCATCCGACAGATTCTGGTTTATAGAGTCGCATATCGTCAGAAAAGTAGCCGATGTCCTGCTTTGCCGCGGCATCGCTTGACGAGATTGTCGTTCCAAGGACCGACACGGTACCGGAATCCGGATTCACCAGTCCCATGAGGATTCTCATGATCGTTGATTTACCCGCACCGTTTGGGCCGATCAGCCCCATCACAGAGCCTTTAACTAGTTCCAGATGAATTTTTTTCAGCTGAAAGTGTGCATAAGACTTAGTGATATTCTGAAGGCGTGCGGCGAGTCCTGCGTCCGTGGACGCTTCAAGCAGAGTGGTCATTTGATTCCTCTTTGAGCATGGTCGTATGCTTCTGCGATCTTCTTCTGAATCTCAGCTCTCGACATCCCCAACAACATGCCGAGCTGGACTGCTTTCTCGAGGTGGTCCCTGAATTCACGTTCCTGAACGGATGACTGCAGTCCGGGACTGTCTGCAATCACGGACCCTTTTCCATGTCGAGTTGAAATGATGCCGTTGTGTTCAAGTTCCAGATAAGCACGTTTAATCGTGATCACACTGACCTGAAGCGAAGAGGCAAGTTCACGGATCGAAGGAAGTTCAGCGCCCGGAACAAGGTCTCCAACGGCCACTCGCCGCTGAATCTGCTCAACAACCTGCAGATACAGCGGCCGGGGGTCGCTCTGTGAGATCGTGATAAAGCTGTGTCTTTCCATATACACAGTATACACACATGATCACAGGAGGGAAGAATTGTTTTGAAAAAAACGGAACGTGTGGCCGGGGTCGCAATCAGACGCAGCGCGTCTACATTAAGGAGGCATCTAAGGACATGGGAGATCGAATCTTTGAGCAGTGTGTCCAATGCCGGTTTTATTGAAAATTTCCCGGGGGCGAGCAGCCGCAGGCAAATGAGAAGCCTGAGTTGGGATGTGAGTCGTGTGAGAGGACTACCGGATGGTACATGTATTTGAATTTCGATTTCGAGTTGCGGCGCCAGTTTCGGCAGTATCGGCGTTTCACTTTGAGCCGGGAATCCTGAAGCAGTTGACACCGCCGCTCATGATCATGCAGGTTCATCAGTTTGATCCGCTGAGTGACGGATCGATTGGCCATTTTACAATGTGGATGGGGCCAATTCCGGTTCGATGGAAGGCTCGGCACTCGGGAGTGTCCCCGACTGGATTTACAGATACTCAAATCGAGGGGCCGATGAAATCGTGGGTCCACACGCACCGATTCAACTCGATTTCTGAGGCAGAAACAGAAGTCCATGAGCACATCGAATACGAACATGATTCTGGGCTCAGGGGCATTTGGTCGCGTTTGCTGTTTCCTCAACCGGCGCTGTATGTGCTGTTCAGAATCCGCGCATGGATTACTCGACGTGAAGTCAGGAAGCGACTTGCAGCCGCGCGAGCTGTGTAAGGTGGCAAAAGCTGAGTCAGCCTGCGATAATCCTTCCGTCGGGTGATTTTTCCTATTGGTGGTGCGGCGACAGGCAAGTGGGGTGCGATCGTGAATTCGAAGCGAGCAATGGCGCAGTTATTGCGACATTTGTCGCGAGCCGGAGTGACACACATTCCAAAGGTGACACCACCTGTCCCAAGTCCCGTTACAGCCAGGGGGTCAGGTGGCGCGTCCGGGAAACCGGGGGCGGGAAAGGCTCCGGCACGTCGACCAGTTTCGGATTCGAACGAACTGGAATCAGACCGAGTGCTGTCGAATCGAGCAGCGGCACTGGTGTCGTCAGTGAATCTTGATATGAGCTCGATCGCGAAGCCATCTCCGACACTGGATATCGCCCAACTGCTGAAGCAGCCGTTCCCCGACCGGGCCGCTCGGGAGAATGGGCTCTGCCAGGTCGCGGGAATTGTTGCTAAGTGTCAGCGATGTCAGGAGTTGTCAACGACTCGAAAGCAGACAGTCTTCGGCGTTGGAAATCCGGAAGCACGGATCATGTTGATCGGGGAAGCACCCGGAGGTGACGAAGATGCTCTGGGAGTTCCATTTGTCGGGCAAGCCGGGCAGCTGTTGGATCGAATCCTTGACGCCAGTAAGCTGAAGCGGCAGGATTTGTATATCTGTAACATCCTGCGATGTCGGCCACCGGGAAATCGGAATCCACTACCGCAGGAAGCCGCCAACTGCCGCGAATACCTGGACGCTCAGATCCATATCGTAAAGCCAGAGTACATCATTTGTCTCGGAACGGTGGCTGCTCAGAACCTGCTGAATGTGACCAGCGCTGTGGGTAAACTTCGGGGGGTCTTCCATGATTATCGTGGCATTAAGGTGATGTGTACCTACCATCCGTCGTACCTGCTGCGTGTTGAATCTGCGAAGAAACTGGTCTGGGACGATATGAAGTTCTTCATGGGAGAACTTGGCGTTCAGCTCTGACGGTTTCGCTTCGAAATGCTGGGACTGTCGCCCATCAGTAGATCAATTGTCCCCAATTGATCACGGCCCTGCCCTTCCTCAATTTCGTGATCATGATCGCCGTCACAACAACCGCATGGCCTGTGCCCCCTGGCTCATCCCAGAGCTGCCGTGCTCAGACAATAGAGTCTCGAGTTCCGGGGTTGCCAGCTTCCGGAAGCGAATCGCAAATACCCTATGTTACCAAAACGGTCCTTGACACCTTAATTCGATCAGTAGATCAATTGTCCCCAATTGATCACGGCCCCGCCCTTCCTCAATTTCGTAATCATGATTGCAGTCATTACAACCGCATGGCCTGTGCCTCCTGGCTCATCCCAGAGCTGCCGTGCTCAGACGATAGAGTCTCGAGTTCCGGGGTTGCCAGCTTCCGGAAGCGAATCGCAAATACTCTATGTTACCAAAACGGTCCTTGACACCTTAAAAGGGGGGGGCTAGTCGAGGAGCTGTTGTTTTCGGAGTGCGGATTTGAGTCGGGTCAGCGTGGGGTGTTTAAAGGCAAGGTAAGCGGCGTGGTTGTTGGCGATTTTTTTGCCCTGTTCGCCTCCCACTGCATCACGCAGATCGGCGAGGATGTTTGCTGCTTCCGTGTAGCTGGTTGTTCCTCGTTGTTCCACCAGCTGAGAGGCTTTCTTTAGCCAGGCTTCCGGATCAGATTTCATCTCGACCATTCTTGCCAGCCGCTGCTTTTCAGCCTTCCTGGCTTCGCGGGTGGATTTAGCAGCTTCCCGCAGCTTTTGTTTTTCAGCAGCTTTCTCACGAAGGGACGCACTCTTCTCCAGGAGTTGTGCCATCGTTCGAGTCGGTTGTTCCACCGGCCATTCAACTGCCTTAAGGTCAGTTCGGAACTCCGACAGTAACTCGGCTTTCAATGCGACTGGATCTTCGGACAGTATCCGTTGAATGATTTCGGATCGGCGGGCATTGGGGACTGATTCGATCCAGGTCTTGACCGAATTCTCTTGTGAGACGTTCGCGTTGTAAGATGGAATGCCGATGGCTGCTGCATCGACCAGATACGGGTCCACTTCAAAGAACGCCAGCAGATCCGCCGCGTCTTCCGGAAACGTCCCGAGCCCGTGCGGTACTGGCGGTTCCATTGATTCGTCGATGTCCCCGTATGAAGTCATTGCACCACAAAGCCAGACCACGAATAGAGCGCGCAGATCTCCGGCGATCAGCAGATCTCTCAGTTTTGCTGCGGCATCCAGATAGTCGTCATACTCCCAGATTGATTCGTCGGATTCATCGAGAAATGGTGCGATTGAGAGTATTCCGGCCTCTCCTGTTTTATCCTTGGTCCACTTGATGCCTTCGGAGCAGATGTACTTTGACCAGACACTCCTGGGGAATGGTAATCCATGGGGCAACCGCATCCGAACCTCGCGGTGTTCATAGTTTGAATATGTCAGGAAGACGTCGTACCCATTTCGCAGCATGCCATTTACGTCGCCACTAAATGAACTGTAATGATACTCGACTTCAAATTCCCACTTCGTGAACTCCGCTCGCGACGACTGGCGGTCCATGAACTCCAGTTGCTTATCATTGAGTGGTCGATCGATTGCTCGAAACTTTACGATTTGATACTCGCTCATTTGAAGCATTGACTCCCGTTTGAAACCCTAGAAAGTTCCGAAGAGTGATCCGAGAACAACGACTGCGGCGGTGGCCAGAATTGGGCAGACAACGGAGACAACTCCGATGTCTCTATACGACTGACGATGAGTGACTCCGCAGATGAGCAGCAGCGTGATGACGGCACCATTGTGGGGAAGACTGTCGAGTCCGCCGCACGACATCGAGGCGACTCGATGCATCAGTTCCGGATCGATGCCGGCTTCAGTGCCACGTCTGAGATATTCGGCTCCCAGCGTTTCCATGGCAATACTCAATCCACCGGACGCCGAGCCCGTGATTCCAGCGAGTGAGTTGACGGCGATCGCTTCAGAAACAAGAGGAGCACCTGGAGCGACGCTTGTGACGCCGTCCCGGACAACGCCGAAGCCGGCCAGCGAGGCGATCGTATTGCCATATCCGACCTCAGACGCTGTATTAAAGACGGGCATCAGCGAGGATGTGGCTCCGTTGCGCAGCGAGGTCAGAAGTGCAGAAACCGAACGATAATGGATAACAACGACGACACCGATCGCAAAGATCATCGCCAGCATGGTTGCCCATGTTCCCTGAACCGAGGAGGGTTTCACTTTGCCGTATGTCTCCGTCGCCAGATAAGACGTGTCCCATCCAGGAATGATGTGCTGGCTCAGGAGATAATTCATCCCGATAACGACAACGACCGGCAGGAATGCAGTGACTGCGGATGGACATTTTTCGAGTACTGCTGCTTCGTTTGGAGGGGTTGCGGCTTCGGTTGCGAGGGTTGCAGGCAGAGGCCCGAATCCTTCATTGGAGCGATGTGCAATTGCGGCCTGGCGGAGAAGCCACTTCATGCCAAGTCCAAGGATGATGCCGGATCCAATCAACCCTAAGACCGGGGCGGCGAATGCATCGGTATCAAATGTCTGCATCGGGATCAGGTTCTGGATCTGTACACTGCCAGGCATTGCAGTCATGGTGAAGGTGAACGATCCCAGAGCGATCGTTGCAGGAATTAGTCGTCTCGGAAGTCCACCCTGCTGAAAGAGCCTGAACGCGATTGGATAGACTGCGAAGACCACGACAAACAGCGAAACGCCACCGTAGGTCAAGACTGCGCAGCTGAGTACAACGATCAGAATCTCGTGACCACGACCAAGCCATCGTCCCATAGCTGAAGAGATCGACGCCGCACATCCGGAGTCTTCCATGAGTTTTCCATAGACGGCTCCCAGCAGAAACAGGGGGAAGTATTTCGCAATAAAGGTTCCCAGTGCTGGCATAAAGACCTGAGTGTACGTGGCCAGCAGGGGGCGGCCGGGTTCAAACAATACAGCGACGAGCGCACAGAGTGGAGCCAGAAGGATGACGCTGACGTCACGCCATGCGAGCCACATCAACAGTCCCAGCGAAAGAATAATACCGACAACACCCAGCATCGATGATCTCCTGTTTCCGGTTCACCGGATCATACTGTTGGTGCCGCAGAATTACTCGGATCGGCGTTTCAAGTCAAAGCAGGCCAGAAGTGCAGGAAGCAGAATCAGGTCTCCCGGCAGTGCCGCTGCCATAGTAATCGAAGTCAGTTCGGCAAATCGACGAGTTGGCACAAAATCGGAGAAGCCAAGCAGACTCAGGCCACCCACAATCAAAACACTTGTCATGACAATTGCCCGTCCGCAACGAATTACACTTCGGTGAACCGCAACATTTCGCGTGAAACCATTCTTTCGTTCAGACAAATACAACGAGAGGAAATGAATGGTGTCATCGACGGCGATACCAAGGCTGATGGAGAAGACAATCACATTGCCGGCAGTCAGTTCGAAGCCGCGCAACTTCATCCAGGTGACTGTGGTGATCAGAGGCATCAGATTGGGCAATGCGGAGATCATGCCCAGCCTCAGTGAGCGGAATGCTACTCCAATCAGCAGGAAAATGATTCCGGATGCGGCAACCAGAGAGACAAAAAGATCCCTCACGAACACATCCATGCACAGCGTATGCAGATACGCATCTCCGGTTGGGACGGCACGGATATCGGATGGCAATTCTCTATTGACGATCGAAGTCACGTGATCAATCAGCTCCTGAAGTTCGGCCGAACCCAGATCGTGAACTCGCATCATGATTCTGGCCCGGGGCTGATCTGCGGCAATGAAGTCGCGAGTCAGTCGAGACATATCAAGTCGTTCGATCATGCGGCCAATTCGAGCACCTGCGTCGCCTGCTTCCTGTGAGTTGGTCGATGCGACTCGACCGTCTATGGCTTCCAGAATCTGTACATAGTCTCTGAGAAACGTAATTCGCTGATCGTTTTTCAGAGCCGTTCTGATTCGCTGCACAGCCAGTACCGCGTCCTGACGGAAGAAGTCCTGCTTCGAGGGTGCCTCAAGATTGATCTCCAGAGACACCAGTCCGGAGAGTTGACGGTCGAGAAGCTGGATGGTCTGCATTGCCGGATGATGTTCGTCATAGGTTTCAAACATAAACGCATTGACTCGCATGTCCCGTGACCACCAGAGGCAGGCAATACAGAGCAGGGCATGCAACCAGACAATCGATGTACGATGGCGAACCAGTGCCAACCCGTAGTGGCTCCAGAACCGATAACCGGAAATCCTGTTCGTGCGAGGAAGATCAGACTCTGCTGAAGACTGCTTTCTGGTCAGTCGACCACCGGTGAGTGTCAATCCACTTCCAAGCACAATGATCAACGAGAAGTAGTTTGAGATCATTGCAATCACGGCCTGAGTGGCCAGTGTTTGTAGCAGTTCTGATTTCGCGAGCCACAGGCTTCCGAATCCCACCGCAGTTGTAGCGAGTGTCAAAAGGCAGGTAACCGTCATTTCTGCCATGACGCCCCGAACTGCGAATGCGATACGTACATCCGAAGTCCTTAGCACAACCTGAAGCCTGCTGACAATGTGGACAGAATTTGCCGCTGCAATGATCAGAGACAGAGGTGGAATCACATTACTCAGCAGGTTAAATGTTTGGCCTGTCCATCCCATCAGGCCAACGGTAACTAATACAGAAGACCCCACAGCACACAATGACACCACGGTGACGAGTGCACTGCGAAACATCAGCAGAGCCAGCAATACAAACGCTGTCGTGCAGAGCGGCACCATCAACTTCTGGTCATTCTGCAGACTTCGAATGATGTCGACTCGTATCTGTGGTACACCGGTCAATCGTGCTCGAGTTCCTTCAGGGGGCGGGACGTCTTTCAGCAGCTGCTCGATGGCCTCGACTCGCGGTCGAACGGTTTCCATCTGTCTGCCGGACGGATCAAGTGAGACCAGTACCAGCAGCAACCGCTTATCGGCACTAATCAGCAGATCGTTCAGCAGCGGCAATCTCTGCAGTCGATCTTCCAGCCGTGATTCGCTCACTAGATCTCTGGCTGAAATGACAGGCACCCATTCGATCGATTCATTGGTTGGGCCTGAGCTGCTGGTGTCCTTCAGTTGGGGGCGTTCGAGAGTGACGAGAGATGTGACGCCCGTTACGCCGGAGATATCCTTCGCGCCGTTTCCAAATTCAGAGATCCACCTGAGACAGTCCGGTCGCAAAAGCTCTCGACGGTCCGTGGACTCCAGCACGACAAGGCACTGGCTGTCTTCGAAACGAAACAGACGTTTGTGTGTTTCGCAGAATTCAACCGCCTCATCCTGCCCCGAATAGACGGATTCCGGAGAGAAATCGAATCGAAGTTTGTAAAGTCCACTGCCAGCAGCGATTGTGAACAGCAGCCATCCCAGCAGGCAGAGACGAGGCGACTCCGTGAGCCAGTTCAGCAACTTGTTTTGCAGCACAATCAATGACTTCATCTGCAGACTTCAGGCGGCTCTGAACGCGCGTGCATGCTGAGCCCATGAAATCCAGTTCGTGACTTCGTCGAGGTCCGGTTTTCTGGCATTGCGGAGTATCCGTTCACCCTCTTTCGATTCTGCAAACGGACCGACAATCGCCAGAAGTTCGGCCGGGACTCGCCGACTAAGATCATCCGGTTGAACGATACCGCAGGCGACCAGCAGTTGAGTATCATGGCCACGGAGTTCCGGGACCATACACATCAGGCGTGCCTGAGCCTGCCACTGTTCAATCACTGTGGCCGAGATCCGTCGTTGATTCATCTGAGCAGCCAGTTGATCGGGAGCTGCATTGAGCAGGTGATCAACGGTTCGAATTCCGAGAACATGGAGCGATTCGGCGGTACGCGGTCCGATGGAAGGAGCCGCTTCGACGTCACTTGATCGGCTCAGAAAGAACCGCAGACTCGTGCCAGCCAGCGTTGCGACAGCCTCGACAGGCTCTGAGTCCCCGGAATCTGCTGAATCGGGAGCAGGCGGCGAAGACGCACGGAGTCTGGAGGCCAGTTTGCGGCGACGTGCCTGACGCAGTGCGCGGCGTTCGGCTGCGGCATCTTCGTCGAGACCTGGACGTCGGCGTCGAGCCCGAGTTGAGACCTGTCGAAGTCGTTCTCGTCGCTGCTGACGAGCAACATCTCCAACTTCGGCGGAATCAGTGCCTGGAGCAGCGATTCGTCGAACAGAGAAGTGTGAACGGGAAACTCTGGCATCGTGGAGACTTCGAGCATGTTGTCCCCATCGTGCCCAGTTGATTGCCTGCTGTCGATCGATGAATCGGCCGGCTCTGCGAAATCGTGCGCCGGCTTCCGTTCGTTGAAACGCAACGATCCGGTCATAAACGGCTTCAGGACGCAGTTGTGCGAGTTCTTCAACAGTGCGAATTCCCGAAGCGTAGAGCAGGGCGGCGTCACTTCGGCGAAGCATTGGAACTCGGCACGTCAGCTCCGACTGTCCTCGAAGTGATTCAATCCGATCTCGTGAAAGCAGGTATCCGCGGGCGCGAGTTCGTTCTTCGATGGTTTCGAGTGGGTGTCTGAGTAAATCGTCGATCGTCAGAATTCCGGCCGACCGCAGAGCATCCTGTTCAGCCAGCGTCAGTCCGGCGAGGTCTTCGACGCCATGGTCAACTTCGAGGTAGAACAGCCAGTTGGTCCGTGAAATTGCTTCTGCTGAGGTCTGTGAATCGAACACAACAGGTGGTGCAACCGGTTCCGGAGGTGGCGGCAGCTCCGTAACTACAGGCGGAACAGGCTGCGGAACACGGTCAACAAACGCTCGAAGTACCGGAACCTCAGCCGGGAGCGGGACAGGTTCGTTTCGCTGCCCAAAAACTCGAACGGATGCACCAAATCGAGTGAAGAGATCTCGTACGTCTTTCTGGCATGTAAAGAAAACGATCTGCTGTCCGCGTTCAGCCACTTCCGTCAGAACCTGCACTGCTGCTTCTGCACGGGAGTCATCGGACGTTATAAAAACATCGTCAAGGATCAACGGAACGTGTTCGGCTGTTTCATTCCTCAGCTGAATCAGCGCCAATCGCATTGCCAGAGCTACCTGATGGCGAGTGCCGCGACTGAGTTGCGAGATTGTGAGCGTTCTTGCGGGACTGGAACACCGAACCTGCAGCTCATCGGCAATCGCTGTTTGTGAAGGGATAGCGGATTGTGGAAGAATGTCTGTGCATTCTCCCTCCGTCAGACGCCGAATATATCCGGAGGCAATTTCATAGACGCGTGTCTGGAACCGGAGTCGAAGCCGAGCGATGAGGTCTCGAAGGGAAGTTTCCGTCTGATCGAGTTCCGACTTCTTCGCAGCGAGCATCTCCACTTCGGCATCACATTCCGCGATGCGAGCTCGGAGCTGATCGATCTGTTCAAGGGTCGCAGCAGTCTTCAGTTCCGATTGCAGTTTTTCGAGAAGTGCTCGGCGCGCATGACGAGTTTCTTCATGCTCTCCCCGAGTTGCGATCAAATGTGTTCGTTCTCTGCGGAGCTGAACGATTTCCGCTTCGATTTGTTCGACAGACTGCAATTGTTCTGTGCGATTTCCTGCGAAGCCGGCAGCCGGTTGATGAACCCAGTGGCTGCAGGCTTTGGGCAATTCATTGACATGTTCTCCGGCCAGCACATTTTCGCACCTTCGGAGTTCTCGACTCAGCTGTTCCAGGCGACTTTGCAGTGCAGCCTCTGCCTGTTCCGCCTGACTGCGACACTGCAGACCAAAATGGCGCTCGATTGCTTCTGTTTGCTGGCGAACCGATTGTTCGTGATCGCCGAAGTAGCGGCATAGTGCTGAGACTTCTGTTACGAGATGTCTCCGCAGGACTCGGTTCTCCGTTTCCATTTCGTTCGTATTGGTGTGAATCTCCTGCACCCGATTCTCAAGTCGTGAGACCAGAGCGCGCATTGACTTCAGGGCAGCTTCGGCCGATGGAATCGAATGCTGATCTTCTGAGGCACTTGTAAGCAGTGGGTTCAATGCAAGGCGAACACTGCTCCACATGCGGAGCCGCGATTCAACCGAACGAATTTCTGCTTCAATCTGAGATCGAGAGAGAGAAATGACACTGGTTCTTCGAAGTTCTGCAAGCAGTCTTTCGAGTTGCTGGATCTTTCGATCAAGATCCGCGACTCGTATATCAATACGTGCGATTTCGCTGTTCAGTTCTTCGATTTCGCGAGTGAGTTGGTCGATGCGAGTTGTCAGCTCCGGGGTGATTCTTCTTAGACCTGCCAACTGGTTCCGAAGGAGATCGGCTTTCGTTCGCTGCTCTGTAAGAGCCAAAACAATTCCCGGTTGATTCAGACTGCCATCACGTTCAAGGATTGCCTGTTGGAGTGCCATCTCTGCACATCGCAGTTCATGGTCATACTGAGCAGGCTGCTGGCCAAGGTCGCGGCAGAGTCGGACCAGCGAGTCCATGCGATCGACAGAGTCTCCGTCCACGGTGAAAATGCTGCCGAAGATTTCATCGGTGACCCAAAACGGAAGCAGGGACTGGCCGTGTCCGGTCGTTTGCCCTGATTCGTCGGTCAGCGAAACTGACTCCAGCCCGCCTGGCATTCGACTTCGACGCAGTGTGCGGAATGCGTCCTGAAGGCGGAGTTTCAGCGAACCGGATTCCGACGCAACGGCATGTCCGTTCATAGGGCTGGTTCTGGCAAGTCCAAACAACATGCCGCGAACAAATCGCACCATGGTTGACTTACCACATCCGTTTGGCCCCCAGAACACGGTGAGTCGACTGGAGAGATTCGAAAGCAGTACATCTGACAGCGTGCCAAAGCGCTCCAGGTGAATGTCGACAATCTGCATTTTGGAAAGTCCTTCTTCTTCGAGAATTCTCGATGCTCTCGGCCTTCAGGCCACCCGAGCCAACAATTCTAGTCCTAAAACGGCATCTGCATTGGAAAGCGCTGTCGTGCGAGGCCCCGTCACCGGTTCCGCGCTGCCACTGTTTCTGCCGTAGCGACAGTTCAGCATCTGGACATACTCTTCGGCCACCGAAGAGCTTTCGGGGGAAATCGTCACTGTGGATGTTCGGGCAAATCGAATCCGACGCGGCCATGCTCCCAAGTGACCACTTTGAACAACATTGCGAAGTCTCGCCAGAAGTTCATTTTCTGCACATGCTCCCGGATTTACTGAGGAGATCTCCAGCCGACCATCGAGTACCCAGTCAACTACGCAGGTACGACCAGCATGCGAACTCAATTGTCGGCTGCGATCCGCAAGCAGTTGCACGGCCTGCAGGATGTTTGTTCCCGCAGGACATTGAATCGTCTCGCAAAGATATCGAACTCGATCCACGGCACACATTCGAGACGTTACCAGCCTCTGTGCTGTGTCAACTTCCACCAGCACACAGCCATGAGCTCCAGTCTCCATCGGACTAATTGCCTGTGGCGATCCGCACTCGATCGCGATCACTCCTTCGGATGACGGCTGATGGATCTGGTTCAGTGTCGAACCGTTGATTGGGTCAGTCGTTATACTGGAAGTCGCCAGGGCTGCCGAGCCTGGTGAACCAACTGATTCCATTCGTAGAGGCTTTGCCAGCAGGCGAAGTTGCAGTGGACCTGTATGTTGGCGACTTGCAGCAGTCAGGACGCCTTCGGTTGAGGTCGAGATCAGGATTGATGGAGTTAACGTGTCAACGGTGTGGCTTGTCGGATGTGATCCCAGCTGAGACTCCGACGCTACCGGAGATAGCGACGCTACCTGAGATTGAGACGCCACGAGAAACTGACATGGTTGTATCGGAGTTCTTTGGTCGTACGACAAATGATTCGGTGTTCGAGAGACGATCAGACCGTCTTCCGGCCGCAGAGGGATTGCTCCCAGTCTTTGAGCGACTGAGAATTCCTGAGGAGTTTCAACGCTCATCACGAGCTTTACTCCATTACGTCGACAGTTTTCGATTTGAGGAGCGAGCCATGTCAGCACGGATTCCTGATCATCGAGGTTTTCCGTCAGACGTCCGGTGAGGAGCAGGAAATCGCAGCGATTGGATACTGCAACTTCGAAAACACTTTGAACTGTATGGCGAACTGCCGAACTGAGTGTTGTGCGGAGCCATTCCGGCCCGCCGGATATACCTGTCAATGGCGATCCGAGTCGCAGATGGTGCATCTGCACATAACGAATCAGCGACATAGTTGCCTCCCTGCACGAATTTCTCTGATATTGGCCTCAACTCCCAGAGGCGGATTGGCGCAATCCGAGCGCCTTTCACGCCGTGGCCCTGCGTAAGCTAGTGAATCTCAGCAATCCAGGCTAGACCACTTCGGCAGATTCTGCCGAAGTGCGGCGGACTAAATAAAATACGGTATCAGGACGAGAAACCCGATGACAAGAGCCCCGGCGGCAGTGATGAGTACGGCCCCGGCAGCGACGTCTTTTGCTTGTTCGACGAGCGGGTGAAATTCAGGTGATGCAACATCTGCGAGAAACTCAAATGCCGTATTGAGTGCTTCAGCGGTCCAGACAGAGACAATCGCCAGGACCAGACAACACCATTCGAGTTTGCTGACACCGAGGAATCCGGCGACCGCGAACACGATGGCTGTTGCGAGCAGGTGAATCCACGCGTTGTGTTGAGAGCGCAGCATCACCAGCAGCCCACGGAACGCGAATCGAAAACTCCGCAGCCGGTCAGTCAATCGAAACGGCTTGTGCATTCCACGTCCCTTTCCGGAGTGTATCTGTTCAGTCATAGGTGCGACTGTTTTGGAAGTGTGACGCGATTGATTGTGGCTATGTTGGTACTGTCCGCAAGTGTGAAACGGTTGTTTGTCATCCCGCGAATTGGGGAGCCACGGGCAGGGCGGTCGTTTTGACCACGAAAGGCACGAACCACACGAAAGAATCTCAGAGAAATGCGTGGGCAATTTGCTACGAGCACGACAGAGCTGCAGGTAGGCGTTTGTTGTCCAGCAGATTCAGGGATGCCAGCAGATTCAGGGATGCAAGCAGATTGAGCATGGCAGAAGAATGGGGACCGATTCTGGGGACAGGATTTGATTTCTGGCTACAAGCTCCCCGCCCCCACCCGGCTTTACGCCGGTGGAGCCTCGGTTTGGCAACTAGCGCCCACAAGTCGCCACCCCATCGCCCCCACCCGGCTTTACGCCGGTGGAGCGCCGGTTTGGCAACTAGAACCCACACCCCGCCACCCCATCGCCCCCACCCGGCTTTACGCCGGTGGAGCGCCGGTTTGGCAACTAGCGCCCACAACACGTCACCCATCGCCCCCACCCGGCTTTACGCCGGTGGAGCGCCGGTTTGGGAACTATCGCCCACAACACGTCGCCCATCGCCCCCACCCGGCTTTACGCCGGTGGAGCGCCGGTTTGGGAACTAGCACCCACACCCCGCCACCCAATCGCCCCCACCCGGCTATACGCCGGTGGAGCGCCGGTTTGGGAACTATCGCCCACAACACGTCACCCAACCGCCCCCACCCGGCTTTACGCCGGTGGAGCGCCGGTTTGGCAACTAGCACCCACAACACGTCGCCCATCGCCCCCACCCGGCTTTACGCCGGTGGAGCGCCGGTTTGGGAACTATCGCCCACAACACGTCGCCCATCGCCCCCACCCGGCTTTACGCCGGTGGAGCGCCGGTTTGGCAGCTATCGCCCACAACACGTCGCCCATCGCCCCCACCCGGCTTTACGCCGGTGGAGCGCCGGTTTGGCAACTAGCGCCGGTTTGTCAATTGGCATCTGCGGCATTCTCGCCGCTGTTTTGGATGCCCGAACGTCGTGAAACCTGGGCTCCATCGGCGTGAAGCCGAAGGGGGCCCTGTTGTGCGTTATGTCTGTGTTTCTAGTTTTCAGACCTGGGCTCAACCGACGCGGGGTCGGTTGGGGCCTCTGCGTTGTGTCTGTGTTTCTAGTTTTCAGACCTGGGCTCAACCGACGCGGGGTCGGTTGGGGCCTCTGCGTTGTGTTTGTGTTTCTGGTTTTCAGACCGTGGCTCAACCGACGCGGGGTCGGTTGGGGCCTCTGCACGTCACACACCGGGCGATTCAGAAATTGCAGGCTTGTCGGAAGAACACGATCAACCAAAGAGCCAATAAACTGGACGCAGAGCAGCTATCCAATCACAGACACCTGCAGTGATCAGGCTTTGAGTGATCTGAGCGGGACACAGAATCATGACTCCAATTCAGGATCGTTGGCTGTTACAATGAACTTTCGATAGATTCTAGTTCCGCTGTTGGGTTGCAGATGCATGACCGAGTCCAAATCAATACCGATCCTTCGTTTAGACCGCACGGCTGTTTCTGTTTCTGACGATTTTTCAGACACGGAAACGAAACAGTGGTGGCATGCACAGACCGCGGAACGTCGACTTCAGCACATGATGGCGCTTCGGGCAATGAACTATGGTGATCGAGCTTCCGCCAGACTTCAAAGAGTTCTTGAAATTGCTGAACTCCCACCACGTTGACTATCTGGTCATTGGTGGTTTTGCAGTTGGATTTCATGGCTACCCGCGATCTACCAGTGACATGGACATCTGGATCAGCAAGGCACCTGAAAACGTCCAGAGCGTCGTTGCGGCCATCCGTGAATTCGGATTCGATACACCGAATCTGACTCCTGATCTTCTACTTCAGCAGAGGAAGATTGTTCGGATGGGGCATCCGCCTGTTCGCATCGAAGTCATGAATGACATTGATGGTGTCACTTTCGATGAATGCCGTGCAGGAAGTGTGAAGGCGGAATTTGATGGGATAGAAGTGACTGTGATTGGGCTCACAGATTTGCGACGAAACAAAACTGCAAGTGGCCGTCCCAAAGACCTGGATGATCTGCAACAGTTGCCGTGAATTCCCAATACATGAGTCAGGCATTTCTTGATTGAATAGGGGTCTTGCTGGAGTTCGTCTGCATCGGGAAGTGATAAAATTTTGAGGGACTGGAACCACATGAACTTAATACATGCAGTTTGTGTAATGGGCTTGATCGCACTCCCGAGTACTTACGCCGCAGCACGAGCAAGTGTTGGAGTTCCGGACGAGATTCCTCGTCGTCCCAACATCGTCGTCATCCTGACAGATGATCAGGGTTGGGGAGATCTGAGTCTTCATGGAAACCGCAATCTTGAAACGCCAAACCTTGACGCGATTGCCCGACAGGGTGCTCAGTTTCGTTACTTCTATGTGTGTCCTGTGTGTTCGCCGACTCGTGCTGAATTCCTCACAGGGCGATGGCATCCGCGAGTGGGTGTTCATGATGTGACGGCTGGCGGCGAGCGGCTCAATACAGATGAAGTGACCATCGCCCGGTTATTCAAAGACGCCGGATATCGAACCGGCCTGTTTGGGAAGTGGCACAACGGAACTCAGGGCCCTTATCACCCGAATGCACGCGGCTTTGATGAGTTTTACGGATTTACTTCCGGACACTGGGGGCATTACTTTAGTCCGATGCTGGAAGCAAATGACGAATTGACACGTGGAAGTGGATATCTTCCGGACGACATCACGAACCATGCGATTCGGTTCATCACTTCAGGCCGCAAAGGGTCGGCGGAGGAGGATCGACGTCCCTTCTTTGTCTGCCTGACACTGAATACCCCTCATTCGCCGATGCAGGTACCGGATAGCTGGTGGAAGAGAGTTGAGAACCGGGACTTACCTAATCGCGGGGCCGATCCGGCGAACGAAGATCTGGCATTTACCAGAGCAGCCATCGCGATGGTCGAGAACATCGACTGGAACGTGGGCCGGCTGATGGAGGTGCTCGGAGAGTATGATCTTCTGAAAGAAACAATCGTTGTGTTCTTCTGTGATAACGGCCCCAACAGCCAGCGCTGGAATGATGGTATGCGTGGAAGAAAGGGGACGGTCGACGAGGGAGGCGTCCGATCGCCGTTGTTCGTCCGCTGGGACGGAGTCATTCATGCAGGGACAGAAGTCTCCAGAATCGCAGGCGCCATTGATCTGTTGCCAACACTTACCGACCTCGCCGGAATCTCGTGCGACGAAACGAAGCCACTGGATGGGCGGAGTCTGAAACCGTTGCTGATGGGGGATGCCGTGAACTGGAGTGAGCGATATCTCTTTGCCCACTGGAATGGCAAAGTGAGCGTACGAAGCCAGAAACATCGGCTGGATGAGATGAATCGTCTTTATGAAATGGAATCTGATCCTGGACAAACTCGCGATTTGTCCACGATGGAACCTGAAGAAACTGAGCGTTTGTTGGCTGCCAGGAATGAGTTTATTCGAGAGGTTCTGGAAACAGCGGCCAGGGCACGTCCTGAGTCGAAGGGGCGTAAAGACGGGCGTCCGCTGACGCTGTCCGCAATACAGGGTCTGGACAATACGTTTCTTCCCGCGAGGGATGCGGTATTTTCGGGAACTCTGAAGAGATCCAGTCGGCACCCGAACTGTTCCTTTCTGACGAACTGGACGGCAGAAGGTGAGATTGAATACCTGATTGAGAATCCCGAAGAAGGGGAATTTGCAGCTTCAATTCTTCACGCCGCGTCAGCAGAGACAGTTGGAGCTACAATTTCGCTTCAATGTCTGAGCGATCCAGCAACGGAGGTTTCGATGATCATTAATGAGCCTCTGGAATTGCCGGTGATCGGGCCGACAGAAGACCGGACGGCGAGATCGGAATCTGTTGTTCGTGACTTTGGGACGCTGGAATTGGGGCGAATCAGAATTCCGCAGGGTCGATTTTTTCTGACATTGAAGACCGGGCATTCGCCGGTTACGGAACGTGAATCGGGATTAGAGTTTCGAGGGCTCTTGCTTCGTCGCATCAGCCAATTTGATTAAAGGATTGGTAGTGTGTCTTTGGCACTGGAACAAGTACTGCTGGGAAAGCGGCCTGGTCTGGAAGAGCGAGCTCTGGCGTTTGAGGCGATTCACCATCAGGTACTGGACAACTCCCGTTGGATGAAGTCTGCCGACTTCAACACATTTCATGCAAATGACCTGGCGTTTATGTTTGATCGGTACGATTCGCTGATTTTTGGAAATGCGATTCGTGATGCACTTGGAGGGCGGCCGTTAACGTTCCGGCTGTCAAAACGACAGACTCGATCCGGTGGTCAGACAAGCTGGAAGCGAAAGCGTCGCGTGCAACCGGGAGAACCCGCAGAGGAATTTGAAATTTCTGTATCTTCCCATCTGCTGTTTCAGACATTTCGGTCGGAGACTCGTGAAATCAGAGTCACGGGACTACCCTGTGAGAATCGACTGCAGGCGATGCAGAGAATTGTGGAACATGAAATTGTACATTTGTCGGAGCTGATTGTCTGGCAGCAGAGCGGTTGCAAAAAGCGGAGGTTCCAGGAGATTGCCGAAGGGCTGTTTGGTCATCTGGAACATACTCATCAGCTGGTCACCACACGGGAACTGGCGGCGACAAACCACGGGATTCGGCGAGGAAGTCTGGTAATTTTTCAGTTTGAGGGGTTGGAGTATAAGGGTGTGGTTGTAAAGATTACCAAGAGGGCTACAGTACTTGTCCCTGACGGGAGGGGCCAGCTGTACAATGATGGCAACCGTTATCTGAAGTATTATGTGCCGATTTCAGGTCTTCGTGCGATACCACAATGAATCCAGCAACCTCGAACCCAGCAACTTTGAATTCAACACTACGGACCGAAGCGATGGATGGAGAAACTGATGATGACCCTTCAGTCCGGCCACTGACGGAAGCGGAACAGCGAATTGCTTCAGAGTTAAAGACCGGGCTTCAGAAGTATTGGGGATACCAGAGCTTTCGACCGCTTCAGCGAGAAGCCATGACATTGGTGATGACCGACCATGACTCGCTGGTCGTTCTTCCGACGGGAGGCGGAAAATCTCTGTGCTATCAGGTTCCGGCCGTTAGTCGAAATGGGCTGGCGATTGTTGTATCTCCGCTGATCTCGCTGATGAAGGACCAGGTGGATTCGCTGGAATCTGCGGGTGTGGCTGCAGCATGTATTAACAGCATGCAGACTGGCCGGGAAAAGGCGGATGTTGCTTCGAAGATTCGTAACGGAGAGTTGAAACTTCTGTACATCGCCCCGGAGCGACTTGTTCAGGAACGAACACTGGAATTTCTTCAGATGACGAAAGTGTCATTTGTCGCCATCGACGAAGCGCACTGTATCAGTCAATGGGGTCACGATTTTCGTCCGGAATATCGGAAGCTCAGCTGTCTGAGAGATGTGTTTCCCGGCATATCCATTCACGGATATACGGCAACGGCCACGGAAGTTGTCCGGAGCGATATTGCAGAACAACTGAAACTGAAATCGCCCGAGATTCTGGTGGGTTCATTCGATCGCCCAAATCTGCAGTACCGGGTTGAGCAGCGGACGGATGCAGTTCTTCAGATTCAGGAGATCCTGCAGCGACATCAGGGCGAATCGGGAGTGATTTACTGTATCAGCCGTAAAGGCGTGGAGACGACAAGCCTGAGTCTGAACGCTCTGGGATTCAAGACGCTTCCGTACCATGCTGGCATGGAGGATGAAGATCGACGGCGAAATCAGGATGCGTTTATCGAAGAGAAGGTGCAGATTATTGTCGCTACAGTGGCATTCGGGATGGGAATTGACAAGAGCAATGTGCGATTTGTGATTCATGCCGGCATGCCGAGATCCCTCGAGAATTATCAGCAGGAGAGCGGTCGTGCAGGACGCGACGGGCTGGAAGCCGAATGTACTCTATTGTATTCAGGTGGCGACGTTGAAACCTGGGAATATCTCATGCGTGACATCGCAGACCCCGAAGTGCTCCAGGCGTCCCGGGCGTCGTTGAAGTCGATGCAGCGGTATTGCATTAGTCTGACCTGTCGCCATCAGCAGCTGGTTCGGCATTTCGGACAGTCTTTGGAGAGTCAGAACTGCGGTGCCTGCGACGTATGTCTGGAAGAGATGCAGCCGGTCGACGAGCCGCTGATTGTAGGGCAGAAGGTGCTCTCCAGCATCGTGCGGCAGGGCCAGCGATTCGGTGCTGCGTATACGGCCCATGTACTGAAGGGAAGAAAGAACAAGCGGATCATAGAATATAAGCATGATCAGTTGAGTACATATGGATTGCTCAAAGACGAGTCAGAGCATCAGATTCGCAACTGGATTGACCAGCTGGTCTCGCTTGGCTGTATTCGGCAGGTCGGTGAGTTCAACTGTCTCGAAGTTACCGACAAGGGATGGCAGATTCTTCGGGGGGAATATAAACCGCAGTTGTTGATGATTCGCCAGACGGCGAAGAAGCAGACTCGTGAAGATCACTGGGAAGGCGTCAATCGAGAGCTGTTTGAAGAGCTGCGAATTCTTCGATTGCGACTGGCGGGCCAGAAGAACGTCCCTCCGTACATCATTTTCAGTGATGCCACACTTCGCGATCTTGCTCGACAGCGTCCCACATCGTTTGATCGCCTTCGAGCCGTCTACGGAGTCGGAACTCAAAAGGTCAGCGAATATGGAGACACGCTGGTCAAAGCTATTGCCGAATGGTGTGCGAAAAATCATGTACCAACAGACGTGAAGTCTGAAGAGCTCGTTGCAGTGAACAAGACCACAAGGTCCAGCAGTATTTCTCTGGCCCAGTCCAGCCTCTATTTTGACCAGTTCGAAAAGAAGCGGACGATCGACGAAGTCGCAGTACAGCTGGATCGAAGTCGTGGAACGGTGGGGCAATACCTGCAGGAGTATATTCGACTACACAAGATGACAGACATCGAGCACTGGGTCCCCACACCGCTGCGCAAAAGGATTGAAGTCGCGCTGGACAGTGTGGGCACCGAACGTCTGAAGCCGGTCTTCGAAGCACTTGAAGGGCAGATTCCCTACGAAGAGATTCGACTCGTGATTGTGGCGAGAGAAGTTGCCAGTCAGTGACTCGGCTCATCATGCCCATGATCAGCGTGGCCATGATCATCGTGGCCTGGTGTATTCTGATCGTGAGAACCATGATCGTGAGCACCATGATCGTGGGAACCATGAGCATGACTGAGTGATCCGGTGTAGGGCGTTCCGTCGATGACGACGCTGAGCCTTGCTTCGGAGGATTCGTCATCGAGGTGATTGGCGAGTTCTGAGTTCTGGAGGGTGAACTGAGATGATTTTCCGGCGGGCTCACCGTCTTTCGGTGCGGCAGCAAGTTTGAACTGTTCGGGCTTTCCATTGTGTCGCAGATTGACAGTAATTTCTGTGGCATCAATCGGCGTTGTATTCTTCGCGGCCTCATCGAGAATGTAGATCGTGACCGATGATGAATCGTGCACAAGTTCTGCGTGGTATGTTCCGTTTCCAAGTTCAATCAGATGTCCATGATGCGGCCCCTCGGATGCATGATCATGAGCGTTGCCGTCGCCGTGGTCGTCTCCATGATCATGAGTACCAGCGGGTTCGGATGAATGAGGGTCATCCGTTACGGAATTGCCGCATCCTGGCAGCAGACAGAGTGCGAGTGCATGGGCTAGAGCGAATGGCAGTACACGAGTTTTCATATCAGTTCTTTCAAGAGTTGAAACAAAAGTAGCAGGCACATTCCATGTGCCGTCCGCGCCAACACCTGGCACACACAACACGTAACATTTCGATACCGTTAACAAACGACAGCGACCGGTTTTTCTTCCTCGAGGATGATGTTTTCGCTGGCTTCACGAACAACATGTTCAGCGGCCTTGCGTCCGAAGAGCCAGAACAGAGCTGGATGAACAAAGAAATCGAGCAGCGTTGAGCTGATGACTCCGCCGAGGATTACGGTTGCGACGGGGTAGAGAATTTCTTTTCCAGGTTCATCGGCCGCCAGTACCAGCGGTACAAGCCCGATGGCTGCAGTGAGTGCCGTCATCAGGACTGGAGCGAGTCGTTCAAGTCCGGCGCGGACGATCATTTCCGGTCCAAACTCCTCTCCTTCATAACGAACGAGATGGAGGTAGTGATTCAGAAGGAGGATTCCGTTGCGGGATGCAATACCGCCCAGAGAAATAAAGCCCACCATTGCGGCTATGGTCAGAGTCTGATCTGTAATGACCAGCGCTGCCACAGAACCGATGAACGCCATTGGCAGTGCGGCCATGACCTGAAGCGAAAGGTTGACGGATTTGAACATAGAGAACAGCACAAGGAAGACACCGAGCAGAGAGAC
Organism: Planctomyces sp.; assembly: GCA_016795105.1. Taxonomy (GTDB): domain Bacteria; phylum Planctomycetota; class Planctomycetia; order Planctomycetales; family Planctomycetaceae; genus F1-80-MAGs062. Next base: position 76,273 of record JAEUIH010000019.1, read on the forward strand.
AGCGAACAGCAGCAGAATTCGTCGACTTGCCGATTGTTGACTCTGAAACTGGCCACCGTATTCAACAAAGTATCCATCGGGAAGACTGGCGACGACTGGCTGTATGATCCGCTGCACATCAGCGACGACATCGACGACACCTCGGTCTGCCACGTTACACTGGATGACAACACGACGGCGAACATTGTCGCGATTCACAGTATTCGGTCCACCGGACTCATAAATGTAGGCAACCTCTGAAAGTGGGATGGTTCCTCCTTCAGGCAGTTCGACAGCAAGTCGCCTGAGCGCATCGATATCTTCGCGATAGTCATCATCCATCCGCACTACAAGATCGAAAGTTCGCTGCTCGGAGAGGATCTCAGAGACAGCTTTTCCGTTCATGGCCGTTTCGATCAGGTTGTTCACATTTTCGACAGTGAGTCCATACAGGAGGAGCTTTGGTCGGTCGAGTTCAATTCTGAGCTGCGGAATGATGACCTGGGGTTCAAGCATCAGGTCTCTGACACCAGGTACAAGCTCGATTTCGGCCTTCATCGCTTCCGCTTTTTGTCGCAGCAGATCGAGATCATCGCCATAGAGTTTGATCCCGATCTGTGCTTTGACACCCGACAGCATATGGGAAATGAGATGTGAAATCGGTTGTTCGACGGCCGTTACGATCCCCGGAATTTGATCCATGGACTCGCGAATCTCGGCGAGCTGCTCCTCGCGAGTTCGAGTCGATGCCGGGTCCATTTCGATCAGATATTCGCTCATATTCACGCCTTCAGCGTGTTCGTCGAGTTCTGCTCGACCGGTCCGCCGTGCAAATCGCATGATGTCCGGGATGTCTTTCAGCGAGGCTTCAACTGTCTGATTGATTTGGTTCGAGGTCGAAAGTGAAGTACCGGGCGGCAGCACGACATTCAGCTGAATTGTGCCTTCGTTAAACGGAGGAAGGAAGTCCTTATCAAGCTGGAACACAGACAGGGCCGCCACAGCGACCATTGCGAGGGTGACAACCAGATTCAGAACCGGGTAGTGCAGGCTGAACCGGATCACGCGATTCGCCACCCATTTGAGCGACCGCAGTATGAAGCCGTCCTTCTCTTCATGACTCGTCTGGTTACCCAGCAGCCAGTATGAGAGAACTGGTGTCACTGTCAGCGACACAATCAGTGACGCCAGAATCGAGACGATATACGCCAGTCCGAGGGGAACGAACAGTTTTCCCTCCATTCCGTCGAGAGCGAACAGCGGGATGAAGACCAGTACAACAATCATCGTGCTGTAAACAATCGAGTTCCGCACTTCTGTGCTGGCTCTAAACACGACCAGCAGTGGAGGAAGCGGCTGACTGAGTTTACGATTCTCTCGCAGTCGACGAAAGATGTTCTCCACATCGACGATAGCATCATCAACCAGTTCTCCGATGGCTACAGCCAGTCCACCCAGAGTCATCGTGTTGATGGAAATTCCGAATACGGAAAACACAATCGCAGTCATCACCAGAGAAAGAGGGATGGCAGTCAGCGTGATGAATGTTGTGCGAACATTGAACAAAAACAGGAACAGAATGATCACAACCAGAATTCCGCCATCTCTGAGTGCATCAACAACGTTGTGGATCGCTCGATCGATGAACGTCTTCTGAGAATAGACGGGGCTGATACGGGTTCCTGAGGGGAGTGACGGGCTCAGTTCTTCCACAGCCTTGAGAATTGCATCTGTGACACGCCGGGTATCGGCGCCCGGCTGTTTATTGACAGTCAGGACCACAGCCGGCCCCCCGCTCCACTGATCGGCGACGGATGTAGTGTTTGTTCGGTCGGAGACCGACGCGTTGTTGGTTCGGTCGGAGACCGATTCGGTAGTTGTCCCGTCCGCAGAGAGTTTTGAGTCACGTCGAACGAACGCGGTACTATCGCCTCGCTTTACCTGCGCCGCCTCCTTGACATCCGCGACCTGAGCAAGTGCGACCGGCCTGCCTTCGCGAATCGTCACAACGGTGTTTTGAAGATCTTCGATCGACTGAATTCTACCGAGAGAACGGACGAGAAGTTCGTTGGGGCCCTGGCGGTCAAGGTAGCCACCGGTTGCATTTTCATTGGTTTGAACGACGGCCTGTTCGATCTGTGTGAGCGTGACTCCATATCGAAGCATCGCTTCGGGATCGACGAGCACCTGAAACTGCTTTCTGTCACCGCCCATGGTGAAGACCTGAGAGACGCCTGGGATTGTCAGCAAACGCTGTCGTACAACCCAGTCTGCGGAAGTGCGAAGTTCCATGGGTGTGACCTCAGGATCATCGCTCCACATGGCGAGCATTGCGATCTGACCCATAATTGAAGAAACCGGAGCCAGTTGTGGTGAGACACCCGGAGGAAGTCGATCCTGAACAATCTGGAGCCGTTCAGCAACAACCTGACGGTCGATATACAGATCCGTACCCCAGGCGAACTCCACGTAAATGACAGAGATTCCGACGCCCGAAGAGCTGCGTACGACCTCAACACCGTTGGCACCGTTCATGGCGGTTTCCAGAGGAAACGTGATCAGCGATTCCACTTCCTCCGGGGCCATCCCGGGCGCTTCCGTCATGATGACAACTCGGGGACGGTTGAGGTCCGGGAATACGTCAATGGGCATTTGGATTGCCTTCCACGTTCCAAACGCCGTCAGGAACATTGCGAAGACAATCACCAGCAGTCGCTGTTGCAAAGCAAATCGGATAATGGCATTTAACATGATGGCCTCAGATGAGTCAGGGATTCAGGTCGGACGACAAGCTGTTGGAGTCACACTCAATTCACAACGCCACTTCTTTCGTGGAGTTGTCTTCTCAGTGTGAGTGACCTGCGTGCGGGTCGGCGCCAGCACCTGACTTGTTCTTGAGTGCCATCTGCATCTGATGTGCAGAACGAAGAGCGATCACGTCACCCGGAAAGATTGCTCCGTCATTTGCAATAACGGCGAATCGCTGATCGCGATGTTTGACGTGAACGGCTAGTCGATCGAAGTGACCTCCATTCTGTTGAAACACATACCAGTCGGCGCCTTCCCGAATCACAGCATCGACGGGAACAACGATCTGATCGGGCCATTCTTCGACCGGGACCTGAAGCTGAAGTCTCTGTCCGGGGCGGTACTTCCACGAAACGAAACGCTGTCCCTGCGAGTTCTTTACATCGCGGGTTTTTGTATTCGGAAGATCGACGAAGAAAGACAGAGAGCGGGAATTCAGGTCGACTTCGGTGTCGATGTAGACAAGCGGCAAATCTGAAACGATCTGATCACCATCCGAACCCGGGAACACGGCCGTAATCGTCCACTGTTTGTCAATCGCCTGAGTAATCGCTGGGCCGTCCTGCTCAAAGGCGTGCCCTTCAATGAAGAGATTTTCAAGGTCAGAGACAACGCACAGTTTGTCACCGGCAGCAACCGCCTGCCCCTTGCGAACGGCAAGTTCGCCGACAATCAATGGATTTGTATCGGCGTGTGCTTCGTCGATCTGGTGATACGAGACAGGAATCACTGTCTCGCCACTCAGTTTCAGTTCTTCTTCGTGATCATGTTCATCGGTTTCCGGAGCGACGACGAGCAGGCTGCGAAGAAGTCGTTTCTCCTGAGCAATCTCATCGATTTGTCGATCCGAAAGGCCGTGCAGTTTGAGTGCTTCACGCTGGGCTCGGATGTTAGCCTCCAGTTTGTCGCGGGAGTATTTGCGATCCAGCAGCGTTCTCGCAGAGATTGCACCACTTTCGGATATGGCCTCAAGCCGAGTAATCTCAAGCTTCTCGACATCCAGTTCACCGAGCGTCCTGAGGAATTCGGTTTGAGCGGTCACAAGTTCTTCATGAGTGAGGCGAATCTCAAAGAGCAGAGTTCCTGGTGTGACAGCTTCCCCGGCAACCGCATGCACGTGGGTCACAACTCCGGTGAGTGGCGTCGAGACCTCAACTTCTGTTCTTCCTGGGCGTCCAGCAACAATTGCGGGTACAGTAATCGTTTTTCGATACGTTGAAAGTCGGACCGGCTGAAGATATTCGGGGGTCAAGCCGAGATTCCTGCGAGCCGCAGCGGAAAGTTCCAGCGAAGACCCTTCATCGTGCGCTTTATGCGCATGTCCCTCATGCTCATCATCTGCATGGTTTCCTTCGCCGGCATCGTCATCATGACCGTCTACTGATACCATCGCAGACTCGGTTGCCCTGCCGAATGCAGAGTTTGTCCATTGCCGGAGTGCGGGCCACCAGAAAATTGCTGCAGCAGCACCGGCTGAAACGGAGACGGCAAGTATGAGTTTTATCACAAAGCTCGAACGAGGCACTGGATTCCTGGAAGTCATTGGGGCACCCGGATCATTCACGGAGAGATGGAATTCACTGTTGAGAAGTCAGCACAGCAAACGCGTACAGAACCAAGGTTCTGCCGAGCTGACTAGACCTGCCAGGAACTCAACCGGGCGCGCATTTGAGGCGCCCGAACGCAGAGAGCATCTGCGAACCGGATGGATGACCCTCTGGAATGCTGTTCAGTGACTTCATCAGAAGTCATGAACATACAGTCCACTGCAAAGAGGGGCAGAAGTGACGGAAGCGACTTGGTTGTTACAGATCGATCAGTTGCATACCAGCAGTGGTTATCTGCGCAACTCTCGGGAGTACAGTCCTCGGGGGGACAGCCTGCATCAGGATCACCGTTATGGGAAGTAGGGTGGTGATCGAGCGGACTGAAATCTCCGGAACGTGCATGATGATGAGCACAGCAGGTACTGGTATTTGCCAGGGGTCGAGCAAGCTGGTCGGAATGCTGGTGCACAGCACACTGTGTCTCCGTGTGATCATGATGAGTACAACACCCCAGGACAACGTGGACCACGAAGGTCAGAGTTGTGAGGATGTTGATGATCATGCGTGTCACGGGACGACCCTTGGGGAGATTTCAGTCTGCTCAGGCGGATGGGACCATTTTAGAGTTGCTATCGTCAATCCCAATATCGCGTTTTCGACAACCCTCTTGTGCCATTTTGGCACGAAGTTCCGTTTTGACAATCGATGTTTTGTCGAACTGAGGACGGATCGGACGGATCGGACAGATCAGACAGATCAGACAGATCAGACAGATCAGACAGATCGGACAGATCAGACAGATCAGACAGATCGCAGATTAATCCAGCGGAGGAAATTTGGGTGCAGCTCAAAACTGAGGAGACCTGGGTCGAGTTGGCCTGCATTCACCGCATCTTCGATGGTTTCACCGACTGGATCGCAGGACTTTAGAAACCAGACATTTAAAGCGTTGAGTCTTATTGCGATCCAGACGGCGATGGAGTCGCTGGTGATTGACCAGTTTGCTGGAAGGCAACGTAAGGGGCTAAGTGGAAGATTGGGGATTGCCGGGGGGAGTCCGAGTTCTTCTGACTGGAGAAACGGAGTTGCGTCGACGACGGCGACCTGCGGGGGCTGTTCACGAAAGATGGACGTCAGAGAGCCTCGGTTCTCTGCGATACAAAAGCCGGCTGCATCGCTGAACCAGGCATGTGCGTTGCGAGACATGGCATCAATGGCGGACCAGTGAGCTGTCACATCGTCGAAGTGATCCACTTTCTGACGAAGACGAACTTCATCTGCAGCGGCACCACCACCAATCACCAGCAGGCATCGCTGGAGATTCTGGTGATGAATCAGGGCAAGAATCCGCGAACTGAGATCTGGCAGGTCGAGCAGACTTCCGCCGACTTTCAGGACATGCTGAACATCGGCAGAAGCAGAATCCGTCATCAGCAGGTTACTCGATGATCTTGCTGATGGGGTATTCGACAATCCCTTTGGCTCCTGCGGCCTTCAGCTGAGGAATGGTTTTGCGGACGATGTTTTCATCAACAATTGTGTTCACTGCCACCCAGGTCTTGTCTGAGAGGTGTGACACTGTTGGGGTTTGAAGCGCTGGGAGGATTCGAATCACATCATCCAGCTGATCTTTATGAACATTCATCATCAGTCCAACTTTCCCTTCGGCCTGAAGACAGGACTGGAGCATCAGAGCGATGTTGTCAATTTTATTGCGAGTCCAGACATCCGAGTAGGCCGTTCGATTCGCAATCAGGCGTGTTGTGCTTTGCAGGACTTCGTCGAGAATTCGGAGATTATTTGCTCGGAGTGAGCTGCCTGTTTCTGTGACTTCCACAATCGCATCGGCAAGTCTTGGCGGTTTGACCTCCGTTGCACCCCAGGAGAACTCGACGTCCGCTGTCACGCCGTGTTGAGCAAGGTAGCGAGTTGTGAGCCCAACGGCTTCTGTGGCAATTCGTTTGCCCTGAAGATCCTGAACGGAGCGAATTGGAGAATCTTCCGGGACGCACAAGACCCATCGAACAGGTCGTCGGCTGACTTTAGAGAACACCAGTTCGCAGACTTCATGGACATCTGCGTTTGTTTCCATCACCCAGTCGCGGCCAGTGATGCCCGCATCGAGGATTCCATTTTCGACGTATCGAGCCATCTCCTGGGCGCGAATCAGCATGCATTCAATTTCATCGTCGTCGACGGTGGGGAAGTACGAGCGAGAAGCGAATTTGATGTTGTAACCGGCTCGGCTGAAAAGAGCCGCGGTGGCTTCCTGGAGGCTACCGGCCGGGATACCGAGCTTAAGAACGCGATCTGGCATGGATCAGGACTTCCTGTACACTTCTTTAGGGTCAAAAACACGATCGCCTTCGACAGTTACACTGCGTGTTGAAGGGTCAACGCGTCGAAAGAAACAGCTGCGGAAACCCTCGTGGCATGCAGCACCACCAATCTGGTGGACCTTAACGAGCAGGGTATCCGCATCACAGTCGAAGTAGAGGGCTTTCAGTTCCTGAACGTTGCCGCTTTCTTCGCCTTTGCGCCACAATTTTTTGCGGCTGCGACTGTAGTAGACGACTTTGCCAGTTCGAAGGGTCTCTTCGTAGGCTTCCTGATTCATCCATGCCATCATCAGGACATCGCCATTTTCGGCGTCCTGAGCGATCACAGGGATCAGTTCTGCCCTGGAAAAATCCGGACCTGTTGTTTCCAGCATGAGCGTAAAAACCAAAATTTCATAGGAAAACAAGGAGCGCACGCCCCTTTTGCAGGGGTAGGCTATCAGCGAATGAATCAAGTCTCCAGCAGACACTCAATCCTCGCCGGATGTTGCACGAAATTCTCGCAAAATATAAGAATTTCCCGCAAAGTTCAGAGCTTTAGCCAGCCTTTTCTCCAGAACCATGTGACGAGAGACGCGGCAACGGTGGCCATCACGAAAATGACTGTCGGATAACCGAACACCCATTGCAGTTCCGGCATGTAATGAAAGTTCATGCCATAGAATCCGGCGATGAAACTGAGTGGCATAAACAGGGTCGCGATGATTGTCAGGGTCTTCATGACTTCATTGCTGCGATATGAGATCTCTGCAAGATGAAAGTCGCGGAGGTCAGCGCAGAGTTCGCGGTAAGTTTCAATGACATCAATGATCTGAACCGTGTGGTCGTAACAGTCTCGCAGGTAGGTTCGAGTCGAATCTGAAATGAGCTCGCAGTCATCCCTCATCATGGATGCGAGGGCGTCACGCTGAGGCCAGATGGTCTTGCGAAGCAGCAGCAGATCGCTGCGAAGAGAGCGGATTTCATGTCGCTGTCCATCAGTTCCCTGAAGCTCCAGCGATTCATCGACAGCATTGAGACGGTTCCCAATTTCTTCGATGACCGGGAAGTAGTTGTCGGTGACCAGGTCGAGGAGTGCGTATCCCAGGTAATCGGCCGGGAGTTCTCTCATCCGGCCTCCATGTCTGAGGATTCGATCACGGACTGGGCCGAAGGGATTATTGTTCTCCGAGATCGAAATTACAAAACCACGACCAATGAACAGGCTGACCTGTTCGGTGTTGAGGTGAGTGTCTTCGCGATAAACGGGGACTCGAGCTACCACGAACAGGTGATTTCCGTAATCTTCTGCCTTGCATCGCTGGTGCGTGTTAATGACGTCTTCGAGAGCGAGCGGATGGATGCCAAATTCGGAGGCGAGGCGTTCAAGGACTGCCGGGCTCGGCTGGCCGTGAATCTGCAGCCACGTTGTCCACTTATCTGTCTGAGGAGCTCGAATGGCGAGGAAATCAGGCAACTGTTCTTCAATGACCTCCTCTTTCGTGTACTGCAGGCGGATGATTTGAAAGGCAGCATCCTGTGCGGGCGCCGAAATTGTTCCTGGAACGGCACCAACGCCGGTAGAACGCTGAAATCCTTTCAGGATTGTTTTTTTTCGGCGAGCCATGATCAATCGAACTCCTTACCGCACATGGAATGCGGGATACCGTGCTGATCGTGAAGATTTCTCGGAAGTCAGCATAAACCGGCGATGAACATCAGAAAATTTGCGGATTCAGCGGTAATCTATGCGAGACTTCGGACAAATTGATCTCCGGAGCGTGCATTTTTCCCGGGACGAAGTTTTCAGCAGGCTGGTGGGGTGTGATTTCGTTTGATCAGGGTGACCGCGATGTTCCTCGCGTTGTCATTTCCGGAATCGGACTTGTGTCCCCGCTCGGCTTTGATCGTGAAACAACATGGTCGAATCTGCTGGCATCGAAGTTGGCGATCCGGCAATTGGGATCGGGAGAAGTTGATCACTTCAGTGAATTGCAGCAGATTGCACAGCTGCGTCTGTTTGGTGCTCCAGTTGATCACTCCGAAGTCTTGACTCGTCTGGAGAGGCTCAGTGATCTGAGGCCTTCTGCGCCGTGCACAGTTTCTGGTAAGTTGCTGGACCCTGTGGTCGCCATGTCACTCCTGGCCTGCCATGAAGCTCTCCAGCAGGCGGGATTGCCACTCAACGTTGGGGAACACTACCGCACTGGTTGCACTTATGGAGCGAGCAAGGGAGGGCTGCGTTCCATTGAGCGGCTTCTGACGCCTTCCGAAGACGGCGTATCAATGGACGAGTCCCAGGAACGGCAACTGGGTGATATGTGGTGGTATTCGGCCCAGACAGATTCTGCAACTCGGGCAATGGCGGCAATGACAAAAGTCAAGGCGTTTATGGCATGCCCTGTGGCCGCCTGTGCCACAGGCCTGATCAGCATTCTTCAGGCCGCTCTGGCCATCCGATCCGGGCAGTGCGATGTTTGCATTGCCGGGAGTTCAGACGCAGCGATTCGAGCATCGGTGTTATCTTCTTTTCATCGATTGCGGGTCACATCGCGACATCCGGTGGCTGCCAGTGCCTGTCGTCCTTTTGATCGGGATCGAGATGGGTTTGCGATCGGTGAAGGTGCGGGCGTTCTGATTCTCGAGTCAGAATCTTCAGCGAGTCGACGCGGTGTTCGGCCTCTCGCAAGACTCTCCGCGGGAGGCTGGTTGTCGGACTCAACGGGGATGACACAGATAGACACCAGCGGATCGGTTGTGGCAGAGCTGTTGTCTCGCACACTGCAGGCGTTGTCGGACAAGCGACCGGTGGACTATGTCAATCTTCACGGAACGGGAACAGAGAGCAACGATCTGGCGGAAGGGCTTGGCATGAAGCATTGCTTTCAGAATGCAATCCCTCCCTGTTCAGGCTTCAAGGGGCAGATCGGGCATCTGTTGGGAGGAGCATCAAGTGTTGAAACAGGACTTACTATTCTGGCGATGAGAGATCAGGTGTTGCCTGCTTCAGCAAACCTGTTTGCCATGGATGAACGTTTGACTCTGCCGCTGGTGAGGGAGCATCAACGGGGTGTTTCGGTCGATCGGGTTATGAAACTTTCGCTGGGGTTCGGAGGACATGTCGCCTGTGCGGTCTTTGATCAGCCGCATGACAGCGATTTGCCGCGTGATAGCAGCTATTGTGGAAGTCGTGCGAGCGCTTCTTCTGAGCCGGCCAGGAACAGGACGTCGCTGACCTGAATTCGATCTTCCGGAAGAGGAACGCTGATCAATTTTGTTGACATGACACCATCCTGATTGTCATCCCGGGGCGCGCGCCCGGTTTCTCTCTGGATTGCAATCAGATTGACGGACCATGCGGAGCGAAGGTCAATTTCCCGGATTGTTTTTCCGACGAACTTCGCAGGTGCTTCGAGTTCGACAACGGTAAAGCCTTCACCAAGAGTGATGTAATCGTTGACCCGTGGATGTGCGAGGCGACGACCGAGCATGTCTCCGGCATTTTGTTCAGGTTGAATGACTTCGTCGGCACCAATCTGACTGAAGATTTGTGCGTGAAACCTTGTTTGAGCTCGGCAGATCACCTGAGGGATTCCCAGGTTCTTCTTGCAAATGACGGTGGTGAGCAAAGCCGCTTCGAAGTTTTCCCCGATCGCAACGACGCATGCATCGACCTGATCAACTTCCTGGCTTCGCAGAGCCAATTCATCCGTCGAATCCAGACGAACTGCCAGCGCCACTTCGTCGCTGATTTCCCGCACCAGTTCCGGATCGTTGTCGATGGCGATGACTTCAACGCCGTGCAGAGCGAGTCTGCGAGCCAGAGCAGTTCCAAATCGTCCAAGTCCAATCACCGCAATGCGACGATTCGATGCCATGTCGTGTGCCGATTAACAGTTTGAAAGAAGCCGGAAATGACTCCGAGTGAAGTAGTTGTCGCGAGTGCCTTGCGAACACCGACGATTCAGGACATCTTATACAAGTATGAGAATCGGCTGCGAGTCACAAAATGGGTGTCGTGCCGGTTTTCTCCTGTTGAAAGTGGTGCTGCGATGAACACCTCGGAAATCGATGCTCCGGATCTGATCCCGGACCCCCCGGCCCCGGAAGTTCTTGTTGAATTGTGTGTGGGTGGTGTGACGGATGTTGAAGTGGCTGAAGCATTTCGGCTTCAGCGAATTGAATTGAATTCAGCCTTGCCGCTGGGGGGGCTTACACCAGCAGCCGGTCTGGTCAAATCGGCAAGGCAAATCTTTCAGGGGGAGATCATCGCGATGGTCCGACCTCGTGAAGGTGGATTCTGTTATTCCGAATCAGAGTTTCGAGTGATGGTCGATGATGCGTCCGCCTTGATTGACATGGGAGCCGATGGAATCGCGGTTGGATTTCTTCTTCCTTCCGGTGAACTTGATGAAGCTCAATGCGATCGTTTCAGAAACGCAGTTCCCAGAACGGCGCTGGTTCTGCATCGGGCATTTGATGTGGTGCGGGATCAGCGTGAAGCAGTTCGCAAAATGATCGAGCTTGGGTGGGATCGGATTTTGACAAGCGGCGGAGCTCGAACGGCAGTCGAGGGAGCGGGGCGAATCCGGGAATTGGCTGAGCTTGCAGGTGAGCAGATCGAAATTCTTCCGGGATCGGGAATTCGATCCGGTAATGTGGGAGATCTGTTAACCAGGACCGGCCTGCGGCAGGTGCATGCGTCATGCGGCACGATCCAGTCGGATCGATCCATGCAGGCAAATCCGCTTCTGAATTTCTCGACTCCCGGTTCCCTCGATGGTGGCGCATATACAACCGCAAGTAACCATGAGTTGTCTGCGTTGATGCTGGCAATTGATACGTGGCTGAAGAATCGGGAGATTGCGGGTTAGACTCTATGGCGAGCCTTCCCCTGATTGAATCGTGTTCCGGTTGCTGTGCCTGCTGTCGGCGCACGCCCATTCCACCGTTTGAACCGGGAGAGTCTATTGCGCTCGATGTGCCGGAGGAATTGCTTGAAGCTGTTGCCGCTCGCATTGCAGCCGGGCAGGAATTTGACTTGCTCCCCTGTGTCTGGCTCGATGAACTGACGGGACTGTGCCGTCACTATGAATTGCGTCCAAAAGCCTGTAGAGATTTTGTCATTGGCAGTGATCTGTGCCGATTGTCTCGATGGGATGAAGGCTTGCCCTGACGCGTTCGATGTCAGACTCGCAGAAAGATCTTCTGTCGATAAAGCCAAAGTGCCAATAGCCAGTACATGAGGAATACAAGAGTGGGAACAGTGAGTCGGCCCCACAGGTCCATATTCAGGACATCCGGTCCAAAGACAGCTTCCAGAATTCCCGCCAGGTGGATACGGACGATTTTGTCTGCTGTCCAGCCATTAAACAGCTGTCCAAGCAGATACATCAGCATGGAATTTGTGCCCACAACAACCAGCGGGAAAGCGAGTTTGCGAAGCGGAAGCAAATCAAACAGCAGATAGAATACTGCAAGGAACCAAATGGCATAAGCGCCACTGAACAGTGCCCATGACGGAGTCCAGATACGTTTTACGATTGGGCACAGCCACTGATTTCCTGCCAGACCAAGGATCAGGCAAGTCAGGCCCAGGCTGAACAGGATCCCGAGTTTTACCCATCGAGTTCCCGGTGAGATCAGCAGTTGTCCGCAGATGACTCCAAGGAGGATTGTGGCGATCGAAGGCCAGAAGTTTAGTGTTGTGTAGCCACCGCGATTGTGCGTCCATGCAGCGGGATTCGAGAACAGGACTTTGCTGAAGATGCCTGGGGATTTTGCTGCGGCGTCGGCCACCTGCGGTGATCGGAGCCTGGGCAGGAGCCACATATCAAAACGGTGAGCAACGTTTGAATTCTTTGACCAGGGAGCAAACCGTTCGGTGAAGACTTCTCCCGCTTTTGGCGTTAAATCTGTGTCAAGATTTGTATAATCAAAGTCGGATGGGGGTGGATTGAGTGAAAAGAACAACCAGTTGGATCCAAGGACAAGCAGAATTCCGGCCCACAGTATGGCTGACTGTTTTGTCAGGGACCTGTTCCCCCGATCGTCCTGACTGGCACGCTCTGAGATTCGCATGACGGCATAAGCGAAGGAATAGCCGAGTCCGATCTGGCAAAGGACGTTGGGGAATATCCAGTTGGTCCGTACTGCATCCGTCGATGAGAGAAATACTCCGATGAGAACCAGCACTATGGATCGCAGGATCGCGTGAGCAGCACGGCGTTTCTCTGACTCACCGTTTTGTTCTCGGCGTTTATAGGAATACGGCATCGAGACGCCGACCATAAACATGAAGCAGGGCTGGATCAAATCCCAGAACGAGACGCCCATCGTCCCAAAGATGCTGATCCATCGGGGATGGTCAAAGTGGAATCCAAGAGTTTGCCAGCTGTCGTAGTTGAAAAGCTGTCTGGCGAGAAAACCATCGGCGTCGGTTGCCCAGACAGGCGAATCTGGAGGGAGTTTTGAAAAGTTGGCAATCCCGAATCCAGTCGCCGCCAGCATCATCATGATGAACCCGCGAAACGCATCCAGGGATACCAGTCGCTCGTTCACAACCGGGGGTGCGATCGCTGATTGTTTCATTCGTGGTGCTGTCCTGCGGGAGGGTTATCAAGAGCCTTCTGGCGTTCTTCGTCTGTCATTTTCTCCCATTCGTCCAGACAGGGTGGGCAACAGAAGGCCACTGTTTTTCCGTTCCACTGAACGGTCAGGTCCGGTACGACTTCGTTCCCCATGACAGGGCAATGCGTATTTGTGGAACCGCCACAGCCAGCGATGCTGCAAAATGCGAAGCCACAGAATACGAGGGATGCGAGGGCCAGTTTTTGATTCAACATCGTGACGAATCCGGGAATTTCGGGCAGAGGAAGATGCGATCAGTGTACCGCGAGCCATACACTTGTCGAGGACTCCGGAAGGAAGCCCGGTTAATTTCCGGCTCGATCCGCGGAAAGAACAGGCTTCTCAGGTCTTCGTATAGAGAATTGTTTCCATGAGGAAATCCCGCGTGTCTTTAATGCTGTTGATTCCGGCCATTGTGCTGATCGTCTGGATGGTCAGCATGTTTGCCCTGAGCTTCACCGCAAAAATGCCGGGAGGTCTGGGTGTGCAGGGGGGGCGACTTGCAGAATGTCCCGAGTCTCCAAACTGTGTTTGTACTCAGTGTTCCAGTCGTGAACACTGGATGGAGCCGTTGATGTATTCTGAAGATGCGGGAATCGCCTGGAGTCGTCTGAAGTCGTTGATTGAAGCGAATTCCGAAGCGACGATCATTACGGAAACAGACGGCTATCTGCATGTGGAATTCAAGACTGCTTTTTTTCGATTTGTGGACGATGTGGAATTTCTGCTGGATGCGGAATCGGGGCGAATTCATTTTCGGTCGGCCTCTCGAGTGGGCTACTCCGACATGGGACTGAATCGGCGTCGCATGGAAGATTTCCGAAAGCGTTTCGAGTCGGCAGCAGTGCAGCGCTCTGCGTCACCTGTCCTGCAGAATCCTTAGAATCACTGCAATCGAACGCCTTGTTTCTGCTGCGTTTGTCTCCACTGTGCAACATTCCTGAACATTCCCTCCGTCACGCACCTTTTCTGTGACCTATTGTGCAGACAGGTAGTTGCCGAACGACTGCGGAGATCGCGGACCAATTGGTCCTCGGCTGGCCGTCACTCGTGAATACGATCGGCAGTCCCGCGTACACCAGAGAATGGAGCGTTTTGGAATGGTTGCCCCGATTAAGTCGTCGTCCCGTTCAAACAGCAACGACTTTGAAGCACTCAAGTCACACATCCACGGCAAACTTGTCGAAAAACTCGATCTGACTCGACTCTCGGAGCTGGAAGGAGAGTCCCTCCGTCGCGAGATTCGGGTTGTTGTGGAGCATTTGTGCGATACTGAAAATCCGATGCTGAATCGTTCCGAGCGTGAACGATTGGTAGAAGAGGTTCTCGATGAGGCGTTCGGATTTGGTCCACTCGAAATCCTGCTGAAGGAAGAGGGTGTGGCCGACATTATGATCAACGGCCCCAAGCACGTGTTTATTGAAAAGGGTGGCCGAATTCAGAAGTCGGATGTGACATTTCGTGACAATGATCACCTGTTGCAGATTCTTGACCGAATTGTTTCAAAGGTCGGCCGTCGAGTTGATGAAACGTCTCCGATGGTTGACGCTCGACTCCCCGATGGTTCTCGACTGAATGCGATCATCCCGCCACTGGCTCTTGATGGACCTTCTCTGACAATTCGTCGATTTGGTTCGAATCCACTGACGTTGGAAGACCTTCTCAAGTTTGGTGCGTTTACTCCTGAAATGGTGATGTTCCTTGAAGGCGGTATGAAAGCTCGTCTGAACATGATCATCAGCGGAGGTACTGGTTCCGGTAAAACAACGCTGCTGAATACACTGTCGAGTTTCATTTCCAACGAAAATCGAATTATCACAATCGAAGACGCTGCTGAACTTCAGCTTCAGCAGGAACACGTTCTTCGCCTGGAAACTCGGCCACCGAACATCGAAGGTAAGGGACGCGTGACTGCGACCGACCTCGTTAAGAATGCACTGCGAATGCGGCCCGACCGAATTATCATCGGCGAATGTCGAGGCGGTGAAACGCTGGACATGCTTCAGGCGATGAACACTGGACACGACGGATCTTTGACAACTGTCCACGCGAACAATCCTCGTGATGCGATCTCTCGAATTGAGACCCTGATCAACATGAGCGGGATTGAACTGCCGCTGGCAGCAATTCGTAAGCAAATTGCTTCCGCCGTCCACCTGATCATTCAGGCAAACCGACTTCAGGGAGGACCTCGAAAGGTAACCTATATCACCGAGGTGGTGGGTATGGAAGGTGAGACGATCGTGATGCAGGATATCTTCCGATTCGTTCAGGACGGAATCCGGGAAGACGGAAAGGCATTTGGTCACTTCGAATCGACCGGAGTTCGACCGAAGTGCATCGAACAACTGGAATCCTCCGGAATTCGTCTGCCAGCCGGACTGTTTGCTCAGCGCACGATGAGAACGCCTTAGAGTTTGGCTGAACAGGACATGTGAGGCCCAAAACAGGATGTGCGGCTGAACTGGACGCAGCGGAGTGGCAGGGATTTGGAATGTGAACTGGATGTGTACTTAATGTCGGGAGAGCCCCGAATGAACGGGAGATCAAAATGGAAGCAAGCTATCTGATCATGGGTGCCGCCTTTATTGGTGTGCTGGCCTTTGTGTTCGGAATTGCGCAATTCTTCCAGGGGAATTCAGATACTCAGCTGGAAGCAAGGCTCGCAGCGTTTACCGGACGAGCCGTCGGTCCGTCGAAGAAGGAAATTACAGAATCTCTGGTGCGAGACGGGATGCAGACTGCAAACGGTTTTGCTGCTGCGGTCGTCGGGCGATTTCAAAAGTTGCCGATGTTCTTTCGGCAGGCTGATTCACCGGTCAAGATTGAACACTTTCTTGGGGTTTGCGGGGGGACGGCCGCACTGGGGGGCGTGTTAACAATCATTGCACGCGCACCAGGACCGCTGATTCCGATTGGAGCTATCTTTGGGTTCTTCATGCCGTTTCTTTGGCTTCTGATGCGTCGACGTTCTCGTTTTCGTCGCTTCGAAAAGCAGTTGCCCGATGCACTGGAACTCATGGCCCGTGCTCTTCGATCAGGACATAGTCTTTCTTCCGGTCTTAACGTTGTGGCCACTGAGATGCCGGCGCCAATTTCCGCCGAGTTTCGAACAGCATACGATGAACAGAATCTTGGAATTCCAATTGACGCAGCTCTGAGAAACATGCTGGGGCGCATACCGAACGTGGACCTGAAGTTCTTCGTTACAGCGGTTGCAATCCAGCGGCAGGCCGGGGGTGACCTGGCCGAAATTCTGAACAAGATCAGCTACCTCGTCCGCGAACGTTTCAAAATTCTTGGGCAGGTAAAAGCGTTGACCGGAGAAGGTCGAATCAGCGGAATCGTGCTGATGGCTCTTCCGGTCGCTCTGTTCTTTGCGGTGTATTACATCAACCCCGACTACGTGATGGTTCTGTTCACGCATCCCACCGGACAGAAGATGATGTACGCCGCCATCTTTATGCAGGTCATCGGGGCTCTTGTGATTAAGAAAATCGTTGATATCAAGGTCTGATTCATCAAAGCCTGATCCATCACGGTCTGAGTTTGGGAATTGTCATCAGCAGGACTTTCCAATATGGAATCTCAATATCTTGTTCTGGGTGCGACATTCATCGCCTTTACCGGCGGAGTCTGGGCTCTGATGTCCATGTTTGGACGCAAGGAGTCTCGTGCTTCGGAGCGCCTGGCGGATATGAAGGACCCGTTTGCCAGACAACGTCGAGAATCAAGTTCTCAGCAGTCGACGGCCGTCAGTTCCATGATCGAACGCGCAGCGCCAGCGCTATCGAAAGCGCTGGAGTCCAAGAGCGAGCTTGAACAGAGTCATCTCAAGATTCGCCTCGCCAATGCGGGCTTTAATAATCAGAATGCTTCTCGCAACTTCCTCGCGATTAAGGTAATTGCGCTGTTCACGGGGTTGATGTTTGGTGGTGGTTACAGCTATCTGATGTCGACTCCAGGTTCAAATTCCTGGATGTCACTGGTCTTTGGTGCCGGCCTTGGTTTCTACCTTCCGGAGATTGGTCTGGCAATCTTAAGAGCTGATCGGCAGGGGAAGATTTTTCTCCAGCTTCCGGACGCACTGGACCTGCTGGTCGTCTGCGTGGAAGCCGGGCTTGGTTTGGACGCAGCGATGCGTCGAGTCTCCGAGGAAATGATGGATGGATCTCCTGAAGTGTGCTCGGAACTCTCTATGGCAAATATGCACCTGCAGATGGGGAAGCCTCGTCGAGAAGTTCTGCATGATCTCGGAGTCCGTACCGGGGTTGATGACGTGCGAGCTCTTGCGGCGATCCTGATCCAGGCAGACAAGTTCGGTTCGTCTGTAGCACAGGCACTGCGAGTTCAATCGGACAGTATGCGAGTGAAGCGACGGCAGATGGCAGAAGAAAAGGCTCAGCAGTCAGCCGTTAAAATGATCTTTCCACTGGTATTGTTTATTTTCCCGGGGATCTTTGTGGTCCTTGTCGGCCCAGCCAGTATCCAGCTGATGGAAAACCTGACGAACTAATCATCGTTTGCCAGCGGACGCTTGACGCTGGCTGCAGATTTCCGGAACACTCCAGCAGCTGAACATTCGCCTGCAGCCAATTGGGTCGCGGGCGAACTCAACATCTGGAGGGCGATCCCCAATGTGTCTGCTTCCACTGATCCGTTTGTTCGTTGTAGTTCGTGTGCTCGTGATGATTCTGCTGATGTCGCCCGTGGCAATCGTGGCGTCGTCGAGTATGGCAGATGCTCAGGAGCCGCCGGATACGAACTACGATGAAGACGCAGTTCCGCCTTATCATCTGCCCAACCCGCTGATATGTTTCGATGGACGCGAAATTACGACACCCGAACAATGGTGGTCGACTCGCCGTCCGGAAATTCTGGAAGCGTTTGCTGAAAACCTCTACGGTCAGACTCCCCGGATTCAGACGACATTGAGGGCGGAACGCCGTGTAGCAGATTTTGAACTCGAAGATGGAACGGGCTTCTGTCGGCAGGTGCGAATTCATCTGTTTGATCAGGCTGGCACGTCCATTGATCAGGCTGCCGCACCCTGGATCGATGTGTTGATGTTCATCCCGGCTGTCGCGGCACCGGATTCCGGAACAGATGTGCCAGTCTTTCTTGGCCTGAACTATGGCAACCAGGGGGTCTCGGCGGACCCTCGAATTCTCCCCTCGCGGAATTCGCATTGTTCAGCCGGGGAGCATGCTCATCGCTGGCCGGTGGCGTCAATTCTGCGTCGGGGTTATGCAGTCGCCTGCTTTCATGGCGGCGATATCGAACTCGATCCGCATGGTTCGGGCTGCCGTTTCACGCCGGATGGCTGGTCAGGGGGCATTCGTTCCTATGTGATGAAGTCTGAGAATCGTGCGGAGCTTCTCCCGAATGAGTGGGGGTCGATTGGTGCCTGGGCGTGGGGGCTGAGCCGTGTTCAGGATTATCTAATGACGGATCCCGAGATTGATGATGCAAGGACTATTGTCTTTGGTCATTCTCGAACTGGAAAGACAGCCCTGTGGGCAGCGGCACAGGATCCGCGATTTGCTATGGCCATATCCAATAACTCAGGTCAGGGCGGAGCATCGCTGGCACGGCGTCGGTTCGGCGAAACTGTGGCAGCTTCATTCTCGCTTTCCGGGTTCTGGTATTGCCGGAACTATGAGCGATTCGGCAACAATGAGGCGAACCTGCCCGTGGATTCTCATGAACTGATTGGTCTGATTGCTCCGAGGCCGGTTTACGTTGCCAGTGCCGAAGAGGATCTCTGGGCTGATCCACGTGGAGAATTTCTCGCTGCATATCATGCAGGCCCCGTTTATGAACTGCTCGGCAAGTCGGCCCTTGGCAGCATCGAAACTCCACCGACGAATTCATCCGTCGGCGTCTCAGTTGGATATCACGTGAGAACCGGTGACCATGAGATTACAGAGTATGACTGGTCGAGATACCTGGACTTTGCCGATCGTCATCTGCGCCGACGCAGAGTTCTCTATAACTTTGATGGCGATTCATGTCTTTCGACGAGGGCTGGCAGCAAAGGGCCGGTCGATGTGAATGAAGACGATGTCAGGAGACTGATCGAAGAGGTGGCCTACAAGGGAAGTCGAGTCGACACGATCTTTGTTTGCATCAATGCTCAGGCGATGTATTACCCAACAATGGTTGGCACCATGCGTGGAACTCTCTCGACGGATGCTGAGCGAGAAAGCTGGCCAGCTTCTGAGAAGCAGAGGTTTAAGAACATGGACAGCTTCTTCAGACGCGGAGTTGATCCTTATGCCATTATGCTGGCTGAGTCAAAACGAAAAGGACGGGAGGCATTACTGACGTTCCGGATGAATGATGATCACGGAAATGACTTTCTTCGAACTCAGTTTCAGGCAGATCATCCGGAATGGAAGCTGGGGACGAATCCAGAGCGACTCGACGGTGCAATGGATTTCACGCATGACGAGGTTCGAGACTATACGTATCAACTGATTAAAGAAGCCGTTCAACGATACGACTGCGACGGCATTGAGTTGGACTTCAATCGCTTTCCCGGATTCTTCAGAGAACTGAATACGGAAGAGCGAGTTGTTCGCATGAATGCTCTTGTTGAGCGTATTCGAAAACTGCTCGACGAACTGGGTGACCGACGAAACAGGCGATATGCACTATCTGTTCGAGTTCCGTCGAATTTTGGTCAGGCGCCTCCGACTCCGGAAACGGCACGATTGATTGGCTGTGATGTTGCGGGATGGACAAAAGCAGGATGGGTAGATTTTGTATCGGTGAGCGAGTTTCTCTTTGAGCGTGGTGATCTTCCGATACACGCCTGGAAGTCGGCAATTACGACCGTTCCGGTCTATGGCGGAATTGAATGCACTCGAGGTAGTGGTGCAGGAAACCTGTCTGCTGCCGAGTATCGCGCGGCTGCTGGCGCTTTAATGTCGCAGGGTTCTGACGGTGTTTACCTGTTTAACTTCTTCACGTCTCGGGAAGAAGGACAGAATGCCTATGAGCCACCATTTGAGGTCCTTTCAGACCTCGGTGTGCACTCAGAGTAATCAGGGGCCCAGCACAAACATGCCCAGGATTATGGCCACCAAACCAGCACAACCAGCCGTGGACATGACAGGACTGACGTAACGCAGCCCCTCAGATTCTGTCATGCCCGACATTCTGGTGATGACAAGAAACCCACTGTCATTCATCCATGGAAACGGTTTCGATCCGCAGCCAACCGCCAGCGCTACCCAGAGTGGATCAACACCTGCGGCTCCTGACGTGACAATCCCGCCAAAGATTCCCGCCGAAGTCATCATCGCCACCGTTGCTGATCCCTGTGCTGTGCGGACGGCGGCAGTGACAAGAAACGAAGCGATCACGATTATCAGTGGAGACGACATCGGCAGGTCTCCGAGAGACTCAGCGATCGAGGTTTGCTGCAGGATTGCCCCGAAAGCTCCGCCAGCCGCCGTGACCAGAATGATGGTCCCTGCCCCAGTGATGGCTGTTTGAAGATGTGATGCGATTGCATCGCGGCCCGGTCGTTGAAATCGAACCCATGTCACGATCGAACAGACCGCGCCGATCATAATTGCTGTGCTCTTTTCGCAGCATGTATGAAGAGTTTCGCTGACTGCTGTGCCGAGACGAACAGGGCCGATCGACCAGCTTCGAGTGTCTGAGTCAAAGCCCGCATCCAGGGTCATCTGCAGAATCGGCAGGAAAACCGGAAGCAGTGCTTCGATGATCCCCGGCATAGATTTGGGGGATTCGTCTGACTGTTGGATTTGACGGACGACCTGTTCATCAGGGGGTACAAGCATAGCCCGCTGGTTGATCCAGAACGCAAGGGCCAGGCCTGTAGCAGATCCGAACAGACCGACAAGTGTTCCGCCAATGACCATGGAAAGCATGGGCACCTGAAACGCTTCTGCGATTAGAAGGGGACCCGGTGTCGGGGGCACCAGACTGTGAGCCATTGTTCCACCAACGACAATGGAAAGAACCGACAACAGGTAGTTTCGCTTTGTCTTTCGAAACAGGGCAATTCCCAGCGGCATCATGAGCAGGAAGACTGTGTCGAAAAACACCGGGATTGCCAGAGTAAAGCCGCTGACGGCGAACGCGAAGGGAGCACCACGTTCGCCAAATCGTTCGAGAGTCGAGGTGACGATTCGATCGGCGGAACCGCTTTGCAGCATCGCTGTGCCGATGATCGATGCGGCTGCGATCAGGATGGCAAGCTTTCCGCATGCATTTCCCAAAGCTTCGGATACTCGTTGAGTCGCCGGCTGTCGGGCAAGTTTGAGACCACCTTCAAGCCTGCTGGTCGGGACGATCAGATAATCGCCGCTTCCGCCGGCCTGACCGATGCCCTTCCACAGAAAGTCGATTGCACGTTCGCTGCCAGACGCCAGTAGAAATTGTCCGCTGACGTCTGTGGAGACGAGTCGGAACTCACTGGTCTGCGGAACAGTCTCTCCTGAGATTCCGAGCAGACTCCAGGATTGCTGGGTGTTAATCTCCTGTGTCGAAGTCAGGACGAATCCGCCGTCCGCAGCCGATTGGATCCGAACAGGCACCGAATATTGAATGGACTGGGATCGCAGGATCAGTTCAGGCGGAGTCAGGGTTGAGACGATGAGGGCAGCGAGCACGAGAGCCACGAACGCATGAAGTCGCAGCAACAGAATACCGCCGATCACGAAGATCAGCCCGACCAAAAGGATGAATGCGATCGTTGTGCTCAGGATGGAAGTCCTTCGTTGAGAGGCTGAAGGTCCGCAGGAATGAAGAAGCCATCTTCGCGAATCAGTTCGCCATCAAACCAGATTTCACCGCCTCCATAGTCGGCTCGCTGAATCAGGACGAGGTCCCAGTGGACCCGGCTGCGATTTCCATTGTCAGCTTCCTCGTAAGCATTTCCGGGAGTCAAGTGAAATGAGCCTCCGATTTTTTCATCGAACAGGGTATCAAGCATCGGGTGCAGAATGCGGTTGTTTGTGCCAAACGACCACTCACCGATGTAACGGGCTCCTTCATCGGAATCCAGAATCAGATTGAGTCGATCCGGCGCATTTCTGCAGGTTGCATTGACAATCTTCCCGTTGACGAATTCAAATCGAATTCCCTCAAACACAACCCCCTGATAGCGGGAAGCTGTGTTGAATGTGATCACGCCGTTGACACTGTCTCTCACCGGAGCTGTGAAACACTCTCCGTCAGGAATGTTTGACTCTCCGGCACACGGAATCACGGGGATATCTTTGATGGAGAACGTAAGATCTGTCCCGGGCGCCGTAATTCGAACCTGGTCAGCGGCCAGCATGCGTTTCTTCAGTGGTTGGAGATCCGCCGACATTTTTGCATAGTCCGCTGTGCAGACATCAAAATAAAAGTCTTCAAAGTCATCACAGCTGCGACCGGCAGCCTGAGCAAACGAAGGCGTTGGATATCGAAGCACGACCCAGCGTGTCTTTGGAACTCGAATATCGATGTGGACTGGCTGCCACCAGTGTTTCTGATACAAGTCCATTCGCTCTGCAGTCACATCTGCGAACTCGTTGGAGTTCGCAGCTCCTCGGATCCCAATATAGGCATCAACCTCACTCATCGCCGCAGCTTCAAACCTTGCGGGAAGCGACATGCTCTCTTCGGTGGCGTTCTTATAAAGACTGCGAAGGATCTGATTGGACTTCCATGAAACCAGTGGAGTGGCGCCAAGTCGATAGACTTCATCGATCAGTCGACAGACAAGGCTGGGGTCCGGGAGGTCAAATGCTTCGATCAGCACTTTTTGTCCGCTTTGAAGGCGACAGCTGTGGTGGATCAGAGTTTGAGCCAGTTTGTCGATCCGGTGGTCACGCATGGAAGCCAATCCCTTTCTGAGGAGAAGTTCTGGGAGTGAAGCGTATGAAACGGGTCCGATTCTCTCAATGCACACGCGTCCTGGACTGAGGAACTCAGGCCAAAACGACTGCTCAGGGTTTTTTCAGAGGATTGAATTTTCCGGTGCGAATGTCAGCTCTCTATTGCGAAAAGTGTGCGGGGGTGTGACAATTCGACGAGGAACAGCCGCTCCGGCTTTGAAACAGGGAAGGATCCAGAAAATGAGCTGGACCGCTGATTTTGGAAGAGACAGTCTTCGATGGATCAGAACGTTCGACGTCCGGTTTCATGACAGACATTTTGCTCACGGTCGAGACGATGTTGGTGGCCAAAACCTTGTTGAGCAACATCATGGCGGCTCGATGTCAGCGACTGGTTCATATCTGAAGGCTGGTCAGGTACTCATCATGGGACTGCGGACAAAAACGGTTACTTTTCGGGCGATGTGCAGTGCTGCGTTTTGCACAGTCGCTCTTTCTGCAGCAGCAGTGCGTGTAGCGGCCGCAGCACCCGTTGCAGGGGACACGGTGGTCGAAACCCAGGAATCTGATGTTTCTCAGGTTCAGTCTCAGGTTCAGTCTCAGGTTCAGTCTCAGGTTCAGTCTCAGGCGAGTCTTCAATTAGCTCCGTTGCTGGAACGGCTGACGGATCGTCAGTTTAGTGTTCGACAGGACGCAATTCGAGAATTGACGAACGTTGGGGTGGAGGATGTTGCAAAGATTGGGGAAGCGGCGAGTACATGTCGTGATGCTGAAGTTGCGGGGCGACTTGTTCAGCTGTTGGAAACATTACTGATCTCGGGGGACGACGCCAAATCCGCGGCCGCCGCTGAAGCTTTGGAGCGTGCGGCGAGCAGTGAACGATGGATGGTGGCCGAGTCTGCTGCTGGTGTTCTCGACCGCAACTGGGAACGCAGGATTCTGGTCAGTACTCGTGAACTGAGCCAACTTGGAGTTGCTTTTACTCCCTCTGATCCATCAACCCTCTGGGGCGGAGATGTCAACGGAATCGATAATGTCCCGCTGGGTGCCATTCCGTTTGATCGAGAAAGTCTTCAGATCAACATCAGCAAGACGTGGACGGGTGGTGAGCGTGGGATTGAGCTTTTGAAGCGGCTTGGTCCGCTGGCAGGAGCTCAGAGGATCGGCGGCGTGCGGATGATTGTCTACCTGATTGACGGACATCCTCTCAAAGAGACCGAAATCGATCAGATTCGTGGGGCATTCCCGGAAGCACGAGTTCAGGCTCGAGGTCGAGTCTGTCTTGGGATCACGAACAATATTTTCGTATCCGATGAGCAGGGTTGTCGGGTCGGAGAGGTTCGTCCCGGGACATCTGCTCATTCTGCCGGAATTCAGGAGAACGACCTGATTACTCATCTGGAAGACATGCCAGTTCGGGATTTTGATCACCTTGTGGAGTCACTTCGAAAGTATGATGTTGGAGATCGGGTACGGATGCGAGTTCAGCGCCAAAACTCAGCGTTGAGGAATCGGCTGCGTTTTCAGATTCCAATTGAAGATCCTCGGGAATCGGACGCAAAGGAACTGGAAATCGAGGTTGAGCTGAAAGGCTGGAATTGATTTCGAGGAGTTTCCTGTTGTTAGGATTGAGAACTTGGGGATTCACGGACAATTTGGGGCGAGTTGGGGTTTCTCCATAGGTAGCGTTGCGTTCTAATCGCATTCACTCTTTTGGTATATCGTGGTCCTGTTGATGACGAGCAGGCCATGCCGGAGACACCCGGCTTCAGGGAATGGAACATGACGGTAGCCACTCGACAGCGGTTGCTCGTGTTTGGACAGGCGGGAGAAGCAGCTCAGACTCTGCTTGATGCCGCTGGCCAGGTCGCAGATGTTTCGCAGTTCGCTGCGAGCACTCCGATGACAGCTGCAGACACCCTTTCGACAGGCAGTCCTTTGCAGGACGCCCCTTCTGCACTGCTCTTTGTTGGAGATTCTGCGCGCAGGTTCGCGGATCTTCAATGGAGTTCTCTTGGGTTGCTGGATGCGATTTCCGATGGCATTGTTGTTCTTGATGAACGCCAGTGTATTCTGTGGCACAATGGCCCGTTTGCGACCATGATTGGGCTGGTGGACAACATTTGCGGCAGTTCACTGAGCGACGTTCTCGGACTTTCTGAGCAGGAACGAGCTGCGGTTTCCACGATGACAACCTTTGGCAGCCGAGTCGGGGCGAATCGCCATTTCGTCAGGGTTGCGAATCGAACCTGGCTGGGATTGAGGGCTTCACGTTGTGATCTTGCTGTACCCGGAGGAAAAAAGGCGGTCTGTGCGATGACCGTTCGGGATGTCACGGTTGAGATTCTGGAACGTCAGAAGCAGGAAGCTATCTACAAAGCCGGACTCGAGCTTGGGAACCTGACCCCGGATGACGTCACCGGAATGTCGCACGATGATCGAATTACTCTGCTGAAAGAGAACATCCTGCACTTCACGGAGGAGATTCTGGGGTACGATACGTTTGAGATTCGATTGCTGAATCCGGAGACTGAAGAGCTGGTTCCATTGCTGGAATTTGGGATGGATCCGGAGGCGGCTGCCAGACAGTTGTTTGCAAGACCGGAGGGGAATGGAGTCACCGGTTTTGTTGCTCACAGTGGCAGCAGTTATCTGTGCCACGACACGAAGAATGACGTTCGATACCTGTGTGGAGCAGCAGATGCTCGCAGCTCACTCACGGTCCCGCTGATGTTGCACGATAAAGTGCTGGGGACGTTTAACGTGGAGAGCCCGGGGACGTTGTCATTTGATGAACGTGACCTTGAATTTCTGGCTTTGTTCGGGCGGGTTGTCGCGAATGCGTTGAATCAGCTGCAGCTTCTGGTTGCTGAAAAAGTGACGACAGCGACTGCCAGTTCGGATCGATTGCGACGGGAGCTCTCAGAACCAACTGACGAAATCCTGCGCGACGCGACCTGGATCATGGAACGTTACATTGGTCACGACCCTGACGTTTTCGATGGTCTTCAGCGAATTGTTGCAGCAACTCGCAGAATCAGCGGCCAGGTAGAAGAGGTGTCTCAGTCTGCAGCGCCGGCAACCGGACTACCGTCCGGAACACCGCCCCGTGCTCCTCGACCAGCGCTCGTAGGTAAGAGGATTCTCGTTGTAGACAGCGAACCGATTGCCCGCGAAGACGCTCATACTCTGCTTGGACAGATGGGATGTCGAGTGGAGGCGGTTTCCAGTGGAAAAGATGCATCGCTGATGGTCCGCTCACATTTCTATGATGTTGTGCTGACGGATATCAGGCTGCCGGATATGAATGGATATGAGTGTTTTCGGGAGCTCAGGAAAATCAACAGCCATTTGCCGATCATCATGATGACCGGGTTTGGCTACGACCCTGCTCACTCGATTGTGAATGCCCGAAAAGAAGGCTTAAAGGCTGTGCTGTATAAGCCCTTTCGAAGAGGGCAAATGCTGGACGAAGTTGAAAAGGCAGTGACAACGCCGCCGTCCACTGACGGTGGCCAGTAAGGAGCGCCCTGAGTGAAGATTCTTTGGCCCGTTCAGTGTGTGTTGGTCATTGCCGTTTTCTCGATCTGCCTGCAACAATCCGTGTGTGCGCAGGGGGCTCGCGATAAGGATCGCGACAAAGATCGAGATAGGAAAGACCAGCCGACCGAACGACAGCTCGAAGCAAGAGCAACTGAGGCTGAGGAATCGCTGCTGACAGAATACATGGAGATCGCTTCAGAGTACTACAAGCAGGGGCAGAAGGATAAGTCTCTGGAGATCCTCGGCCGCATCGAACGTATCAATCCGAATGCGCAGGGGCTCAAGCAGAAAGCTCAGATCATTCGTGAAGAAATCATGCAGGCGAATGGGCTTGATGTGGAAATTGAAACGAATCGGGGCTGGGGAAATCCAGTTGCAGAAGTTGAAGAGGGAAAACCATTTCGGATCACGGCCGCAGGTGACTATAAGATTACTCTCACCGGAACTGTCTCGGTAACGGGATTGTCCACCTCTGATCCTTCAAAGGATCATGCGCCCGAAGCTCCTTTCGGTGCATTGGTCGGAATGGTGATGACGGATGGTACAGCAGGACAGCCATTCCCGATCGGAGCTCAGGCTGAAGTCGTACCAAAGAAGTCCGGGGTTCTGTACCTCCGCCCCAACGTTCCAACCGCTGCAAAATGTTCCGGAACGCTGAAAGCTCACCTCAGCGGAAATTTGAAATCACTCACCCCCGCCAGCCGCCGTTCTCCCTGAGTTTCACCCTTCGTGCTCGTGCTCGTGCTCGTGCTCGTGCTCGTGCTCAGCGCAGCGGTGCTCGTAATCGGTTCCGCTTGTTTCGGCTCTTCAGGCCGCGATGCTGTCACGAGTTACCCAAGCAGGGTCACCATTAATCCTGTTTCACGTGCAATCGATTACGAGCACGAGCACCGTGATCACTGAGCACTGAGCACGAGCACGAAAGAGCGGCAGTGGGGTCTTTGTCGTCCAGCAGATTCAGGGAGGCCAGCAGATTGGGGAGGTCGCAGGCAGGGCTGCGGTTTAACCACGGAATACGCGGACCACACGGATGGCTGAGTGGCTTGGGGTTTGAATTTCAAGTGCAGGCCGGGGTGGCAGTTTAACGACGAAAGAGCGGCAGTGGGATGCGGGGGAAATTGGGT
>JAEUIH010000001.1:0-240355 GCA_016795105.1 Planctomyces sp.
CAGACGCCAACTTCGAGACTCGCGACGAACTTTTGAGACCGCGATTTCTACGGTTTCATGCATTTCAGGACAGACACAAGCTACGACTTGTCCACGCGCTGGTTCGAGTACTGCAGCGGCGCAGGGACGTGCTCGGGCAGGAATGCCCAAGCTACGACTTGTCCACGCGCTGGTTCGAGCACTGCGGCAGGGCAGGGACGTGCTCGGGCAGGAATGCCCAAGCTACGACTTGTCCACGCGCTGGTTCGAGCACTGCGGCGGTGCAGGGGCGGCTCGGGCAGGAATGCCCAAGCTACGACTTGTCCACGCGCTGGTTCGAGCACTGCGGCAGGGCAGGGACGTGCTCGGGCAGGAAAATGCCCAAGCTACGACTTGTTGCGACGACGCCTGCCCTATTGTGAAGCCTGCACTCCGATAATTTCGTTGGCGACGAGGTGATCGCGAGTTGGGTAGTATTCGAATCTTTGTCCGACGAGGCTTCGAACTTCACCACGGGCTCCGGGACGATGGAAGACAGTTGCGGGGCTTTCTCGGGTCGCTCTGAGGATGAACTGCTCTTTCACATGATCGTATGTGATTTTGTCGGCATCGCCGGAGAGTTGCTGAGACTCAAGTCGGGCATTCCGGTCTGCTTCCAGGGTAAACGATGTTTCATCGGGTACCGGGGTTGAGACCGCAGCAATCGTCAGTTCTTCACATCTGAGGATTCCGGTTCGAGGTGGAAGATCCGCAGTGCTGACAGTGCTGATATTGATTCGTTCGCCAAGATGCCGCACAGGGCCGAAGATCCCCGTGACGTGCTGTTTGAGCCTCACAATTCGATCATTCAGATTCCCTGACAGATTCCCAATGAACTCCGTATCAACATAGACAAAGGCGGTCTCCGACGTTCGAACCGGTGTATTTGCTCGTGCCATGATTCCGGGTGCGACCTTCATTCGGTTGCCACGATCCGGCTGAGTTGATCGAATCCAGCCTGGGCCATTTGCCTTAAATTCGCCGGTGTGCAAATTTACCACAAGGTCAGAGAACCGAGCTTCATGCTGAGCGTCAATGTTACCGGCAATCAGTTGGTCAACACGCACTTCAACCAGACTCTCACACTCAATCTGACGAATCCCAGGGCGCTTTTGCGTCGCTTGATTGCTGGCAGGGGAACCCGAGCTGCTGGCTCGGGCTTCAAATGAATTGCCCGCTCCGGTTTGTGTCAGAGCCAGGTCGTCTGCGAAGTGAATCAGCATGCCGGCGCATTTGAGTTCCATATCATGAGATTCGCCGTCGTTCATAACTGCTCTGATCTTTCCCCGGAACGAAGCAGTGCGTCCGGCGAACGACATACGGTCGCCCCAGTAGATGTCGAGAGGAGAGGGTTTGCGAAGTGGTCTTCCCTGGAAATCCCGATCGCTCACAAGCCGAATTCGTCCACTGCCTTCAACAGTGACTTCACGCTGACGGGGATCGATGTCAATCCTCTGACCTTCGATACGTCGAGTCGTGCTGACAACAACGGCGGGATCGCCGAAGAGTGAAATTTGTTGTTCTGCCAGAAACCCGGTATCTGCCCGCAGGACATTGCCCGTTGCATTAAAACTCTGGTTTGTATCGGCCGCGGTGTGATCGACTGAAACACTTCCCTTCAGCCAGATATTTGAAAGCCGTCCGGTTTCCGATCCTCCACCTGCAACCATGTATGCTTCGAGTGTATCTGCGTCGAAGTGAGTAAATCCCCGAGCGGCTCCTGGTTCACCTGAAACACCTCCAGACATTCCGCCGGACGATACCGGCGAAACAACTACAGGCGACTGGGCATTGCCGTGAGCGACGTTGTCACTCGTAAAGTTGACAACCATTTGCTCTCGAGCCTTGCCACTGATTTGTTCACCGAATAATTCAACATTCTGTGTCGCCAGAATTCGCTTCGGTTTCAGCCCTCCAAGTGCAAACGATCCGGATTCAGCCTGAGGACTATCGGATCGCTGTGCGTTGGGTGCCTGACTGCTGGATCCATGAATGGTGCCAGGATCACGGTTTTCCAGCTCGACTTCAACGAGTTCGCCCGACATTCGAAACTGTCGCTCCGGCTGAGCAATTTGAACTCCCTTACGAAAAATCAGTTTCGGTTGTTCTCCGTTGAGAAATGAAAATGACTCGGACCACGCCGCAGAGAGACTTTCCTGCACGTCTTCTTCGGGATGCCGAATGACACCTGGTCCACGGCACTCCAGTGACTGAAGCTTGCCGCCATCCGCATGATAGACCAGGATCCATGGAGAAAGGAGTTCGCTTGCCTCCTGTTGGATTCGCACCGGGTACGGACGCCCTTCAGCATCGGTGAACGTATTCTGAAGCTCCATCAACCGCTGATCCAGGCGATAGAGCAGGTTCGTCATCGTCGCAATGACGTTTTCCTGCTCGGATTGAAAGATGACCGGCAATGCCCGACTTCCTTCGGCGCGAATCGTATCGAGTTCCAGCTGACCGGGAGAGGTGGACGTCTTTTCGTCGGGCCGAATTTCAGGACGCAGCTGCAACGTCAACTGAGAACAGCGAAGGGTATCGACCATCCCCGAAGGCAAAGGACGCTCAATCAGGATTTGGTTTTCGACCGATGGTCTCTGAGTTCGGGGTCCCATGAACGTCGCAGTGTGTGTCGGAACAAAGAACTCAAAGCCGTTTCTGGCATCAATCTTCAGGTGCGTCGCCTCTCGCTTCTTGTCTTTGTCCTGCAGCATTAAATCGCACTGCACGCGCCCGTTCAGGCGAATCCACTGAACATTGCTGACAGACATCAGCCCCTGATCGTCGTCTTCCTGCGAAGGAAGCAACTGAATTTCAATACCATCCTGAGCGACAGCCGTATGACCTTCCCATGCAAACATCACGGGAGCACTGCTGAAGATTCGCAGAGAATCGTCTGAGATATTGAAATTATGCCCGTCGATTCTCAGTCCATGCGGACCTCGAATCCGAACATCGCCCTGAAGTGCGCCTCGAGTGATTCGACCAAATGATGCGGAATTCTGTGTCAGCGGAGACGAACTCTCGATCCTCGCCGATGCCGCTGTCATTGTGACCGGGACATCCTCGCCTTCCAGTTCCCAAAGCACGGCAACAGGTTCAACCTTTACGGTATGGTCGTCATCCTGAAGAAGCAGCTGTTTTGCATACAGAATTCGACCGCCGTCACGGAACTGCTTTCCTGCTTCAGCGACCCATGGATCCTCTCGAAACCAGGTCTCGGCTGGCTTTCGAAATTCCGAGGTCCGCTGTTGAGGCTTCTGCGATCGCGGGCCTTTTGCTGCGGTCTCTGGGCGATCCACATGCAGCAGCGGGCGCGTCAACATGGCGTATGTTCCATACGCGCCAATCAGCAGAATGCCGATCAGCAGCGTTCGAATTCCACGTGTCTGTCGAAACAGTGAATTCATAGGTTTCCTCTGAGAAATTTATCCTGCATGGCGAAGAGTCGCAGAGGAACTTCTGTTTTCAGCCTCAAGGTACGCTGGATCAACGACCTGAAGGACATCCGTGATGTCTAGCATTCCAACTGGATTGCGGTGTGCATCGATCACTGGTATCTCACTCAGCTTTCGTTCCGACATCAGATGGATGGCCTGGGGCAGCAGTACATCAGGTTTGATGGTGATCGGATTGACGGTCATTACGTGTCGAATCTGCTGGTCCAGCTGTTCGTCTCGTCGATGCTCAAACAATCTCGCGAGGTCACTATCTGTGAACAGACCCGTCAATCGGCCGTCTTCTGAAGTCAGGATCACAGCCCCGGTACGACGACCGGGCTTGCTGTGGTTAATCATTACCTGTCGAACCGTCTCCGTTTCCAGTGCCACTCGCACCTGCGGGCCCGTCCGCATAATCTCCCGAACAGGTTTCAACTGTCTTCCAAGATTTCCGGCAGGATGAAACATTGCGAAGTCTCTCGCAGTGAATCCTCGCAACTGACTTACCACAAGCGCCAAAGCATCCCCCATCGCCAGCATTGCTGTAGTACTGCAGGACGGAGCAAGCCCCAGGCTGCCGGCTTCTGAATGGCGACCAATACAGATCACGACGTCTGAATGTCGTGCCAGTGGATTGTCGACATCCCGCGTCAACGCAATAACCGGGATGTGCATACGACGAAGGGACGGCAACAGCCTGAGCACCTCTTCGGATTCTCCACTGTTCGACAATGCCAGCAACACATCGCCAACAGCAACACAACCAAGGTCACCGTGCAGAGCTTCCGTTGGATGAATGAAGTGCGATCGAGTTCCCAGGCTGGAAAACGTAGCAACAATCTTCTGGCCGATCAGCCCGGCCTTGCCAACTCCCGTAACAACAACACTGCCTCGACACGATCGAATCATTCGCGTCGCATCGCAGAACGAATCCGTCAATGATTCTGAAAGCGACTGAAGTGCCAGCGACTCCTGCCGGATGATATTTCGTGCTTCCTGAAGCTGGTCCGCTTCCGAAATTGAAATCACCGGTCGTTTCGAAAGACCGTCCGTCATAGTGTCATCCCTGACTTGATAGAACTGAGTCTGCGCTTCGCTTCGTTGCGAATGACCGGTAGTCTACGCCCAATCGGTGTTTTTCGTCAATTCCACCCCCGAATCTACCGATCGCCGTAACGTGCAGACAGGAAAAGAGTTACGGCTACCGAGTCCCTTTGGATTTCCTGCATGTCGAGTTTTTGCAATGGATGTCGAACTACTGCGAACTCAGATGTCGGTCGTCAACGAATGGATCTATCTCGATCACGCGGCAGTTGCACCCCTGCCAAATCCAGTGGCCGACTCGATGCAACGCTGGATCGAAGAAGCTCGCTATCATGGAGCCGCTCACTGGAATACATGGCGACGTCAGATCGAAAAACTGCGTGTATTGATGGCCGGACTTCTCAATGCCAAACCCAATGAGATTGCTTTGATTCGCAATACAACCGAAGGTGTCTCCATCATTGCCAACGGCTGGAAGTGGAAGCCGGGTGACAGTGTCGTTGTTCCGAGCTGCGAATTTCCCAGCAATCTCTATCCCTGGCTGCAGCTTCGCGATCAGGGGGTTAATGTGCGCATCGTCGAAGTTCAACATGAAAGTTCTGCTGCCCTTGTCACGAGCGCTATCGCCTCCGCCTGCGATAGTTCAACTCGAATCATTGCCCTGAGTTGGGTCGACTATGTTTCCGGCATTCGACGCGATCTGAATGACCTGACCCTCGTTGCAGAGCGGTGTGGAGCCCGATTGTTTGTTGATGCAATTCAGGGACTGGGTGTCATTCCTCTGGATGTGCAGCAGACTCCCGTCGATTTTCTGGCGGCCGATGGTCACAAATGGATGCTTGGTCCTGAAGGTGCCGGTGTGCTGTATGTGAAAGAATCGCTGCTTGACCAATTGAATGTATCCGGATCGGGCTGGAACAGCGTTAACCACGCAGGCGACTTTTCAAACCCTGACCTGGCATTACGAAACTCGGCTGCTCGCTACGAAGCCGGTACATATCCCGCTGTTACAATGACTGGGCTCCTGTCAGCGATGGAGTTGATCACTGCGATTGGAATTCACTGCATTTGGAAGCAGCTGCAGATTGTCAGAGACGAATTCTGTCTCGCCGCCAAACACGCAGGGTTAAATCCACTCGAAGTTCTGCCTGATGAACAGTCCGGTATCATCGCCTGCAAGGTTTCGCAGGGAGCGAGGGAATTGTCCCGCAGCCTAAGAAATCATGGGATCATCACGAACATCCGCGGAGGACTGCTGCGAATCAGCCCGCACGTTTACAACACCCCGGAAGAAGCCGCAGAATTTCTAAAATGTGCAAAAACAACTAAGTAGCTTGGGCATTCCTGCCCGAGCCCCCCCCCTGGCTATCCCTGCATCAAACCAGCGTATCAACGTGCTGGAATGGGGTTGGACCAGGACGGTTGGGGAGAAAAAGCGGGGAGCGGGAAACGTGTTGCAGGGTTAGGTTGTAAGAATTGATTTTTCAATTTCTAAAAGATTTCCGAGGGAAAAAGGCGGTTGGAAACCGATCTGGTTTTCATACAACATTTAGTGTTGACAGTCTTCATGAACACTTTATATTGCGTTTCGTTCGATTGAATCTGTTGCCGCCAAAATGGCAGCCAACGGTCGCAAACGATTGTCGCAAAACGGTTTGAGCGACCTTTGATTGGATTCATTGACAGTATTTGTTCGGTCAGTATTCTGCCGGACATCGGTAAGGACGCCCCTCTCAACAGGAGGTTGATTAACATGTCTCGAGCCATGGTCAGTTGCTGTACCGACGTGCTGTCGGAACGGTCAGTTAATTGCTGTTAGCTGGCGAGTCCCGTAATTCAGGCTGAGTTCGGTGCTGCGCGAATTGTGAGTGGGTGGGCATGTGAGTTGAGAAGTGAGTAATCGAGGTTTGTCGTTGAGCGGTCCGGTTGATGGAGTGTCTGCGTAAGATGCGCAGTTTTCACGAGGAAGAGAGAAGGGGAGACGCCGAATGATTCGTGCACAGGGAGAGTGGATTGTCCGCAAACGTGATGGCCGGTTGGCTCCGTTTGAACCGAAGTTGATATTTCGCGCGATCACGAATGCGTTTCGTGCGGAGTTGAATCTGGCGGATTCGCAACCGTTGGAGAAGGACGTTGAGCGGGAGATTACTGCGGTCACGGATCAGGTGACTCGAGATATTGCTTCGGACGCTGCCACGGATCGTGGAGCGGGTGTCGAGCAGGTTCAGGATATGGTCGAGATCGAGCTGATGAAGCGAGGTCACTACCGGGTTGCTCGTCGCTATATCGTATACCGGGCAGAACATGCGAAGATTCGATCTCTTCAGCAGCAGGATACTCTGGAAGAATCCGAAACGGTCAGGCCTCGACTGTATGTGAAGCTTGAAGACGGCGTGCGAGTTCCGTTTGACAGCAATCGAATTCGCCGTCGACTGGAACTGGCGTGTGCGGGTTTGCCGGACTGTGAGTCGGACGACCTGTTGCAGGAGGTGATGAAGTCGGTCTTCGACGGAATTTCGATTTCCGAAATCTATCGAGCGATGATTCTGGCGGCTCGAACGAGGATCGAACGCGATCCGGCCTACGACATTGTTGCGGCTCGACTGCTGCGGATGGTCATCAGCAACGAAGCACTGGGCAGTTCGCCGATTGATGCTCAGGATTACAATAAGCTCTACCGGAATCAGTTCGAACACTACATCATTGACGGGATTGTCGCGGACCGGCTGACACCGGAACTCAGAAAATTTAATTTGACTCGACTTGCCGCAGCGATTAAGCCCGAGCGTGACGGCCTGTTCAAGTATCCAGGAATACAGGCGGTCTACGACCGTTACCTCCTGCATATCGAAGGTCGACGAATTGAAACGCCTCAGTACTTCTGGATGCGAGTTGCCATGGGGCTCGCGATCACGGAAGAGATGCCGGAAGAGCGTGCCATCGAGTTCTATAACATTCTGTCGACATTTCGATTTACATCGGCCACACCAACTCTGTTTAACTCTGCAACGAACCACCCACAGTTGAGTTCGTGTTACCTGTCGACGGTAAAGGACGACCTGGAGCACATTTTCAAGTGTGTCTCGGACAATGCGAAGTTGAGCAAATGGGCGGGCGGTCTTGGAAACGACTGGACTGGAATTCGTGCGACGAATGCGTACATCAAAGGTACGAATGGTCGAAGTCAGGGTGTGATTCCATTTTTGAAAGTCGTTAACGACACGGCTGTCGCCGTGAATCAGGGCGGCAAGCGAAAAGGGGCTGTTTGTTCGTACCTCGAGTCCTGGCACCTGGACATTGAGGAATTTCTGGACTTGCGGAAGAATACGGGAGACGACCGTCGTCGAACGCACGACATGCACACCGCTAACTGGATTCCGGACCTGTTTATGAAGCGGGTTCAGATGGAAGGCGAGTGGACTCTGTTCAGCCCGGACGAAGTCCCGGACCTGCACGACCTCTACGGTCGCGCGTTTGAAGATCGGTATGTTGAATACGAACGGCTGGCGGCAGAAGGCCGGATTCGAATGTTCCGCACGGTTCCCGCAGTGGAGCTGTGGCGCAAGATGCTGACTCGATTGTTTGAAACCGGCCATCCATGGATCACATGGAAAGATCCTTCAAACATTCGGTCCCCTCAGGATCACACGGGAGTTGTTCACAGCAGTAATCTCTGCACAGAGATTCTTCTGAACACATCTGCGGCTGAGATTGCAGTTTGCAACCTCGGTTCGGTGAACCTGCCCGCCCATGTTGTGGACGGGGTACTGGACCTTCCAATGCTGGAAGAGACAGTTCGCACTGCGATGCGAATGCTGGATAACGTCGTGGACATCAACTTCTATCCGACGGATGAGGCGCGAGCATCGAACCAGCGGCATCGACCGGTAGGACTTGGAGTCATGGGATTCCAGGATGCACTGGTGGCCATGAACATCAGCTATGCCAGCCAGCAGGCCGTGGAATTTGCTGATTACAGTATGGAAGCAATTTCTTACTTTTCGATTCTGGCATCGTCAGAACTTGCAGCTGAACGAGGTGTCTACAGCACCTATCGTGGTTCAAAATGGGATCGAGGATTATTGCCAATTGACACGATGGATTTGCTGGAACGTGAACGTGGCTGCGGAATTGACGTGGACCGCTCATCGAAGATGGACTGGGCGCCCGTGCGAGCTGCTGTGGCTGCACACGGGATGCGAAACAGCAACTGCATGGCCATTGCACCGACAGCAACGATCTCCACGATCATCGGTGTTTCGCAGTCCATCGAGCCAATGTATAAGCATCTCTATGTGAAGAGCAATCTCTCCGGAGAGTTTACGCATCTCAATACATCTCTCGTGACTGAACTGAAGTCCCGAGGATTGTGGGATGCTGACATGCTCGAAGCCCTCAAGTATTTCGACGGAGTTCTGACCGATATTCCACGAGTTCCATCAGACATTAAGGCTCGATACCTGACAGCGTTTGAGATCGACGCGAAATGGCTGATTGAATGTGCGGCTCGTCGGCAAAAGTGGATCGACATGGGCCAGTCTCTGAATCTGTACATGCTCGAGCCAAGCGGTCGCAAGTTGAATGATATGTACTTTCTGGCCTGGAGAAAGGGCCTGAAAACGACGTATTACCTGCGAACTCTTGCAGCGACGCAGGTCGAGAAATCCACTGTGGACGTCAACAAGTTTGGTGTCCAGCCACGATGGATGAAGAGCAAGAGTGCATCGAGCGACATTCAGGTTGCTCGAGAAGACGAACGAAATCGTTCAGACGCTGCCAGCCCTGTTGCAGGTCCTCATGGGGTTCAGGCTGTTCAGAGTGCTCCGGTCGTTGATGTTCCGGCGACGGACATGACAAATGTCAAGGCCTGCAGCCTCGACAACCCGGACTGCGAAGCCTGCCAGTAAGCGGTCAAATTTGTGTCACAGGAAATCGTCGTGCTGGAAACATCACGACGATTTCCGGACACTGATGTTGTCCGCTGAATAGGCTGCACCAGCAGCACCCACCAGGAATTTCCTGAGCGGAGATGGGCGTACTCAATACTCTGAGGAGACCGGTGATGGCCACGATCAATCGGCGTATGTTTGCTCGGCAAATTGCACAATATTCGTTCGGTGGCGTCCTCTCACTGAACGGGTACTCGCTGCTGAAGGGAGGCATGCAGGGCGGCCTGGCCCTCGCTCAGGAGAACGCTCGAGACTCAGTCAAACCAGACCTGTATTTCCACCCTGGAGATCCTCGGAATGGCGAACCGGCCCTTGCAAAGCTGGTCGAAACATGGATGACCCCGGTTTCGCAATTTTATGTCAGAAGCCATGGATTGAACCCGAAGATTGATCTGGCAAATTATCGGGTCCGGATTGAGGGTCTTGTTGATCATCCGGGTTCGTGGACTTTGAACGAACTTGCCGCAAAGTTGCCATTGGTCTCGGTGACGTGCACGCTGACATGTGCCGGAAACCGCCGATCAGAACACAGTCAGATGAAGCCAGTCGGCGGCGTTCAGTGGCGTGAAGGCGCCATTGGAAATGCAAAGTGGGAAGGCTACAAACTTTCAGACGTTCTACAGGCTGCGGGAATACAGGAAGGTGCGCGGCATGTGTGGTTTGAGGGCGTTGACGAAGTGAAAGATGGAAACTCGGTCTTCCCGTTTGGGGGCTCTGTTCCGCTCGCAAAAGTCTTTGATGAACAGGATGGAGTTGCCGGAGCCATTCTTGCGACGAAGATGAACGGAGAGGTCCTGACAGAAGACCACGGATTCCCGATTCGCACGGTTGTGCCGGGATACATCGGAGCTCGCAGCGTGAAGTGGCTTGGGAAGATTGTCGTCAGCGATCGACCTTCGCCAAATCATTTTGTTCAGGATGTCTACAAAATGCTGCAGGCGGATACGGCTGTTCAGAGAGATGAAGCGGCACCAATTTATCGCTATCCGGTGAATTCAGTAACCTGTTTGACGGAACAGGTCACTGGAGCGAAGGCGACGGTGAAGGTGCGAGGATATGCATTGCCAACCGGGCTGGCTGCAAACCGCATCAAGCGAGTTGAACTGTCTATTGATGGTGGCCGGAATTGGCGGGATGCAACACTGGGAAGCGAAGCAGCTGATTATTGCTGGCAGCTTTGGGAAGGTGAAATTGGACTTTCCGGAAAGCCGACCGAACTTCTGGTTCGAGCGACAGACTCCGCCGGATACCAACAACCGGAACGAGTGATCTGGCATCCAAAAGGATATTTGTACAACGGGTGGCATCGGACAACGTTGTAGAGAATAAAGCGGTATTCTGTCGCGAATTCAACAGGGGCCTCGGGATGTCGAGCCCTGAACGTGTGACGGTGGTTAGATGTGCGTGATGGATTTGATGTGTGTGATGAGTTCCTTAGTGTGCTGGTTCGAGTACGTGGTAACGGGTTGAGTTCAACAATTTTGTGGTTTCTCACGGAATGAGGTGCTGAGATGGCAACGACTCTGTCGTTTGGTGATGATCTGATGACGGGACGAGAAGGTCGCGTTAAAGTCAATGAGAAGCGGCTGATCAACTGCGCTAAAGTGGACGTCAATCAGTTGATGCCGATTAAATATAGCTGGGCCTGGGAGCACTACGTGAATGGCTGTGCCAATCACTGGATGCCTACAGAAGTCCCGATGAATGCAGACGTTGAAGTCTGGAAGTCTCACCAGCTGACCGATGATGAACGACTGGTCATCATGCGAAACCTGGGGTTCTTTTCAACGGCAGAATCACTGGTTGGGAACAATCTGGTTCTGGCAATCTTCAAGCACGTCACGAATGCTGAATGTCGCCAGTACTTGTTGCGACAGGCGTTTGAAGAGGCCGTTCATACTCACACGTTCCTTTATATTGTTGAAAGCCTTGGCCTGAATGAAGGCGAGATTTTCAACATGTATCGTGAGAATCCGACGATCGCAAAGAAAGACGCGTTCGAGATGGATCTCACCGCCGAAGTTCTGGATCCGGAATTCTCGACGGATACCCCGGAAGGACGTCAGGCGTTCCTGAAGAACCTGATTGGTTACTATGTCATTATGGAAGGCATCTTCTTCTATAGTGGTTTCGTGATGATGCTTTCGTTCCATCGCCGAAACATCATGAAGGGCGTTGGGGAGCAATTCCAGTACATCCTGCGTGACGAGACGATTCACCTGAACTTCGGAGTCGACCTGATCAATGGAATCAAGGCCGAGAATCCGGAACTCTGGACGCAAAAGTTTCAGTCAGAGATGATCGATCGCATTCGTCAGGCGGTTGAGCTGGAAGTGGAATACGCAGAAGGTTGCCTGCCACGCGGAATCATGGGATTGAATGCCGAGTTGTTCCGGTCATATGTTCAGTACGTGGCAGACCGACGACTCGAGCGAATTGGACTTCCAACCCAGTACGGTTCCTCAAATCCATTCCCATGGATGAGTGAAACAATGGACCTGTCGAAGGAGAAGAACTTCTTCGAAACTCGAGTCACCGAGTACCAGGCAGCATCATCGCTCAACTGGGACTGACCAAATCGTAGGATGGGCATTCCTGCTCATCCACGCCCCTGACGTGCAGTCTCAGGGCTGCTCCGGCTGTTGCGGCATTCACGAGCCGGGGATTCTTAGGATCCCCGGCTTCTTTTATTGGGAAGAGTGTGCCTGCTTCCTCTGTCTTTGAAACAGCGTGACCAGCTGATCGTGGGCGTTTCCCCTGAATCAGAAGTGGAGACCGTTCGGTGAGTGCCCCGAATTCCTCTCGTCCACATCCTCCCTGGTTGAGGCAGACGAAACGGTTGTTTCCACATCCGCTGTTCGCAGGGTGCATTAGCCTGGCGTTCCTGTTGGTGGGCATCCTCTTCACCGCTGTCACCATCAATGTCCCGGGCTGTTGGCTGGTCGGAATTCCCAGTGCAATGTTTTTCCTTGGGTCCTATGCAACTGCTGCTGCCGCAATAACCCCATCAATCAAAGAGCCAGTCACTTCCTCAAGCGATGTTCAGTCAGACAAGCCGACGTTCGCCATACTTGTCCTTTTGGTGAGTATATTTTCTTGGCAACTGGAGGTGCTGTTACACTTTCTTGATACGTTCTGCAAAAATGGCCCCAGTCCGATGGAGTATTTCATAACCCTGGGAATTGCGATCTCCTCCACTCTCTACATGCAAGTGTATGGAAAACGAATCGTTCGCGAGCACTTTGGCGCTAAGTACGGGACCAAGTTGGAACTCAGTAGCCGGCAGGCCGTCTATGTTACCATTTTTGTTGTGTCCTTCGGAATCTACATTGCGGTGCTCCGGTTGTGAACAGCAGGCATCGCCGAACCGCTCCGTGAACGTGCAGATTGGAAACGGTTCAACATTCGCTGTAGGGAATGCTCACTAGTCCTGGTTTTTCATATGATCAGTTTTTGTAAGCATCGATTTTCATCATCTCAAAAACCTTTACGGCTTTGCTGTAGTGAGGATCAACCTGGGGTGTAGCCGATGATGCCTGCTCGACAGACAACAGGGGTGCAAATCCGGAGTCGGCAGTTGCGAGATTTCCGGAAGCACCGTCCTTTGTTTGCTGCTTGTGGTAAGCATACATTGCTGAGTTGAAGGCCCCGCTCGCATTCTTTGACTCCATGAGGCGCCGATGACGGTTTCAGTTCGCAAGGGAAGAGCCCGGATCCGACACATCGTGGCGATTGTCCTCGCATACGGATCGATGATTGCACTGACAATTGCGATGTTGCTGCCACCAGACGTGGATCCTGAATCGGAATTGGATTTGCCGGGTTGGATCTTAATAATCGTCTCTGTCCTGTCGGTTTTTTTTGACCCGCGATACCTTTACATCTCCGTGTTCACCGGGCTGATGCTGCTGTCGACAATCCTGATTCTGAAACGAGGGTACGAAGGGCTTGCGGGGCTGAGGATCGCCATGATTGGATGCGGAGCAATCGCAGTGGTGATTACGGGGATGAAAATCGACACGCAGTTGGCGGAGGGCTTCTGGTACTGGCTGGCGGCCTTTGTGTTGTCAGCACTTGCCCACGTTTGTATGTATCGTCGGGGCGGGACCCTCGATGCGACCTACGAATTCAAAGACGAGCTTTGAGAGTCAAAATCCAGGGAATTCGGCTCGAATTTCGTGAAGAATTGAATTCGGCGGGGATTTTTCTGGCTTTCGTTCCGTTGGTTGACAGACATCAGGCCGCAATTTTGTCGATGTGATGGAGCGAAGGAGAACCTCCCTGAAGAAATTCGGGAGGAACACTGTTCGAAGTCCGCCATTCACCCGAAAGGCAGTTGTCTCAATCTTCAAAGTTCTGCTAATATCGCTGCAATTCCGCGGTATTTGGTTGGTGACTCAGGGAGGCGATAAGGAATGCGTCAGGTTTATGTCCTTTTGTTTTCGGCGCTGGTAGGAGCTGCTGCGACCTGTGTTGCGGCACCTCAGGAAGCTGCCAGGACGCGAATTGAGGCCAGGAATACGGTGATCAATATCCTGGATTCACGCCCGCTTTCGTCCGAAGTTCCCGGAAAGCTGAAGTTGGTTGTACCAATGGAAGAAGGCATGCCGGTACGGAAGAACGAAGTTGTGATTGTGCTGGAAGATGGTCCGATCCGCAGTGCCTACAAAGAGGCGGTTGAGAAGTCGAAGATGAATGCTGAGATTGAGTTTTCGCAGAAGGCACTCGACAAAGCGAAGGTGGACGAAGAGGTTCAAAAGGAGCAGAACCAGAAACTTCCGGAAGCTCCTCCCTTCAGTCCTGCGGAAATGCGGCAGGCGAGGATTGAAGTCGAGAAAGCCGAGGCGCAGCTCAAGAAGTCAAATGAAGATCAAACGGTCGCTCTGCTGGCCGCCGAGACGAAAGCCGCGGAATTGGCTCAATATGAGATTCGATCGCCAATCGACGGTGTTGTGACAAAAGTTGATCGTCGCCCAGGACAATCGGTTCGACAGGGAGATCCGATCATTACGGTGACTGACTTAACGGTGATGAAAGCTGAACTGTCTGTTCCTTATATCTTCAGAGATCAGATATTTATTGGTGACGAAGTTGAGGTGCAGATTTTTGAGCCCGCGTCAGGCGGTGGATCAACGTTTGGAAGCAAAACCGGTGGAGAACTGACACCATTGTCCGGTGCTCCTGGTGTCCCCATCAGCGATCCGAAGAAGGCAAATCCTGCAACTCCTGCGGCTGCTCAGCCAACAGCCGACATTCAGGCAAATACAGGGAGGCCTCTGGAGAAGTTTATTGGTCGAGTCTACTTCATTGCACCAGACATTGAAGTTTCGGCTCAACAGCTGAAAGTGTATGTCAGCGTTCCGAATCGGCAGGATTCAGCCGGCCGGTATTTGTTGCATCAGGGCGTTACTGCAAAGGCGTGGATCCTTGCTCGGTAGTGGCTCATCTCAGACATCGGGAAGTATGGTCGCATCCAATGAGCGACCGATTCCACTTCAGAAGCGGGCTGACCTGAAGGTTGCCAATATTGATTACCTGGGTGTTGGATATCAGGTGATCAAGGACCCGGTTGCGCTGAAGTATCATCGGCTTCAGGTAGAACAATACCGCATTCTGGAACTTCTTGACGGGAAACGCAGCCTTGAAAAAGTGCGAGAAGATTTGAAGGGCGAGTTTCCGGCACTGCAGGTAACACTCAGTGACATTCAACAGTTGATCACGGACCTGCATAAAAAAGGTCTGGTCATCAGCAACCGCCCGGGGCAGGGTGCTGCTGTCATTCGAGAGCGTACAAAGACTCGAAATGACAAAATCAAACAGACCTTGATGAGCCTGTTGTACCTGCGTCTTCCCGGCTGGGACCCTGAACGCACGTTGAAATTCATTCATCCGTTTACCGCATGGTTATTTCATCCATTTGCGGTCAGTGTTTGTATGATGTTTGTTGTTTCTGCCTGGCTGGTTCTTGCTGCGAATATGCAGCAGCTTCAGGGGAAACTCCCGGAGTTTCAGAACTTCTTCGGTTGGCCGAACCTGATCTACCTCTGGATCACGATGGCATTCGCAAAGATCATCCACGAATTTGGACACGGGCTGAGCTGTGTTCATTATGGTGGAGAATGCCACGAGATGGGTGTGATGCTGCTGGTCTTCAGCCCATGTCTGTATTGCGATGTTACGGATTCGTGGATGATGAAAAACAAGTGGCATCGGATCATCATCGGTGCCGCAGGAATGTATATCGAAGTCATTCTTTCAGCGGTGGCTATTTACATCTGGTGGTTCACGAAGCCGGGCCTTCTGAATTACCTTGCCTTGAATACTTTCTTTGTCACAACAATCACGACTGTCATCTTCAATGCGAACCCGCTGATGAGATTCGACGGTTATTACATGATGAGCGACTTCCTGGAAATCCCGAATCTTCGCCAGAAGTCAGACAAGTTACTGCGTGAAGCGTTCGCCTGGTACTGCCTGGGAATCGAATCTCGTCCGGATCCGTTCATGCCGGAAACCGGGCGTGCATGGTTCGTAACCTATGCCATCGCTGCCTGGCTCTATCGCTGGGTTGTACTTGTTTCCATCAGTATGTTCTTCTACACAGTGCTCAAGCCGTACGACCTGCAGAGTCTGGGGATCACGATGATGGTCT
The DNA here is from genome assembly GCA_016795105.1 of Planctomyces sp. Lineage (GTDB taxonomy): Bacteria > Planctomycetota > Planctomycetia > Planctomycetales > Planctomycetaceae > F1-80-MAGs062. The sequence goes on from JAEUIH010000001.1 coordinate 16,104, forward strand.
TCAGCATGGGCGGAGTCGTCTTCGCAATGTTCAAGAACGTCTATCAGATTATCGCAGCACCCCGGATGGAACCCATGAGCAAAATCAAGATTGCGTTTTCTCTGAGCGTGCTCGGCGGGCTGGGCTGGCTGGCATGTACGATCCCGATTCCCTGGTACCACGAAGCTCCGTTCTTTCTGGAGCCTCGCAAGGTGGCTTCCGTAAATGCTCCTTTTACCGGGCAGATTGTTCAGCCGGCTGAGTATGCAAAACGCTATGAACAGCTTGATGCGCTGGAGAAATATACAAAAGACAAAGCTGTTTTGCTGATGGACCTGAATTTTCGCAGCAACTTTTCGCTCATCGAGGGTCTGCCGTCGCCTGATGAGTATCGTGCATTGCCGAAAAATGGGGATTCGATCGAACAACGTGAAGTGTTGGCGATTATCGAAGACGAAAATGATATCCGTAATCGGGATGACATGGTTCAGAATGCCTACCGCTGGGCGGCGCGAACTGACGAAGCATTGGTGCTGCTGCGGCAGAATGATTTGCTGAAGTCACGGGAAGCCCTGGCTGAAGTGATCATTCTCGAAGAACGCATCCGTGAACTTGCGAGACTCAGCGCAACACGTGTCGTCAGATCTCCGATCTCGGGAACAATCGTTGCTGCAAAAAGGATTCCTGAGCCCGTTCGAGAAGAAACAGATCCGACAAAGCTTCAGCGCTGGCACGGTACTCCACTTGATGAACGGAACGCAGGCTGCTTTGTTGAAATTGGTCAGGAGTTGCTGACAATCGCTCCGACGTCCGAACTGCATGCCGTATTGTATGTGGATCAGGGAGATCGTGACGATATTGAGGACACGATGAAGGTTGAGTTGAAACTTGATCACCTGCCGGACGTCACATACGTCTCAAAAGTGGCGGAGTTTTCGCCACGAGGGGAGTTGTTGGCTCCGGAATCCCTCACAACACGATTTCAGGGGCCACTGAACACGACGCCGGATGCCGCAGGCAAGGAAAAACTTGCAAGCACGGCATACCGAGCAATTGTTCGGATGGATTTCTCGGATGATTCAAACATCCCGGATTCTGTCCTGATGAAGCCCGGCATGCGTGGAAACGCACGTTTTATCATTGAAAACCGCACAGCTTTTCAGTGGGTAAAACGGTACCTGTACGAAACATTCAGGTTCCGGGTCTAAAGTAGAAGGCAGACTCCGTCTGCCGTCCGCCAACGCGCCCCACCGTGGCGCGGACGGCACTCGGAGAGTGCCTGCTACTTTGGGGAGGTCAATGCGTGTTCGCCTTGTTCGAAGACGACCTGAGCTCGACCGACTAACAGCGGATCGACGGTCGCGATTGCATCGAGATCTTTACCTTCGTAGGGAATTCGATGCAGAACGTATCGCATCGCGTTCAGTCGTGCTCGTTTTTTGCAGTCGGATTTGACCACTGTCCAGGGAGCATCCGCCGTATCGGTATAGAAGAACATGGCTTCCTTGGCCTTCGTGTATTCATCCCATTTGTCGAGTGAAGCGGTATCGATTGGTGAAAGCTTCCACTGTTTCAGAGGATGACGTTCGCGTTCGGAAAACCGCCGCAGCTGTTCTTTGCGGCTGACAGAGAACCAGAACTTGATCAGGTGAATTCCGCTTCGGCAGAGATTCCTTTCGAACTCGGGCGCCTGTCTCATGAATTCGCCGTATTCATCACGACTACAGAAACCCATAACCCACTCGACTCCGGCTCGGTTATACCACGAACGATCGAACATCACGATTTCGCCACGGGTTGGGAGATGTTCGACGTAGCGTTGGAAGTACCATTGTCCTCGTTCGAGCTCTGTAGGCTTTTCAAGTGCAACAACGCGGGCACCTCGGGGATTCATGTGCTCCATAAAGCGTTTAATGGCGCCTCCCTTGCCGGCAGCATCACGCCCTTCAAACAATATCACGACCTTTTGGCCTGTCTTCTTTACCCATGCCTGTAGTTTCAGGAGTTCGACCTGAAGCCGATACTTTTGTTTTTCATAGTTTCGGCGAGACATCAAATACTTGTATGGGTACCCGCCGGTTCTCCAGTCAGAGGCAAGGATCGCGTCAGCCTCCACGGCGGATAACTCGGTCTGCTGATCACCAGCAGTTCGTTCGATCAAAGTCTTTCGAAGGGCTTCAGCATCGTCAGGAGATGAACCAAGAATGATGGCGTGCAACACCTTTGAGAGTGTGTCCGTATCATGAGGAGTGACGCCCTTCATGATATCGATAATCGCGTTGATCTTTGCCTCCTGAGCTGCACTGATGGCTTGTTCCACAGTTTGTTTTTGCAGCCCTGTGTCGGTTGTCGCTGGCAGAACATCACCTTGCGCGACTTTCCTTTGCCGCGGCTGTTTTGCCTTCGTTCGCTTCGCCTTTTGAGTTCTGGTCGTTTGATCCACACCGTTGTCTGACGCTGACTTTTCTGCCATGGACTTCCGAGTTTCTACGTTTGAAAACCTCGATCGCAAAAGTGGATGTTTCCATTCAGAATAGCGATGAGATGGAAGTGCTGTCCAACGAAACAACGGGGCCGGCATGGAAAATCGGAAGGTGCATAGCAGGCACACCCCATGTGCCGTCCGCCCTCCGTAGCAGGCACATTCCATGTGCCGTCCGCCCTCCGTAGCAGGCACATTCCATGTGCCGTCCGCCCTCTGTAGCAGGCACATTCCATGTGCCGTCCGCCCTCTGTAGCAGGCACATTCCATGTGCCGTCCGCCTTCCGTAGCAGGCACATTCCATGTGCCGTCCGCGATATCGTGGGTGCCCTCTTGCGGACGGCATTCGGAGAATGCCTGCTACTTTAGGCGGATCGGCGGGTGAGTTTTTGTTTGAGGCGTTGCATGCCTTTTAGCCAGCGATCGTGGTTTTCCGCCTTCATTCGAAAGAATTCGGCGACTTCGGGATGCGGCAGGATCAAAAACTGCTCTCGGTCGATCCCTTCGACAATCGACTCAGCCGCCTGCATCGCGGAGATTGAATGCAGCTGTAGGTAGCGATGAATCGGATCGCTTTCATCGAGCATATCGGTTTCGACTCCGAGCGGACAAACGCAGGAGACTTTGATGCCCTGCCTGCCGTATGTCACTGAAAGCCATTCTGCGAACGCTACGTCGGCATGTTTTGTGACCGAGTAGCTCGCGGACCCGATTTCCGTGAGAAGTCCGGCTGCTGACGCCGTATGGATGAGGTATCCACTGCCCGCCTCGATCATGGCAGGGATGACGGCACGAGCTGCGTATAGCCGAGACATTACATTGACATCCCAGAGCTGCTGCCATTCAGAGTTGGGGCATTCGAGTCCACCCTTGGCAGTGATTCCGGCATTTGAACAGAATACGTCTATGCGTCCCCATCTGCTGAGTACATTTTCAACGAGATCAATCACGCTGCACTCATTTGCGACATCGCAGATGACGGGAACTCCGCCGTACTGATCAGCGGAAGCGAACACGGCGGAGTCTCGATCGGAAGCGATCACGGCTTTGGCACCTGCGGTTGCGAAGCGTTCGCACATGGCAGCACCAATTCCGCGTGCTGCACCGGTGACAACAACGACCCGATCCTGAATTTCCACGACGATCGCCTTGTTGATAAGCAGCGAACAGGCGGATACGCCGCAATGAAAATGCGGCGTCGGCCGTCCCTGGCCTGTGCCGCTTCCTGCCATCCGTGCAGGTCACTTCAACCACAGGGATCTCAGTGAGGCGGGAACATTACCGACATCAAAGCGGTCTGTCAAAACCAACAGTCGTCAAATCCTGAATACCCACTTTCACGAAAGCCGGAAGTGAATATCATTCCTCAATGATGCCGCAGTTTTTGCCGGTCCCAGTGAAACCGAAGAGTTTAGTTTGTGAGCCCGGAACAACCGATATCTATCCAGAAAATTCAGGAGTCTATTTTGCCAGACCAGCAACAACAGGAAACGCGCTGGTATTCGGTTCCATTACTCTGGCTGTTGTTGATTTTGGTCAGCCTGCTTGTTGCACCTGTGCCCGGCATCAACGAGCCTCACTATCTTGCAAAGGCACGATCTGTCGCGGACTCGGAGTGGTGCAAACATGACTTCTTTGTGCATTCCGGCAACGCTCACTTCCTGTTCCTGCACCTGGTTGGTCCATTGACGGGAGTGCTGTCGTTTCCGGTTGTTGCAGTCTGTGGTCGAATCCTGTCACTCGGCCTGTTTGCTTATGGCTGGCATCGCCTGAGTCAGGCATTCAGGCTTACCGCGTCGGTTGCGGTTCTATCGCTTTCCATGTTCGCGGTGTTCTCTGTTTCAGGCAACTTCTCCGGTGAATGGATCATCGGTGGATTTGAGGCCAAGGTACCGGCATACGGTTTGATTTTAGTTGCCATGGCATCTGTTTGTCAGCACTTCGAACGCGTCGGTATTCAACACTCTGCTCAGCAGTCCACTGTAACGAACCATGGCATCTATGGCGCCGGAGTGTGCTGTGGTTTGGCTGCGGCCATTCATCCGGTCGTTGGGGGGTGGGCAATTTGTTCGTTCGCTGGCGCGATCCTGATGGCAGGAGGGAACTCCGGTCGTGAGAAGATCGCTCAGACTATGAGATACGGTCTGATTTCGTTGTTGTTTTCGTTGCCAGGCACGATTCCGGCGTTGTTGTTTTTAAAGAATCAGGACGTGTCACGCGCTGATGCTGATGCTGCAAATTTCTATCAGGTTTTTTGGCGACTCAGGCATCATCTCGATCCGGTAGAGATCCCCCGACGAGGTTGGATTTGGGCTGCATCGCTCCTGTCGATTCTCATACTAATCGCCGTCAGCCTGTTGATTCAGAGTCGCCGGAGTCCACGAGTCAGATCATCATTGCGAGGTTTGTGGTGGATTCTGATTCTATCAGCAACAATCGCAGGTATTGGAACAGCGGTCGGATGGCACAATGTTCCTGCATCTGAGATGACAGGCTGGAAATGGCGGGCAACGATCCTCAAATTCTATCCGTTCCGCCTGTTTGATGGCCTGCTTCCTGTTGTGACTGCATTGACCTTTGGAGTAGCGTTTCAGAAGCAGATTCTTCGGCTGAAGCCGGATGCCGGACGACTCAGCAAGGTTGTCTCAATTGGCCTCGCCTTCGCCATGACAGTCGGAGCTGTTCTGACATCACTTGATCACCGAAACGAGGTCCCGGCAGGTTATACTCGGACTCAGCAGCAAGACTGGCTGAAAGCCTGTGCCTGGATCGAAAAGAACACATCCGCGGACAGTTTGTTTTTGACTCCGCGTGAGTCATATGCATTCAAGTGGTTTGCACAGCGAGCAGAATACGCATGCTACAAAGACTGTCCGCAGGACGCCGCAGGTATCGTCGAATGGAACCGTCGACTTTGGTATCTGCATGACTGGACACTTCGTTCGTCGGAGGATGAGTCATATACCGTCGAAGAGCTGCAGCAGCTTCGGCGGGAAACCGGCATCACTCATATTGTGACCCGAATTCTTGGGCCGTTTGAGGCATCCCCGGTTTTCGTGGAAGGCGACTGGCAGATCATTGAGATTCCGCAATCCGGCGTCCCGGTTGAGCAGTGAGTGTCGGCAATTCCTGCCGCTCTGGTGTGCTTACGCGAAAGAACGCGCAGGATGAGGCGCAACATGTGGAAGCACAATCCACATAACCGCTACAAACTCGCGAGCTTAGATTGACTGACGCCACTCCTCAGTCAGATTTAGGATGATGTAGAGACGTTCGAGGACAGGGAGGTCTTCATGTTTTTTGTACTACGACCGCTGAGACTGCTGATACAGGGTTTAGTAACATCATCCACTCCACGCCAGATCTCTATGGGTCTGGCAATGGGGATGGTGGTCGGATTGGTCCCAAAGGGAAATCTGATAGCGCTAGTCCTTGGGATGATTCTGGCGGCATCCAGAGTGAATTTGGCCATCGCCGCATCGTCTGCTGTGCTGTTCACGCTGATTGGAGTCTTTCTCGATCCGGTCTTTGATCGAGTTGGCACGTGGTTACTTCGGATGCCTGCGCTGCAGTCGTTCTGGACCGACCTGTACAACATGCCGGTGATGCCGTGGACCGACTTTAACAATTCGGTGGTGCTTGGCAGCCTGACAGTTGGGCTGCTCATGATGTGGCCTGTTCATCGCCTGAGCCTGCCTTGGATCGCAGAGTACAGCGTTGTGGTCACGGATTACTTTCGGAAGTGGTGGATCACTCGGCTTCTGATGGGAGCGGAATGGTCAAGTCGGATCAGTTCGATCCAGTAGTTGAAGATCTGCGAGATATTTCATGCGCTGGACCTATGTATTGCCACGGGTGTTCATTGTCACGACCTTGTGGGCGTTTCTGCGCTGGGGGCTGGATCCACTGCTGCGATATTCAGCGGTTCAGTCACTGCAGGCTGTTGCGGGCGCGAAGGCCGACATCGAAAATGTGACAACTTCGATCTATCCACCGGCCTTATATGTGCAGCATGTTGCTGTGGCAAACGCGAGGAAGCCCGGGCGAAATCTGATTGAATTCGACGAACTCAGGATACGGATGGCCGGACAACCGCTGTTACGGCGGCAGTTTGTTGTCGAAGAAGGTCAGGTGACCGGCGTCCGCTTTCATTCTGGTCGTGACGATGATGGGCTTCTTGAGGAATCCGCAGAACTCGAAAGTGAACCTTCATGGCTTGCCGAGAAACTGGAATCTGCCGGTGAGGAGTGGCTGGAGAATCTGACAGAGCAGGCGAAAGCTCAGATCGACCCTAATACACTTGAGACCTACCGAATCGGTCAGGACATGTACGGAAAGTGGGACGGCCGCTTCAACGAAATGAAGGATCGCGTCAATTTGCTTAAGCCCCGAGTTCGTGAGCTGAAGGATCAGTTCGAACAGGCAAAGGAAGGCGATACGCTCCAGAAAATTGAAAAGTATGTCCAGGTGGCGCAGAAAGCTGAGCAACTCACAATTGATGCAAAGAAGCTCAAGCTGGATGTGACCTCCATCGTGCCTGAAGTTCGGACGGACTTCAATCTCCTGAACGAAGCACGTGTGCGAGATCAGGAGATGGTGATGCGAAAGATACAGCTTCTAAAACCCGATAAGCGAAGGATCTCTGAGACACTGATCGGAAGGCAGATGTATATCCAGCTGCAGGAACTTCTCACCTGGGCTGACTCGTTTCGAAGTTATCAGAAAGAACTGAAGTCACAGACGCGTCCACCTCGAAGTCGAGGCACGGACGTTGAGTTTCCGATTTTGAATCCAACCCCCGATTTTGTACTGGCAAAGCTGCTGATCTCGGGAGACTTCTCCGTTGATGGGGAACAAATACCGTTTGAAGCCGTCATCACAGATGTCACGAACGATGCACCACTTCTCGGCCGACCGTGCATCGTTCGCCTTCGAACGGAGGGTAGTCAGCCGTTGTTGCTGCAGGCGACCTATGATGTGCGAACTGAGGTTCCTGTGATCTCATTGCTGGCGGAGTACTCTGACCACGATGGATATCCGATTAGAGCTGGTAAGAGTGACAAGGCTGAGATCACCGGGAGATTGTCCGATGTGGCCTGGAACCTGAATGTTCAGCTCGTGGGATCTGATCTTCACGGCAAAGTGTTGTTGAATTCAAGGCTGCAGAATACTTCGTTTGCGACTGCAGAGAGCCTGCGACCGGAATTTGCACTCGCAGCAAATCGTGCGCTGGCCGGCATTCAGGATGTGAAGGCAACAGTTATGCTGGGTGGCACGATTGAAAAGCCGGAATTTGAACTTGAATCCGATATCGGCGAACAACTGGCCGATGGGATTGAAGGCGCCGTTCGACTTCAGATTGAGGAAACTCGGACGAAGTTGATGGCTGATGTCAACAGCTGGGCGACAGATCAGATCAGCACTCTGACATCTCGGTTTGCGTCAGAATATGAACAACTCGTGGCAGAGCATGACCAGATTCTGAAGCAGGTCGAAGGTATCCAGACAGTCGTTGCCTCGTTCCAGTCGGGACAGGCGGACCCCAAAGCTGTATTTCGACAGGTACGCGATTCGAAGTTGATTCCCGAGAAACAGACGGAGCAGGTCGACAGAGCGATGAAAAGCCTGAACAATGTCAATCGGTTGATTCCACGCCCTGCCCAGCCGAGATTTTGATCGATCAAATCTGTCATGTCGCGAATTGAACTTCTCAGTCCCGCAAAGCTGAATATCTTCCTTGAGGTTATCGGTAAGCGGTCGGATGGGTATCACGAGCTGGAGACAGTGATGCTTCGAACCGACCTGAGTGATTTGATGGTCTTTGAGCAGACTTCGGGCACTCAAATCGAGCTTCGGCTGTCCGATGAGACTCCTCCGGAACTGCGATCCGGATTCCCGCTTGATTCATCGAACCTCATTCTGCGTGCTGCCGAGAACCTTCAGAGGCGATCTCAGGTTCAGATGGGGGCGAGAATCTCGGTGACGAAAGTGATTCCACCCGAGTCTGGACTGGCGGGTGGATCCAGCAATGCGGCGACAACACTTCGAGGGCTGTGTCGATTGTGGAACCTGCAGCCGCCGGAAGACGAGCTGCATGAGATCGCTGCGACTCTTGGAAGTGATATCAACTTTCTCTTGTCTGGTGCGAAAGCTGCGATTTGTCGAGGACGAGGTGAAATCGTAGTTCCCGTTGAAGTGGCACAGGAATTTTGGTTTGTTGCAGTACGACCAAAAACTGGAAACTCGACACCAACAGTGTTTCGCGAAACGAACATCCCTTCTGTTCCGGAATCCTCATCCGGCATAGTGCGCCGACTCACTGGTGAAACAGATGAACCACTCGAGAAGTTCTGCTTCAATCGACTGACAGATGCTGCATGCATCATCAACGGCGAGATGAGTCGTCTAATGAATTCAATGCAGAAGTGTTCCCTGAAGCCAGCATTTATGTCAGGAAGTGGGTCAACCTGTTTCCTGGTGGCAGACGATCAACACGATGCTGATCGACTCAGGTCGCTGGTCGAATGCTCAACGGGCTTGCGATGCTGGGTTTTGCAAACTTCCACATGATGGCTGGGTCTCAGATCAGGCTGTCAAGAGGCATCTGATGCTGAAAGAAAGAAATTCAGCTTCATCGCGGAAATGAGTTCTGATCGACCGGCGATACGTTTACATTCTCTCTGACATCCGCAACACTACCACGACCCATGACATGACTGAGGTCGGTCATGAAACGATGTTGACAACCGAGGCACGGAACTTCCTGAAGCACATGGACGTATTCCTGGAAGACAGCGGTAATACCGCCGGCAAACCTGGTGTTCTTTCCAGACTGGCGATTGCCAGGCCCTTGCGGGCTGGAAATCCCGAAGAATTGCTGCATGAAGTCTTTGATATTCGTCAGCATGGAATTCGCTATGTGACCGTGCGAAGGCAGCAGGTTTTTCGAATTGGCGAAGACGTGCTCAAGGATGTTCTCTCCGACTTTGGCATTCAGATCAGCAGCATTGGATTTGCTGGAGGATTTACAGGAACACTGGGAATGACGTATGACGACGTCATAACAGATGCACACTGCGCAATCCGAATGGCACATGACGTGGGTGCACGTTCACTCGTCCTTCTGACAGGTCACCAGGGACTGCACATTTATAATCACGCAGAACGAACGGTGCAGGAAGGAATTGAGATTTGCAGAAGACTCGCGATGGACTACGGAATTCGCTTGCTAGTGGCCGCAAATTCAGTTCTGGGATGTCGTCGTGACAACTTTCGACCTCGCACTTCTCCCCTTTTGTGGACTCAACAATTCTGCGGCCCGGAGCTGCAGACCATGATTGTGGTTCGTGCAGGTGAACGGCTGCCGGATGGCTGGCGTGATGTGATTGCCTGCGGTGGATGTTTGCGGATCTGTCACAAGTGTGAGTCGTATCCTGAACACACTGATTTGCTGAACCGCATTATCTCGTTCTTATCGAGACGCAACGACCTCGCAGACTGAGGCGCGTAAAATTCTGAAATCTTCGGAATTTTCCCCATTCGTTGATTCCCGCCGAAAGTTCATAAATTCGCAAATCCACTGCGACACCCTCGTTGGTTTTGGGTGTTCTTTCGCAGGTAGCGCGGGAATCCGCGCCTGACGGCTCAAAGGACATGTTGCCAGAACAACCCTAAGAAAATCATGGCTGTATCAGATATTCAACCCGGATTGCTTCGCCGGATGACGGTTCGTACGATTCTTGAGACCCTGCTTCGGCATGGACCGCTTTCGAGAGCGGAATTGACGCGGGAAACCGGAATCAGTGCTCCAACAGTCTCAAAAGGCGTCACAGAACTTCTTGATCGCAAACTGATCGAGGAAACATCGGTTTTTGAAAACGCTTTGGGACGACCTGGAAAAAGATTATCACTTGCGACAACATCGTCACGAGTGATTGGGATCAGCGTTCAGTCGGAACACTGTGAAGTCTCTTCGGCATCGCTCGACGGTCGAATCGATCTGGCAAGCACGCAGTACTTTAATACACCCGCGAGCTATTCGTCGCTCAAGGACCTTCTGACGGAAGCGATCCGCGGAATTCAGTCCACTGGTGACTTTCATATCTCCGGAATTGGGGTCAGCGTTCCTGCACTTGTCAGTCGCCATGATCAAATCATTCGATGGTCGGCAAGCATTCCTTTTTTGAATGAACAGAACTTGTCTGGTGATCTTCAGGCGGTCACCGGAATTCCAGTGGTGTCCGTCCAACAGGCTCAGGCACTGTGTCTGGCAGAACGACTCTACGGAGCCGCTCGCGGCCTGGACGATTTTCTCGTGCTTGATCTTGCGGAAAGTCCGGCAGTCGGAGTCTTCTCTGACGGTGAGCCTCTCGTTGGAAACAGTGGACTGGCTGGCCAGTTAACGGCGGAAAATGGTCTGCAGCTGACGGATGTCAACGCCGATCCGTGCGCTAATGTGGTTAAGTCAGATCGGCAGTTTCTTGAAGTTGCTTCAAGGCGACTGGGGTCACCGGTCAGTGTCGATACACTTGTTCAGCACGCTGGATTTCGAACTCTGCTGGACGACGAATTCGATCAGGCGGTTGCCGGGTTTGCTCGGGTCATGGGTGTTGCCATTAACATCTTCAATCCCTCGACATTGATTCTCTTCAGCCGGATCCTCGCTTACGATCCAAATCTGTTTGGTCGAATCTCTGACCATGTTCGTAAGTACGCGCTGGTCCCCAACCTCGAGCGTTGTCAGATCATTCCTGCGACTCTGTCGTTCCAGAGTGCTGCCGTGGCCGCGATCGTAGATGACCTGGCACGTAAACTGGGGCCTCGATTCGCCTGATCAGGTCACTTGCGAGACGGAGTTTTGCTGCCAGGGCTCCCCGATACTTGAACTCAGACTGAGTGTTCGGGATCATACTGCGAGGGGCTGTCCAGTCGGTCACCCCGAAAGCATTTCCTCGCAGAAGGATCATGGCCTTGATTCGTCATATTCCATCGCTCTCAATTCGTCATCTCCTCATGATTCTCCCAGCGGTATGGCTGATTTGCGGATTCGACAAAGAGTCCGTCGGGCAGGAGGCCAATATTCAGGTCACTTCATCGGAAGTTAAAATTATTCCAGCCGAGGTGACACTCACTGGTAAAGAGGCAAGACACCGAGTCCTGCTCGAGGTCTTCAACGGCAGTGATGCGACCGGTGTCGTTTCGGAAGGATGGACACTGAAGAGCTCAGCCCCTGAGATCGTTCTTATCGAAGATGAGACGCTGATTCCCGTTGCTGATGGTGTTGGATCAATTGTCGCGGAAGGGCCGGATGGAAAGCGGGCGGTTGCAAAGATTACTGTTACGGGGATCACCGCCCCATTCACATGGTCGTTTCGAAATCATGTAGAACCGATTCTTGCCCGACAGGGATGCAGTTCCGGTGCCTGTCATGGAGCGCTCGCAGGTAAAGGTGGATTTCGATTATCCCTGCGAGGATATGACCCTGATAAGGATTTCTCGTCGATTGTCGAGCAGCAGTTGGGTCGGCGAGTTGACCAGACGGACCCTGGCGCCAGCCTCCTGTTGACCAAGCCGACACTCGCCGTGCCTCATCGCGGAGGTCAGAGGCTGGATGTGAATTCGCTGAACTATCGCGTGATCGCAGAATGGATTGCCTCCGGAAGTCCGGGGCCTGCCGATGCAGATCCTCGTGTTGAACGTCTTGAAGTCCTTCCGGAGCAGGTCCTGCTGACGGACCGAACTCCTCAACCCCTGCTGGTTCGAGCTCACTATTCCGATGGGCATATCGAAGACGTCACTCATTGGGCCAAGTTCACATCATCGAATGAAGCCGTTGCTTCCGTAACCGAAGATGGGGTTGTTAATGTCATCGGACCGGGCGAAGGGGCCGTTACAGCCTGGTTTTCGAGTCACATTGTGATCGCGCGACTGACGGTGCCGTTTCCTCATGAAGTTTCACCTGAACAATACACACTCGCGGCAAGACGCAACTTCATCGATGATCTGGCCCTGAAACAGTTGCGGCGACTGAATCTGTCCCCCGCCCCCCGTTCGTCAGATGACGTGTTCATCCGCAGAGTCTTCCTGGATACGACCGGGACGCTTCCAACAGTGGCTGAAGTTCGTGCGTTTCTGGCAGATCAGTCAGCTGATAAGCGAGATCAACTCATTGACCGCCTTCTGGAGCGAAAAGAATTTGTTGACTACTGGGCGTACCACTGGTCTGATCTACTACTTGTGAACGGGACTTCAATCCGGCCGGAAGCAGTCAAGGCCTACTATCAGTGGATCCACGGTCACGTTGCTGCAAACACTCCATGGGATCAGTTTGTTCGTGAGTTAGTCACCGCACGCGGCTCCAGCTTTGAGCAGGGTGCCACGAATTTTTATGCCCTGCACCAGTCACCAGAAGACATGGCAGAAAATGTCAGCCAGGCATTTCTCGGATTGTCGATCGGCTGCGCAAAATGTCACAACCATCCACTCGAAAAATGGACGAACGACCAGTATTACTCGTTTGCAAACATGTTTTCCCGAGTACGTGCAAAGGGATGGGGCGGAGATCCTCGCGGCGGTGATGGACAGAGAACCCTGGTGACAGTCTCGTCGGGTGAACTCATTCAGCCTCGAACCGGAAAGCCTCAGCCGCCAGCTCCACTGGACGGAGATTCCATTCCATTTGATGCTCCTGGTGATCGGCGAATTCATCTGGCTGCATGGCTGACTTCGCCCTCCAATGAACTCTTTTCAAGGTCGATCACAAACCGAGTCTGGAAGGTTTTCTTTGGTGTCGGGTTGGTCGAGCAGGTTGATGACATGAGGGCATCGAATCCTGCCAGCAACGAAGAGTTGCTCGCAGCCACATCTCGGCATCTCGTGGATTCAAAGTTTGATCTGAAAGCTCTGATTCGCACGATTCTGACATCGGAGACCTATCAGAGAAGCAGTGAAACTCAGGAGCAGAATTCCGCAGATACTCGATATTACTCCCACTACTTTCCTCGGCGTCTGATGGCCGAAGTTTTGCTGGACGCCGTGTCTGATGTCACTGCTGTTCCGAGTGAATTCAATCAAATCGCGTTTCCGGGAGCGGACCGGGTTAAGACAGACTTCTACCCTGCCGGAACACGTGCAATTCAGCTTTACGACTCAGCGGTTGAATCCTACTTTCTTCAAACATTTGGCCGAAACCAGCGAAGAATCACGTGTGAATGTGAGCGATCTGACGAACCGAGCATTGTACAGGTTTTGCATATTGCAAACGGGGATACTCTGAACCGGAAGCTTGAAGCGGCCGATAATCGGATTTCAAAGTGGATGGCAACTGAACAACAGGACTCGCTGCTTCTCGATGAAATATTTCTGACGTGTCTATCGCGTTACCCTGTGGCTCGAGAACAGGAACAACTGCTGAAAGTACTTGCAGAGACTCCCAAAGAAGAACGTCGCGCATTACTTGAAGATGTTGTCTGGGGAATCGTCAGCAGCCGCGAATTCCTGTTCAATCACTAGTTCTGGAACTCTCGGTCCACTGAAAGAGCTGAAAACGATGAACCTCAGGATGCGCTGGATCGCATTTGGAATGATTGCGACGGGCGCGTTGTTGAGTATGTCGTCTGCGATCGTGTCCCGGGAGTCGACAGTCCTGTGTCGTACTCTGGCCTTGACTGGAGGGCTGCTGGCACTCACAGGAGGATGTCTGCTTGCTCCGCGACGCAGCGTCCTGATCGCTGAGAATCTGCTGGCTGAACAGCAGATTGCGATAAGCCGTGAAGAACTGCGAACTCAGCAGGAGCAGTTTGATGAGTTGCGGAGCGAAGCCGCAAAGGCATTTCTTGCTCAGTCAGAACGAATTCGTGATCGTGAACATGACCTGGCTCAAAGACTGACGCGATTTCATGAATTTCTTGAGTTCCCGCGAGGTGATGTAGAACCGGAGCGAACGACGGACGAGATCATTCGGCTGAGCGATCGAGATCGTGAAGTGAATCGAATTCTCGAAGCGGAGGCTGAGCGAGTATACGAAAAGGTCCGCGCCAACGGATATTCGAAAGATGGCAAGCCCGACTTTGTGATGATGCGGGAAGAAGCCGGCAATCTGATTCGAAGGGTTGCTAAAGTCTATTCGCCCGAAAGTGAGAACCCGCTTCTGGAGACCAGTTTCGAACAACTGGCGAGAGCTGCCGGAAGAATCTGCCTGCATGTACTCGTGCTTCTTGAACAACTCCCGATCAATGTTCAACAGTACAACTTCAGCAGCCTGTACAGCTACTTTCGAAAGGCGGCCGTTGGCTACGGTGCATATCAAAAAGCGGCTCCATGGCTTACCTACCTGACTCGAGGTGTCTATGTCGGACGAATGGTGACCGCCACGAATCCAGTCACACTTGGTGCATGGTGGCTGGCGACGGAAGTTGGGAAACGGGGAGCTCAGAAGTTTGTTGAGAATGTTGTGGATCGACAGGCAATCGCAATTCTACATGATCTGATTACGGTTTTGGGGGTCGAGGTCGCGTCTGTCTTTGGAACAGGCTTCCGCCATCGGGATCCGTCATGGGTACTGGGAACTGAAATTGTCGAACTTGTGAGCTCTTTCCCAATCTCCCGGGAAAGCCTGTCAGAAGGTCTGAAACTCATCACGCAGCTTCCCCTGCGAAATGAATACGACCGGATCTACCTGTATCGGTGCCTCGCCAGCCATCAGACGGCCTCAAATCAGATTCGTGATCCCGCTGCACTAAGTCGTGAAGAACGCGAAGCGATTGCAGGAAAGGTCGAACAGTTTCTGCATGCTCATATCCACGGCGCAACGCAGACACAGACAGAGAAATGGCGGACTGGCTTTGAACGGCGGTTTGATTTGAAACTCCGCATCAATGCTGGCCCGGTCAAGTCTTCTCGAACAGATCAAATCTTTGAATCACTGAATGCACTGAACGCGTTTGTCAGTCTGGCCGAAGTTGCGACCGATGAGTTGCGTCGAAAGGTGATTCAGGGGTCTCAACTGATCCAACTCCTGCCGTCCGATCATCGGCAGCGAGCTGAGCAATTGGCGGAACCCCGTAGCGAGAGATTCGAGCCTCCTGGAATCGATCCGTCGTCTGATATTACCGATGCCTTGCTGGCGGACCTTGTCAGAGCCGACATCCTGCTCCCGGACGAAGATGGTCACCTCGAGCAGTTGGTGACTGAGATCGGTGCCTACTTTCGACGCTCGGCCGCAGACATGAAGATCATCACCGATCGCTATTGGCTTGCCAATTTCCGAGAGTTGTCTGGAAACGAAAATCCGCACTCGGAAATCTCGGGGGAATCTGCCCGACGAATTCTGACCGCCACAAAGTACCCCGCACAGATCGTATTCGCGTATCCGTTCGCAGCTCTTAAAAGTGGTGACAGAATCGTGCCATTGCCGACAGCGTGGCTGGTCGGCTATCGACGGTCTTCGGAATCACAGCTCGAAACGGTTCTCCTGAACGGCAATACGCTGGAAGAACAATTATGGATTCATCATGGAGAACTTAAGGTTTGCAGAATCCGGGGCATTGTTGTGGATGACTTGCTCGTGAGCGGTGGTGAATGGAATCACGCCATCCAGCTTTCAGGAAGTCTTAAAGGCGGTCGCTTCCGGACCTACTTCGCGGCCATTCTTGCGCAATCAAAGCTGACTGCGGATACAAAATGAGACAATGGGACCGCGTATTTGGTAACCACGAAAGACATGAACCACACGAAAGTGTCGCTCGTGGTCAACGTCCCCTTGCTGGCTGCCAGCGTACGCTCGCACTGCCGGGGTTCGATATCACGACGGAGCGTTATGATACTTTGGAGATCTCAACGTGGTTCAAAGAGGAATTCACTGATGGCTGCATCGGTGAATTTGACACTATATCCGGGCGCGGTCGGTGGAATGTATCGTCCGTTCCTCATCACGACTGGATCACAGACGTGTTCGTGCAGATGATCGGAGTATTCCGCAACTCGATCTTCCATCGTTGCGCTGACGCAGACATAGTCGACGATGCTGAGGTGCTGCACGTATTCGCAGAGCCCAACTCCACCGGCATGAGGGCAAACTGGAATCTGAAAACGAGCAGCCAGAAGCATCACGGCAAGGACTTCGTTAACGCCGCCCAATCGGCAGCTGTCGAGCTGGCAAACCTGCATGGCCCCGCTTTGCATGAACTGTTTGAACATAACTCGATTGTGACACATTTCACCTGTTGCCACGCGAATAGGGGCAATCGCAGATGCGATCGCTCGATGGCCCAGAATGTCATCCGGACTGGTTGGCTCTTCGACAAACCAGGGGCGAAATTCGGCCAGTCGACGAATCCACTCAATCGCCTGAGGAACATCCCAGACCTGGTTGGCGTCGATCATCATATGCGCATCCGCACCCATTTCCTGGCGAAGTACCCGGCAGCGACGGATGTCATCGTCAAGATCACGTCCTACCTTGATCTTGAAGTCTGACCAACCTCGGCGTTTGAGATCATCGCATTTGCTGCGAAGTGCTTCATCTGAATAGCCCAGCCATCCGGCGGACGTTGTGTAACTTGGATACCCGACAGACTCCAGCTCTTCAATTCTGGCCCTGCGAGTCCCGGAAAATCGATGGAGGAGTTCGAGCGCCTGAGCGGGTGTAAGAGCGTCCGTGAGGTATCGAAAATCAATACTGGCAACAATCTGCTCAGGCGGCAATTCACAGATCAACTTCCAGACAGGAACATTTTTTGAACGAGCCCACAGATCCCATACGGCATTGATGACAGCCGCAGCGGCAAGATGAATGACGCCCTTCTCAGGGCCTACCCATCTCAACTGACTATCGCCGGTCAGCCGCCGATAAAGTCGTACCGGTTCCGCCATCAACTGATCAACGTTCATCCCGACAAGCAGCGTGGAAAGTGCTCGAATCGCCTGAACACAAAGTTCGTTGCCTCGACCAATCGTAAACGTCATCCCGAAGCCGGACAGGTCTTTTGAATCGGTTCTAAGCTGAACATAAGCAGCCGAGTAATCCGGGTCCGGGTTCATAGCATCCGACCCGTCAAGATGCTGTGAAGTCGGAAAGCGAAGGTCAAACGTCTCAAAGCCCGTGATCGTGATGGACATTTCAAAAAGGTTCCTGAAGTCTGCTGAATAAGTTCCAATGTCTGTCGCAGTGAATGATTGACTGCCGCAATAAACTAAGGTGTGATGTTGCGTCGATTCGGAACAAAGTTGCGAAGATAGACAGCACTCTGACGGAGAGATGCGCACCGGTCTTCCAGCGTACCTTCGTACGCGCGATCTTCGACTTCGACACAAACTGGTCCGTCGTATCCGCAGTCCGTCAGTGTCGAGAAGAACTGGCCCCAGTTGACGTCACCCATTCCTGGCAGTTTCGGAGTATGGTAAAGTTGCGGATGCGCCATGATGCCTACCTGGTCAAGTCGGATACGGTCAATACGCACATCCTTCGCATGAATATGGAACAGCTTGTCGCGAAAGAAACGCATGGGAGCCAGATAGTCCATGTGTTGCCAGATCATGTGCGAGGGGTCGTAGTTGAGTCCAAACGAAGGAGATGGAATGTCTGAAAACATTCGAGTCCAAATGGCGGGGCAGGTTGCCAGGTTCTTCCCCCCAGGCCACTCATCGCTGCTAAAGAGCATCGGGCAGTTCTCAATCCCAATCCTCACGCCCTGATCTTCAGCATGCTGGATCAGAGGACGCCAGGTTTGTAGAAATCGAGGCCAGTTTTCATCAATAGACAGTTTCCAGTCGCGGCCGACAAAGGTGTTCACTCGAGCAATTCCAAGCTGAGATGCGGCTGTGATGACGGCTCGAAGGTGTGCCACTGCGGATTCCGCCTCCGCTGCATCAGGACTCAGTGGATTCGGGTAGTAACCCAGACCACTGATTCGTACACCTGTGGAATCGATTGCACTTCGGATGCGGTCCTTCAATTCCAGAGTCACACCCAGAACATCGATGTGAGAGACTCCGGCATACCTCCGCTCAGCTTTGCCGGATGGCCAGCAGCAGACTTCAACACAGTCATATTCGTTCTTTGCAGCAACGGCAAAAACGTCTTCAAATGAGAGATCTGGCAGGATGGCGCTGACAAAGCCGAGCTGCATAGGAATGCTCCTCGTATGAGAAATGGGCGGGCATTCTGAGAAACCTCAAAATCAGGATGTTTCTCATCATCGTTCGAATCGTTCAAATCGTAGCGAACAACCGAGTGTCCGCACAGTCACCCGGCGACCATCTCAGCAATGGAACGGCCTGAACTTCAGAGTCAAGAGTCTGAAAAATGGATTTCGGACACGAGTTCGGAATTACGGACCATACAGACGGAATTCCGAACGGTTTCCTACAGTCGGATTTTCCGGAATCTCTTCCTCTCCTGCCCAGGCGTTACGAGCCTTTAGTTTGAAGCCTTCCTGAGTCACTTGTTGCGATTTTTCAACACCCGACAAAAGTTCGAGTGCTAGCTTTGCATCAACTGGAACTTGCGGCATGTGCTGCGCAAAAGGACGGGACTGATGTTTGATATGGAACGATTCAAGACTGACGTGCTTGCCCTGGGGCTGCTTGCTCTGGTGGTGTTCGTTGGCTTGAGCTTCATCAGCTATGACTCGGCCGACCCGCCTTCAAATCTTGTCTTTCCCCAACGCCAGGTTCCCACAAATCTGTGTGGTGAAAGCGGGGCAGCAATTGCTTTCTATTCCCGGCAATTACTGGGACTCGGAATCTGGGTCGTTCTTGCCGGTCTCATTTCCTGGGACCTGAAACTGTTTTCACGCGAACATCCGCGTCGCACGCTGATGACTCTGTTTGGACTATCGCTTCTCGTCATCGGCTCCTGTGCGGTGTTCCATCTGTTGTTTCCGGGAGTGACTTCGGGATCCGCCTATGGTAGCGGGGGACAGATTGGGGCGTGGACCGGGGTGATGCTGCAGGAGCGATTCTCCTCAACTGGTGTGCTAATCATGGCTCTCAGTGTGTTGATTGCCGGCTGGCTGCTGACTCCATTGTCGGACCTTGCGAAACCTGGAATGCGAGCGTTGGCGGTTCCCGTCACTGCAGGTCGGACTGCAGCGTTTTTTGTTGGGCGCATGGTTCGCCGTACGTCGCCAAATGCTCGCAATCCGATGGTTGAAACTCCGGTTGTTGCGGACAAGGAAGAGGATGAACTGCCCGCTACAATTCCGTTTCAGACGTCACCAGTGGTTGCAGAACCCGTCGTCGACGTTGATGACGCTGCTGGTGCTGAAACCGAGGATCGAACAATTCGCATCAATCCACCGACTCCGATTTCCCTTCACCAGCCGAATGCCGCAACGGTTACGAAGCCACATCCGGGCTATTCATTGCCGGACCCGGCGATTCTGTCGATGCCCGAAGAATTTCCGTATGAGCTCCTGGCTCGAAAAGCACGGATTGCGGCAGCAACTCTTGAGAAGACCTTCGAAGAATTCGGCCTCAACATTCGTGTGAGTGAAATCGATACTGGACCGGTTGTCACACAGTTCGAGCTCGAACTCGAAGCTGGGCTGCGGCTGAACAAGGTCACTGCACTGGAGGACGACCTTGCGATTGCTCTGCGAGTTCCGTCAGTGCGAGTCGTTGCTCCGATTCCGGGTAAGAACACGGTCGGGGTTGAGGTTCCTAACGACAAACAGGTGATGGTGAGGCTTCGCGAACTTCTTCAGATTGCCGGACCAGGTGCGGGCGATCTTCGAGTTCCTCTGTTCCTCGGCAAGGACGTAAGTGGAAGGCCACTGACAGTTGATATGTGTAAGATGCCCCATCTGCTGATTGCAGGTCGCACGGGTACAGGAAAGAGCGTGTGCCTGAATACGCTGATCCTGTCAATTCTCATGACTCGAACTCCTGATGAAGTTCGAATGCTGATGATTGACCCGAAGATGGTGGAACTCAGCCCATACAAGAAAATTCCACATCTCATGCATCCCGTCATAACGGACATGAAGAAGGCGGAAGCAGTTCTGGCGTGGGCGGTTGACAAGATGGAAGAGCGATACGATCTTCTCGCAAGAGTTGGCGTCCGACATCTTGACAGCTACAACAAGATGGGCAAGGAGAAAGTGCTGGAACGGCTGGGCGTCAGTCCATACGATGACGACGCCGAAAGCGTGCCGGACAAGATGCCCTACATTCTGATCATTGCGGATGAAATGGCAGACCTGATGATGACATCAGGGAAGGAAGTGGAATCTCACATTATTCGACTTGCACAAAAATCACGAGCGGTCGGAATTCATCTCGTTCTTGCAACACAAAAACCAACGGTCGATGTGATTACGGGGCTCATTAAGTCGAATCTCCCTGCTCGAATTTCGTTCCAGGTGGCAAGCCGAATGGACAGCCGCGTCGTTCTGGATGAAGGGGGCGCAGAGCGATTGCTTGGAAGTGGCGATATGCTCTATCTCGCTCCGGGAACCAGCAGTCTGACTCGAGCTCAGGGTACGTATGTCAGCGATGACGAGATCAATGCAGTCATTGACTTCTTCAAGGATGTCGAGCCGGAATACAGTTCAGAACTGCAGCAGCTTACTTCGAGCACAGCTGGCAGCGCTGGAGCGGCGGCAGGTGGTGACAGTGGTCCTCGACACCACGATGATCTTTATGACGCGGCAATTGATGTGGTTGTTCGAGAGGGACGAGGAAGTGTCTCATTGCTTCAGCGTGCACTTGGAATCGGCTACGGTCGTGCAGCCCGTATGATTGATTACATGGCAGAAGATGGAGTTGTCGGCGAATACAATGGAGCTCAGGCCAGAGAAGTTCTTTACTCTCCGGAACAGTGGGAACAACTCAAAGCCCAGCGTGAACGAGAAGACTCTTAGGGAGCTCATTCATGTCGGGCCGACCGGTTGTCGTCATCCCAGGTGACTTCCCTCCAATGGTTGGGCGTTCACGATACCTGGACGACCTGCGTCAGATCGCAGATGTGATCATCTATCATGATCGTCCCCAATCCATTGAAGAGAAACGGCGGAGGCTGGAGCCTGCGGATATTCTATTGAACTCCAGAGGTGCTGTGCAGTTCACTTCTGAAGTGATCTCAGAGCTTCCAAAGCTGAAAATGATCGCGGTTTGCGGCATTGGATATGACGCCATTCATCTCCCGTCAGCGACTGCTGCCGGAATCGTTGTCAGCAACATTCCGGGCAAAACGGCCGTTGTGGTCGCTGAGCATGCGCTTGCACTGATGCTGGGAACTGCTCGCCGACTCCCGAGCATGACCAATGATGTTCGCTCCGGTCACTGGAGCGGAAACCTCGGCATTTCGCTCGCCGGTCGTCAGGTTGGGATCATTGGAACGGGTAACATCGGTTGTCAGATGGCTCGCATCTGCCGGGGAATTGGCATGAATGTTTTTGCCTGGTCGTTTCATAAGGACGATCAAAAGGCCGCTGAGTGCGGATTCAGATATGTGGATCTGGACGAGTTGTTGCAAACGAGTGATGCGGTCAGTTTGCATGTTCGGCTCACAGATCAGACTCGCGGGATGATCGGACGCCGAGAACTGAACCTGATGAAGCCGACGGCGATCCTTGTGAATACAGCCCGAGGACCAGTGGTCGATACTCAGGCCCTCGTCGATACACTCAGGAGCGGACATCTCTTCGGCGCCGCACTCGACGTCTATGACTCAGAACCCGTCCCTGTCGATCATCCACTGCTTCAGTGCCCAAACCTTGTGTTGACCCCACACAGCGCCGACCAGACTCAGGAAGGGCTCGATCTGCTCACACTTGGATGTGTCGAGAACATCAAAGCCTTCCTTTCCGGCCATCCCATTAACGTGGTGAATCCTCAGGTTCAGCGATAGCCTGTGTGATTGGTAACCACGAAAGACACGAACCACACGAAGAAAAGCACAACCGGGCACTTCTGCGATTCTTCCGGCGATTTCGCGTATTCCGTGGTCAAAACGCCAGCCCCGCCGACGATTTGAATTCAACCAACTGTTCGATTCCCTCCACGGAACCTGGTTGCGGCTGAGCGAAGCGAAGCCGCGATGGATGCTTGTGGCTCTCGGCAGGCCTCACCCATTGCCCCCGACTCCTTTGGTCTCCGCGGCTTAGCCCTTACGGCGAGCCATCGAGATGAAGTACGCACCTATGCCGAAGAGACTAAGCACTCCAATGCCAGGACTTCGAACGACACGAGCCAAACCACCGATGAAGTACAAGCCGCCGAGCACGAAGAAGATGCCACCAACCCCATAACCAATGAACACGGCAAGCTTCTCAGAAGCGGATCGAGGAAGAAGATGCGACATGAAGGTCTTCTTCTTGAAGCGCTCGGGGATCTGCCTCGGAGGAATTTCGTAAACAAACTCGCCGGGCGATTCCTCCACCGACCAAATGGACGTGTCTGGAATCTCCGGGAATGCCGGCGCTTCACTCTGCGGGACAAACTGCGAATCCGACTCTTCGACATCTTCGATAATGTCTGGTTCCGTATTGGTTGTCTGGCAGCCTGGACATATGCCACCTGCCATAAGAACAACACGCCTTGAACAGACTGAACACCGAACCACTTGTACCATCTGGTTCTTCCCGAGAATTAATGGCTGCCTACATGGCAGTGGACTATACGTAGGGAACCCTGTTCGTACGACCTAAGTCCAGCAGAATTCGGGGCAAATTTTCAGGACAACAGAAATCGATTTGTGTTCAGGCCGATTTCATTTGACAACAACAAGGTCGCATCCGCAGCCAGTCGAGTCCATGAACTGCCTGACTCCTGCGATTCTGCGATTGACCCCCGCGGGGTCGCACAACAACCACAGAAATGCAGCTTTTGTACTCGTACTCCGCAACGCGGTACTCGTACTCGACCGAACCCTCCATTACTCCCATTCGCACCCGTAACACCTTGCTGATCTTCCGCTGCCTTCTCTGCGTCCTTGCGCCTCCCCGCCTCTGCGTTACCTTTTCCTCCAGCCCGTCCGTAGTTCATTTCTCTACCACGTTCTTAAATGTGAAATGCGTGGTTCGCGGTTGTGACCTTCCGCGGCTCGCACGATTGGCAGCATCTGGAATCCCGTCGCGCTGAACCGTGAGGCAATCGCTGGATGGCGACTGAGATGATTCCGGCTGGCTGGTCCAATCGTCTTGCCTCCGCATGGATCGGGTGTCCACGCCCAATTCTCGTCGGGATTCGGCCCCGTCCCGCGTGTGAAGGTCAAATTCCAGTCTACTTCCCAATCGAACGATTGGATCGGCTCGACAGCTCCGGTTGGTGACTTTGCGGCTAAGACAGTCGTAAACTGCAGCCTTAGCCAGACATGGTGAAGCCAGTTGGATACAGGGAATCGACTAGCCACCGGGTTCATCCTGCGACACTCAATGAAGTCAGCAGGTGTGTCATTGAACGGAATCAATAAGTTGTGATGACTCGCAGTTGCCGTCTGAACAGAAAGAGGGTGATACCACGGCTGGCCTGGCTCAGCCTCTTGTGCCTGGTCCAACATCAATCGATTCTGTTCGCTGGTCGGGTAGAACTGCAGAAACACGGAACCATCGGCTGGAGTCACACCGCGATAGACAACATCGAAAACCTGAAACCGCAGGAACTGAATGAAGCCGAATTTCCATCCCGCCGCGTTGCGATAAAGCTGGAGCTGAGCGTGCGCCTGGACTCCAGGAACAGTGATCCCTCGTCCAAAACCATTACCGGACGTCAGCCCAACACCTGCGCAGCTTCCCTCGCCCGGAACATCGATCGGTTGAATCTGTCCCATACGCCTCAACGGCGCCACGACGTTCACGTTCGATTGTCCGGGCGGAGTCACTTGAATGGAGACTGACTGAACTGGAGCCATAATGCCTCCTTAACCGGGATTTCGAAACCCTGCATAGTCGATTGGTGTCAAAAAAAACGAACGGCTGAACAACCGCTGTTGCCAGTAGCCGGCATCGCGAAAAGCCTGTAACGTAGCACCGATCATTTCGCGATGCTTTGAAACAAAGTGATCTTCCATAATCATGACGATCCGATGGTCTGCAGCAATCTGTCTGAAACCGTCCCTCCATGGAACGACCTTCAAGTTCAGTTGGTTTGTATCAACATCCAGAGGCGACAAGCCAAACTGCGGATAGAAGTCGAGCTTGCGAATTTCGTCATCGCGTCCCAGGATGGCAAGATTCCACCCCAACTGTTGAACGGTTTGCTCATTAACACCTTCGGTCTCGATCCGCAAGACATGTCGAAGCATCTGCCATTGTGCAACATGTCGAGTTGCCAGGAAACGCCATGCGATACCGGCAACGAGTACGAGCATTCCAAGCATGATCGCCGCGCCCCACCGGATTCGTCGTCGCATTTGTTCAGTGACCATGCGTCGTCGCGGTTCGACGCTTGAGAAATTGATGTGACTCGCGGACGTGGGAAACGGTCAGCACAAGGTTCTACACAGGGCCACCAAAGAAAGCCATCATCGGGATTCGGTTTGGAATTGCTGTTGCGAATCGTCGAGCGATGTTCCGGGCGGCGAAAACAATTTGAAGAGCCGCTTTGCGAATACAACAACAAAAACAAGCCACACCAGCAAGAATATTACTGATAAGACATAGGCGGTTTCGACTTCACCGGCCCCCAGCAGGGAACTCATGTCATGCGGTGGTCGATACGGCGCGGCTGCAAGAGCATAAAGCAAGATGGCCGGAAAAGGGAGAAAGAGTATTGGCAACATGATCGGCCAATACCCCAGGATCTTCCGAAATCGAGATTGAGTTGTTCCATCCAGTGCAGTTGGGGCGGAATACAGATTGTTGCAACTTTCGTTCACGTGTCGGTCGGTTTCTTTGAACTTCAGCCACCCTTATCGGATCGAAGTGTTTACAGGTTTGCCATCTGCAAGGAACGTCA
This sequence comes from Planctomyces sp., assembly GCA_016795105.1. Taxonomy (GTDB): domain Bacteria; phylum Planctomycetota; class Planctomycetia; order Planctomycetales; family Planctomycetaceae; genus F1-80-MAGs062. The sequence continues at coordinate 41,464 of JAEUIH010000001.1, forward strand.
CCTCACCACGTTCTACCTGCACTTGAATTTGAGCCACGTCATTTTCAATCTCTGCCACCGCCACACCATCGACAAGCAAAGCGGTAGGCTGCACAACGATTTCCTTTCTGCCGGTCTTGATTGTTGCGGTGTCTGAAGCAAACGTACACCAACAATAGATCGAATCAGAGTTGGCAATGACGCTTCGTCCCGAGCGAAGAGTCCCACCAGCAGAACTACCAGAAGCGGCCACTGCGGCAAACAGCATTGCTATAACCAATAATGGTACAGCAATTAAAACCCGGTTGATCCATTGTCGTGCCATGAGACTCCTCCGTGTTCGGGGTAGTGAAACGCCGCAAGAGTCCCTGTTTTTGCTGTTTACGTCAAGATCAACCGAGAAACAACAAAGGTCACTGGTTGCCACCCTTTAACCTGCGATTTCTTGACATCGACTGCAAGGTAACTCGCCTGCCGAGGTTGATTTGATTCTCGAAATTCGGGCGGCCCCCATTTCCGTCGCGTCATTTCGTTAGCTTGCCCTGCAGACCAGTCTTTCCGAGTACGATGAAGTCGGGAGAACTGAGCCACCCAAACGCCCGCCATTCCATGACAGGCGCGTGTTCAATTCAGCGATTCTGCGATTGACCCCAACGGGGTTCCTCAAGAAAGTCTCAGATGCAAAACTAACGTACTCCAGACTCGAATCTGTGGAACCCCGTTGGGTGTTGAATCGCACTGCAAACAACCGAAGAATTCAACTCTTCATACTCGTACTCGATCGAACTCTCCAATATTCCCATTCGCACCCGCAGCATCTCGTCGATCCTGGCCTGTCTTCTCTGCGCCCTTGCGCCTCCCCGACTCTGCGTAACCTTTTCCTTCAGCCCGTCTGTAATTCATGATCGAAGACTGGTTCGTTCGCCAACGTGTTTTCGAGTACGAGTGCCGTTGCGTTGAGTACGAATACGATCAAGTCAGAAATGCCAGAACGACCATGCGAACCCGAAGGCCGCAGTCATCCGAACCACAGAAAATCAATGGGCCTGGCCCACGCAAATATGCAAGTCGCAAAGAAGCCTGCACTACCCTGCAAAACCATTCGATTCGATCTTCTAACGATACCCACAGACACAATCAACGTCGCGAGTATTCCAGCCACATGGGTAAGCACCCAAAGTACAACAGAGCCTGGCTCCGAAGCCAGGACAGAGGCAAACGACTTGAAGCCACCATAGAAACGAAAACGCTCTACTGCACTTCCCGCAATCCAAAGTCCACCCACCAATACGATCGCGGCAAGAAAAATCCGAGCCGGTTCAGTTGACGGTGAATCGGCGGGACTTCGTACTGCAGGAGGTTGATATGGATTGGGCATGTTTCTTTTTTTTTGGCGGTGCGACAGTATCTCCAAGCGAAAAACGAGGCCCCTCCACGCCAGATCGAATCCAGTAAGGAATCGGGGGCGATTTGATCCCAAATGGCCCCCGATTTGTGTGATTGTAGTACAACTTTTCGTCATCATCCGTAAACCGCCCACAACACCGACAGTGAACATAGGTGAGATTGCTGTCGGCGGCACCAACGCTAATGTCTATCCATTCTGGAATTCGGCCATCGCGGTAAAGAAAGCGTATACAATCATCTCGCGTCATCTCCCTATAGTCGTTCAGCGAAGCGAGGGAATCTGCGGGATATACGATTTCCTCGTCTTCGCGGTTGCCGTCATACGATTGGTTGGGAAAGATCCGATAGACATACTTGTCGGGCAACTCATCAAGCAGCATCGTCTTCGCGAATGCAATAGCGTCTGCAGTCGCAAGGTCGAGTAGTTGCGAAAACTCGGATACGTTCATCGCTCACTCTATTTTCCGTGTGACGCATCAGTGTTTTTTTGAGTATGAGTACCGTTTCCCTGAGTACGAGTACGAACTGAGAGGGCCCATTGGTCGGTGAGGTCCACATCGCAGAATTTGGGCTGCCCCTTCAGGGCGGTTGCGGCGGTTCTGGCTCAATTCCCTTGGGCGTTGCCCCAGGCTGCCTTAGTATGCCCCTTCAGGGCCGATGCGCGTAAAGATTCGTTCCGTGATGTTCCTGACGACCAATGTTTGATGGCGCCCTCGGGCTTTGTTTTAAAACTGCATCGGGACTCAACCGCAGATTCACCGCACAACATGCGGCCGTCGTACTCGTACTCAGCAACGCGGTACTCGGACTCGTACTCGCTCTGTCCTTGCCTTCTCTGCGTCTCTGCGTTCGCTTTCTCGACAAGCCCGTTCGGCTCTGATGATCGAAAACTGGTGCGATCAACCGCGTGTTTTCGAGTACGAGTACCGTTTCACTGATTACGAGTACGATGAAGTCCGGAAAGCCTGAAGACCAGAACAACTGAAATCACCGCCGACGCATTGTTCGGTCGTGAGTCTTGATCAACCAGATGGCATATACTCTTCGTAAACAAAGAGCATTCATGGCGTGGTCATTTGCCCTGCGCTTCAATTGCCTGACAGAATGCATCGACGATCATTTCGGCCTTACGGATCTCGTTCAACGTGTTTTGGCTGAACTGCTCTGTGTCGTCTGGTTCTTTCAACTCGCGTAATTCCGTCGGCAGATCGACGTTGAATTGTGAGACGCCTGGCGGATCGTGCTTCATATCGATGAGCAGCAAGCGTCCTTTGGATGAATCGATGGCTTCGCCATTTAACGTGATCGATTCTGTCTCAATGCTTTCCGTTCCACTCTTCAGGACAACTTCATATTTGACGGTGGACTCGTGGCCGTACGTGCTGATGGTATGAAACGTCTGAGCGGACGCTCTGGTACTTTCGCCTTCAGTCTTTACTCCGGAGTTTGACGGATCGTGATTGAATACCAGGAAATACGCGATCCTCCTGGACTGTCCAGGCGGTGTAACAGTCGCAAAAGCAACGCCCGGTTGGTTTGCCTTGACGACGACATTGCCATTGGAAATCGAAAGGGCATCGCTTGTTGAGTTGCCCTCGCTCATGATCAGCTCTTGATATTGCGTTGGTGCACTGGACGGAGTTGGTTCCCCGCCCGTACAGCCCGCCAACACGGTGACGCCGATGACGAGCATCAATTTCAGATATTGCACAATTAGGACCTCCGAAGGTTGTGACAAATACTGGCGGTAACCTGGCGGCGGCCACGAACCCTTGAATTGAAAGCCCGCCCGGTCCACCACTCGGGTTGATCATATTGATACTCATCACTTCCAAGGCATTTGGTTGAGGCGTGTCAGAAATTCGATGTGACGACTGCGATTCTCACAAAAAAGCGGGTTCACCACTCAACTTCACTCAGGAGTTCATGATGGGATTCGACAAACATGCCCGAGCATCTTATGCCGGAATCGACCACCATGCCAACACTCTATGCCACTGCATTCTCGATCACTGAGGAACGGCCTGGAATAACTGTGTCGCCTCTGAGAAGACTGTGTCTGTGCTGCGAGGCGGTGTGCTGCCTCACGCGGACGTTTATTCCGTATGCATGCGTGGCCCGAAGAGCCACCACACACTGTGAGTCACTCGCTTTCCGCCTGTGTCAGAAATCGCCCCCAGGCTATTTGATCTCCGTGGCTTAGTCTCTACGGCGAGCCATCGCGATAAAATACGCACCTATACCGAAGAGGCTTATCATTCCAAGACGAGGATCATGAGGCTTACCCACTAAGGCGCTAATGCCGTATAAGCCGCACAGCACAAAGAAAATGCCGCCAACACCATAACCAACAAACAACGCAAGTTTCTCAGAAACGGATCGCGGAAGAAGATGCGACATGACGGTCTTTTTCTTAAAACGTGCGGGGATCTGCCTCGGGGGAATGTTGCAAACAAATTTCCCGGACGATGCGTCTGCAGACCGAACGGGCGTGTCTGCAATCTTCGGGCGTTCTGTCTGTTCAGATAGCAGAACGAGCGAGAAGTCCGGTGCGTTGGGTGCGTAAAAGGACTCGGATTCCGAGATGCTCTTCTGACACCGTGGACATTTGACATCGGCCTTTAGAACGACGCGCGTCGAGCAGACCGGACACTGTACGACTTTGATCATGTGTTGTGAGCCCAATGGAATCGCTTAGTGAGCGACCTTACTGCCGAACCCTTCTCACCGAATCTTCACTTGTCATCTCGATTGTCTCTCGTCTCCGCTGCCACTAGCCATTTAGGTTTCCTGGTGCCCGATTCCAGAATTTCCACCACGACGATTTCGCGGTCGGTTGCGCCTGGTCATTGTTAGTTTTAGCGTCGGTTCCACCAACCGCAACCGTGGGCAATGAAACCCGCGAAAGCAGGGCATCACATTTTTGGGCAATGTCCGGCTTCAGCTCGACACTAAGAATCGACGAGTGGTTGATTGATACGTATCGAATAAATGTCCAGAAACAGAGTTTTGAACCATCTTGTGGTCGCTAAAGGCAATGTCTAAATCCATGTCACCAGTCGACAGGACATTGCATTTTGGGCACCGACATATGGCGCCGAACTTGATTTCGCCGCAGTTGAGACAAAGTGCCCATGTCATTTAGGTGAACTCCTGTCCTGCGGGACGAACGCTTGCAGAAACCAGACTCCTTCTCCGGTTGACGACCTTGTCATGCCATGTCAGGCAACACGTTTAATTCGAGCCACGTGCTCAGGAGTACGCGATATTCATCACGTGAAACCAATTCCGACAGCTCCATCTCAGTATGATGCCATCCATCCAGAAAGAAGACCAGTGTTCCTTCATTGTGAGTCGGGGTTCGGTAGATCCGGGTTGGCGGAGGAGCCAGTCGGATCAAGAGACAAAATCGCCGACCCACAGCGATTTCAATCCTGCCCCCAAAGCGGTTGGTCAGCTGGACTCCGAATCCTCCAATTTCTGAAAGACCAATTCGTTCATCATCTGGCCGCTCGGCATTCTGATCTGCGAGCTGAATCGCGAATCGATCGTGAGTATCTTCCAGGAAACGGACGACGGAATCTGTGTCGTGCAGTTCGGTGTAAATGAAGTCAACGTTACATCCTTCCTGCGTTTCGATGAGTTCACCAACACGGGCAGTACAAAATGCCGCTTCGTCCATATCGCATTCGTCTTGGTTTGGGTATTGACTTGGATGATATTGGTATTGTCTGATCGACAAACACAGAAGTAAACCAACTTCCCCGACGTATGCTGCGCAAACACCACACCATTCGGACCAACCCATGCACGGCCATAAGCCATCGAGTTTTCACGGTCAGGCGATTCAGAGATGAAGCAGTACTCCAGGAGTTCTTCGCCCTTGAGTGACGCATTCGTCCGACCGATGTCCACAACTCTGATCGCTACCACACTTGTCGACGTCGGCAACTCTGCCTGAACGGAATGTTCTGTTGTTTTGGACCGAAAATTGGCTTTATCATTTCAGGACGAGTGAATCTGGGCCCGCAACTTCAACCCATTCATCAGTTCCAACAGCCTGCCCCAACACCTTCATTACTAAATCCCTGGTGATCGGCTTATCGCGTGGTATGAGACAAAGCAGTTCTTCAATCCCACTGCGGGCAAAGCCCCTTTTCACAGTTGTCGACGAGACCTCTGCCTGTTGAATGACAAACACGCTCCAGAACCTCTCGGGCAGACGGAAGGAACCTTCTGCAATCGGAATGTCCGTGGCATCTACTTCAGTGTCAAAAGAGATTTCAAAACTCCGACCAGGAAACTCCCGCTCGTCGAGCATTAGAGCTGTGGATGCAAGATCACGTTCTGCGATCGTCGCATAACACGCGTATGCAGGAAAGTAAACAACGTACAGGAAATCATTTAGTCCGTCATCGCGATGAGCATAGTACTTCTCACACCAGAGCACAGTGCCAACTAATCCGTCACTGGGCAGCTGGGCTTCAATTGGGCGAAACGTGGCAAAATCATCTCTTCTTGTGATGACTTCCTCAAACTGCCGGTACCGTGGAGATTTCAGGTCGTGGGGCATTACGCGTTTGGTCATTTCACTGAGCAATTCGGTCCGTATACAGATAGCCGCTCTCGTGCATTAGTAAACCAACGTTGGGGTTCATCATTCGGAAGTCGTTCTTCCATGAATCGTAGGACCATCCAGGACAACCAACGATGATGATTCGGCCATTTTCCCGGAGTGCTACGCTACAGGCAAGGCCAAGAAGAAATACAAAGTGCCGCTCATGTTCGGAGGTCGGAGTCAACGAATCGCGGTCAATCACTTTTGCGTTCCAGATTCCGAAAGCTTTTGAATAGCTGCCGCTCCCCCGCTCTTTTCTCAGCGGCGTCCCAAGCAGCCGCGTCGCCAGCGTGTATGGCGTCCATCGTTGAGCGAGAGTGACCGGTGAAATGATGCGGATGCGGTCAGATGTGTACTGATCGCTTGTGTTGAAGGATTTCAACTCCGAAGCTTGTTCTTCGGCATCATAGTGGTAACTCATCCAATGGTAGAGTGGATCAAGCGACGCTGCTTCAACTGGCAACGGTTTTCTCTCAACGACGACCCAATATGCGAACGTTGTTGTAATCGGGCTCGTACTCAGCTCTTCAAAGGGATAGAGGGACGGCGTTTCATCCACTGGTCGTTCTGACCCGATCGGCTGAGCTGTTGAATGCCCACCCGCGGAAGCGATCAGAGCGGTACTCGCCGCAAGAGAGATTATTTCGCGGCGGCTCAGAGGCTCAGTGTTCAATTGTGCACCCAGACCTTCCTTCGTGGTGATTGAGGCATAGCGATTCGGTGAACCGGTTTGCCACGAGTCAAATTCCCAAACGAATGCTTACGTATCGGCGAGTCTCCGAGGTTCGTATTCTGTCCTCGCGTCAGCTTACGACGCGAGTTTTCCACCAGCCAGTGTTCGGCAATGACTCTATCGAGAAGCCGGAGGGACGAGCTTCTTCTCGTCTATAATGATTGACCTTATTGTCTGATCGACAAAGTCAGAAGTAATCGGCTTAGCCGACGTATGCTGCGCGAACACCGCACCATTCGGACCAACCCATGCGCGGCCATGAGCCATCAGGTTCTCACGGTCTGGCGATTCAGAGATAAAGCAATACTCCAGGAGTTTTTCGCCCTTGAGTGATGCATTCGTTCGACCAATGTCCACAACTTCAATCGCCAACACGCTTGTCGACGTTGTACCACGAGGCTGAGTCCAGACGGCGCGCCCATTCGGAAAGATTTCAAGCGATGTGTCAGACAGAGACTCCAATGGTCGGTTTTTCCCAAGGTCTGGATGTGTCGCAAACGACAGAAGATCGCCGGTTTTCCTGTTCCGAAAGACTTGCCACCGGAACGGCAACTTGACTTCTGGTTCTCTTTTTTTATCGTCGGTGTTGATTTCCCAGTCAGCACCAAGGTCTGGTAAGGAACGGATAGGATCAGGTTCTTGAGCCGATCCGATTTCACAATCGATGAGTGCAGCACCGACAACTGACAAAAGCAAAGCCAGAAGTTGTTTGGTCATGGAATCCTCGATTTCCGATCGCCAGGGGTAACCGGACCTCGGCCGCCAGCCTGGTGTTTAGGATACTCGTCAGCAGCGTTCTTTTCGAGTACGAGTACCGTTTCACTGAGTACGAATACAAATTAGATCGGGGTGTGGCGATCGGGCAATTAGCTTCAAATCGGAGAATTTAGGCTGCCCCTTCAGGGCGGTTTTTCGTGGTTTCGTGGCGATTCCTGGGGCGTTGCCCCAGGCTGCCTTAGCGTGCCCCTTCAGGGCCGTTGAGCGTGAAAAGCCTCTCTTTGATTTTTTCGGAGTGTGTCGCTCGGCGGCCACCCCATGCATTGATGTGAAACCCCGTTGGGGTTGAATTGCAATACAACCCACCTAATGCACCTCTTCGTACTCTTACTCAGCGAAGCGGTACTCGTACTCGCTCTTCGTCTGCCGTCTTTGCGTCTCTGCGTTACCATTTTCGACAACCCGTTCGGCTCTCACACTCGAAAACATCTGCAACGAGCAGCGGCTTCCTGAATACGAGTGTGAAAAAATGCGGAGAACGGCTGAGTCGCAAAACAACGAAGGCTGGTGCGATCAATGAATGCCTCGAAAACACAGTTTGTAATAATTTGCGACGCTCCAGAACACCAGGATACTTGGGAAAACAGCAAAGCAATACATCATTGACTCTGAGTTGATATTCCCCTGGATCGCAGAAGTCGCAAAAAACGTCAACGGCACACTACTTAACGCAGCCGTCGGCTTCTTCCAGCCGCCGACATTATTCAGCGCCAACGTGCATGCAGAAAAAGCTATGATCATATAGTGGTATGTCATTTTGCCAACCAGTATCAACCAAACAGAAGTGACTGTTATCTCGTGGCGGTAGACTCCAAGCGCCAGTGGTATAGCGACCGACAAGAGGGCAAAATATCGAACATGAAGTTGCTTTCGAGAAGTAGCGCCAAGAACTGTCGCAACGAATGGCAAAACGCAGGCAAACTGGGCACCGGTGCAAGAGTCTCCAAGGTTCGACAGCACGCCAAGTCTGTGGCGGAGACCGGTCAAATGTTCATCCCACTGTTGCCAATCCCGGCGATCTGGAGGACCGGCTTCAAACGCTGATACGTAGTGTTGCAGTGCGGCAATGATTGCTGGACGGAGCCAAATGAACGCAAGCTCTGCGGTCAACATGAAGATGACGGTCAAGCACTGTAATTTTATTGCAGTCCGTTGGCCTTGAAATGGTGGCCTTACATTTCCAATCTCGTAGGGCGACAGTGGCGGGGTACTGTTTGAATTCATGGACTTCCCTTTCTGTTGTTTGAGCATCCAGCAGAACCTTCTTTCGAGGTTGTCTCAGGGACCAGAGATGCGGGGGTGTCACAGGACTTCAGTACATTAGCGTTTGTTGATCTCCGACGCGTAGGAAAATAGGCCTTCTCGCAAGTTCTGTCAGTATAGTTCGCATCGCCGGATCAGGATCTGAGTCTCGATGATTCGAATCGATGCACGGCGTTCGATATGAGATAGACGTGCCGTACAGCAATAGTAGGCATGCATGAGATCGTTCGTTTCATACATGTAGTGTGGCAGGTTGTGTAAATGGTCTATATCAACTGCAAATAGTCAAATCGATCAGGCAGCCGATACTGTGGATGTCGGGGAGCGATCACGGTTATAAGTCGTTTCGAATGTTGGACACAGATTCGATCAAGTGCGACTGCGACCATCGTCCAGGACTTCGGTTTTACGAAATACCCAGGATTTCATCATTAGACAGGGGAGTCGCTTAAAGTAAGAAAGCAGTTGCTCTGCGGCAGAAGTTCCTGTTGGCTGTCGTCGTTCCCGTGAAGGGAAATGGCATTCATCGTGTCAGTTTTCGGGGAATTCTATGAACTGTGATGGCACATGGGCGGTAAGCCAAACTCCATTCTCGGAAACGAAGAAGCTGAAGCCAGCTTCAGCCATCTTCTTGCCAGAGATCTGCAGCACAATTGGTCGTCCGTGGCGGGCTCCCACTCTCTTAGCCGTCTCATCGTCAACAGAAAGATGGACATAATCCCGCTTACCACGAAGCAGGCCGTTTTCACGGATCGCAGTCAGATTTGTTATTGCCGTTCCATGGAAGAGTAAATCCGGTGGGATGGACGGGATCAGAGCGAGATCGACGCCGATAGAATGACCCTGCGACGCGCGTATCCGGACTTGATCTTCTGAAAACGCGAATCTCCGTTTGTCGTTCGTCTCAACAATTTCCTGTAGCATATCGCGTGTGAACTGCGGGCGGCGGCTCTGCATAGCCTCCAGAAGGGTCGATACTTCAACCCAGCCTGCTTCGTCCAACTGAATCCCGATGACGGCAGGATCGTGGCGAAGGACCAGGCTCAGGAACTTACTGTACTCTACAAGTTCGCGACGCATAAAATTTTTGGACTCACAGCAAAGTCAAGCTGGTTGCCGCAGGTTACATTCCAACACATGCTCAGCTCATTCGTAATTCGGCCAGGTCTTCCTATTCGCCGTCAGTGTCAATAAATGTCAATTGGCAATCCAGCGGGTAAATCGCAAGCACCGCAACCATTGCCAGTATGAATGTCGCTCTTTCTCAGATGAACAAGAGTGGGCTGAGACCTCAGGTGCACCAACATCATTCGTGTTTTCAATATTTTTGTTGGCGAACACTACGAGCAACCTGGCCCGCGCGAAAGATTCTCAACTTCAAAAACGCCAGTTCGCTTGATCCGGTTCTCGCAATGGTTACCCTGGCGGATCAGACAGGCTTGAGTGTTTCGAAGTCTTCCCCTGTCGAATCCGGCAAATCCATGTCGTAGCGAACTCCAGTCAATGACGCGAACAGCTCAATCGCAACATCGAAGATATGATCAACATCGTCGCCGTCCTCAGCCTGTCTGCGAAGTTTGTCATCGCGAATCGACGTATATTCCTCAGGGAGGTCGCCGTCTGTTACCAGGTGAGCTCGCGCTTGCTGAGCATCGTGAAACACGAACCATTTCTCTTTCCCGTTCTCCCATCCGGTTGCAAAGCTCGACATGCATGTTTCGTTCACGTCGCAGAACAGGAGCTCGGCGTTGTCAGAGAGACTAGACAGCAGTTCGCCGTGCGGCCGTGGGTAGTCGTTTAAATACAACAGCTCCCAGCCAGTCGAAACGGTCGCACCGCATACAGGAGATTCAGCAATCTCCTCGCGTTGGCCGGTGCGTAGAATTCCGTATCGCTCATAGAACGTGTCAGCATCAATTCCCCGAACAGCGATCAGTGCAACACGGTAACCCATTGATACTCCATTTCAGTACTGTTTGGAATAACCCTCAGGGCCGCCGGCGGCGACAAAGGGCCTTTGGTGGCGGAATCCGCCCGATCCGCCGTTCGGATTCACCGAATTGTTACCCATCTTTTCGTCGAAGATCAGTGACCAGCAGTGGATTCGATTTGCGATGCTGTTCAATGATCTCTTCGCATTTTCTGGACTTGTTCATCAGACTGTCGAGCTCTGATTGCGTAAGGCCAAAGGCCTGGATGAAGTCCACGTGACCGTGCGGCGTTTCCACGGCCTGAAGCTTTGTGTCATAAACGAATGCGAGGCCCACAATGTCTGTATCGTGGTCAGATCGGATTGGACCGTTGGCGGGAATCCAGTGGTATTTGTCAAACCATTTTCCGGATTCAAACACGTACCGAGCGAGATTCTGCAGAAGATTGCAGACCCAGATCGGCTCTTCCTGTGGTGGAAAAGAACTGACCAATCGAAACGTCATTTCGAATCCGAACTTGCTGAAATCACTGCCCACAGATTCTTCGTCGTAGTACAACGAGGAATACCCAAACGTCACAAAATGCAAGTGGTCTATGCCCCCGTCATCACACGGATAGGCGCTGATGCCGTCAAGCGGATCGGGACCGCCAAGACCGTAGCTGATCAGCGTTCCCCAGTGCTGTGGTTCAAGGTCACCATACACGTCGCGCAGGCTGACATTCAGCGAATCCCAACCGGGCGATGAATCTTCGGCAAATTGTCGCTTATATTCTTCAAGGTTCATAGGTGTACCTGACAATGTTCGGGATCACTGCGCCGTTGCGAACGAGTCTCCACTGCACACAACCTAACTCGGCGGATCACGTACATCCGATTGTTCCTCGTCGGTGTCGTGCAAGTCAGCGAGTCTCTCCAGACCGTGAGCATTCGCATACCTCAGACCAAGTATAGATAAAGCCTTATTGGGCCAAAACTCAAGACTTATCTGTCCGCTGGACATACCGCCCTGCGAGAATCGTTCAATGAAACATCTGTTCTGTCCGTCTTCAATTCGCATCCCAACCAGGGCCTGGAAGGCAATTAGGATTGTATCACGAAGCTCCGTCTCAGTCTGGGGGAGTGGAACCCCGGAAAACATCTTCTTCATTTCGCGCCATAGGTATGGATCGCCACGAAGCCCCCATTGGCCCGGCTCGGGATCAAATAGGTCAGCTATCGATGATGTGGGTCTGTCCGCCGGCACTGACGGGTCTCGATGTGAATCACCGCGAAGTTTAATGTGCAGAACGTACTCGGAGACGGATCCGTCCCAGCCGCATTGCGTGCATGCTCCGCCCTGTATGGAATGATTGCACCGAGTCTTGCCGTAGATCCAGTAAGCACATTCCCGACAAAGCCCCGACATGGCCAACGGCGTGCGAATGAACGTGCTGCCACACTCATCACAGGTGCCGGGTTCTTCGGGATCAATGTAAGGCATCATCGGTTCGGGGGACAGGTCCTAAACTGAAACTTAAGCTTAGATAGAACGGTGCAATTCTGTCTAACACAGATCGTATTCTGCCTCACACAAGTGCCAGTTCCAAGTTTGCTTAAGCGATCCTTTCGCATTAGCTCATAGCTGTAAGCAGTTGGGGAAGTTGACTCCTCAGAGTCTGAAATGCGCCCAGTGTATTTTCCAGAATGAAACACAGCCTCAAGACTGGGCACCCTGAGCCCGCGCGTGCTTCGCTCCTTTGGGTAACTTACCCATGGGCTCCAGTCCCCGAAATTCTACGGAAGGCAATTTCCTTCAGCGACCTTGGTCCAGCGAATTCCAATCACATCTTTCATGACAACGAAAATCGATGAGAGTTCACCCCGATTTCTATTGACTGCACCAGACACGAAAGTGTCGATGAACCCCGTTGAGGATGAATCGCACTCCAACCCCAACAATGCGGCCCTTGTACTCGTACTCAGCACCGCGGTACTCGTACTCGATCTTGTCAGCCTTCTCTGCGCCCTTGCGTCTTTGCGTTACCCCTTCCGACAGCCCGTTAGGCTCTCACACTCGAAAGCAGGTGCGGTCAGCAGCGTTCTTTTCGAGTACGAGTACTCGATTTTGCCAACGTTCTCCGCGCTACGTTCTTATTTCGCTACGGAGCAGTGTCCTCCGGCATCAGAGTACTACGGGAAATCGGTTACCCGGGACCGCGTACTCAAAATGGATCCAAGCTGAACCTACGGCAAACCGATCCCATGCACCCTGTGGTCCAAAGACCTTGTCGTTGTCGTTTAACCTGAATCCTGAGCCACGAAATACGATGAATGCCTGCGTGCCGACTCAACAGCTGCGAGGGTTACGGACTTGTTACTTCTCTTTCGGAAACGCCATCGTGAGAAACTTCGGAAGATAGTCTCGCCAGACTTTCCAGTCATGCCCGCCGTCCGTCAATTCGTATTGATGTACAACCCCCAATTTGGTCAGCTGAGCATCAAAGGCCTCGTTTCCTTTCAGGAGGAAGTCATCCTTCCCGATAGGAATCCAAAAAGACTTGAAGCTGTTTGCGGCGGGTGGAGTTCCACCAAGCGATGGATATTCCGCCAGCAAATCCTGATCATTCTTTTGCGGAACAGCGGCACTGAAAGCTGCGACCGATGAAAACATCTGCGGATTCTTCAGCCCAATATCGATGGCATGCCCGCCTCCCATTGAAAGGCCCGCTATTGCTCGTCGATCCGCGTTTGTTTCGATTCGATACCTAGCTTCAAGGAACGGGAGCAGACATTCTGTCACATCACGTTCGTATAGTTCGTTGTTGCGAATGAAATAGTTATCCGGACGTTCCTGAAGATTCAGGGGCTCGGGATGTCCATATGGCATTACAATAACAACGGGCTCGATTTGAGAGGTTGCGATCAGGTTGTCAGCGATTGCATGAGCACGCCCAACTTCGGTCCATGCGGTTTCATCGTCACCATAACCGTGCATCAGAATCAACAACGGGTAGACTCTGCCTTCGGAACTGGCATAACCCGGAGGCGTATAGACCATTGCTGTTCGGTCTGCAGGAGAGACCGACGATGGGTAGGAGATGCGATGGATTTCTCCATGAGGCACCTTTTGTACTTCTGTGATCAGCGGAGGATTTCCTGGGATCTCCACCATACTCGCCATCGTCAGCCACTTCTTGACCATCCGATTTGACGGGTCGATCATCATTGTTCCGTCAACATTAAATGTATAGTCATAGATTTGTGGGCTGAGAGGCTTTGAGGAGCCCTCCCAAATGCCGTTGCCGGACTTGGCTAAAGCAAGCTTTTGGCCGCCCACCGTCACGTCAACCTGCTGAGCTTTCGGTGCTCGAAGCCGGAAGGTGACACTCCCATCCTCGTGGACCTGCGGCGACACCAGATTCTGAGCAAACGAAACAGAAATGTTATTGACCATGGCAATTGCAACCAGAATGCTAAAGAGCTGTTTCATATTCGACCGCTTCCAAAAGTTGCCCATGTGAAGTTCAACGCCCCAGCGTCACTGCTCAGCAAGCCAAACGTGAATGCAGGTCTTACGAATAATGAAACTGTCGACAAAATTCAATCTGGTGGCGTCATTGAGTCCACTGAATCTTCTCAGAGTTCAGCACAGCCGACGACGGGTTTACGATGCATCGACATGCAGGGCCTGAATCGCAGGCAGGGTTGGTAATTTAATCACGAAAGACTCGAACCACACGAATAAACACAACCGGGCACTTCTGCGGTTCTTCCGTCTATTCCGCGTCAACCTTGGTCAAAATGCCAGCCCTGCCCGCGATTCGAATCAAAACCACAACTTACAAAAAAGCCCTTTGACGTGGTTGTCAAAGGGCTTTGCAATAACACCTGATTTGCGACTCAGACTTTAAGTCCGGACACACCTGTGAATCAGACTTCCTTTGAAGAAATCCAGCTCATCATACGGCGAAGCTGCTTACCAACTTTTTCAATCGGATGATTGCGTTCGCGAATTCGTGTCGCATAGAACGAAGCCTGACCAGCCTTGTTTTCAAGGAGCCAGTCACGAGCAAATTTTCCGGTCTGGATTTCGTCCAGAATCTTCTTCATCTCCAGCTTGGTCTGCTCGGTGATGATTCTGGGACCACGAGTATAGTCGCCATACTCTGCGGTATTTGAGACGCTGTATCTCATATAATTCAAGCCGCCCTGATAAAACAGGTCGACGATCAGTTTCAATTCGTGCATACATTCAAAGTATGCCATCTCTGGCTGGTAACCGGCTTCAACAAGCGTCTCGTAAGCAGCCTTTACGAGGGCACTGACACCACCGCAGAGCACAACCTGTTCGCCGAACAGGTCAGTTTCTGTCTCTTCTGCGAAGGTTGTTTCGATCACACCACCGCGAGTACCGCCGATCCCCTTTGCATATGCAAGGGCCAGCTGACGAGAAGATTCTGCGGCACCTTCGCTGAGTGCAATCAGGCTGGGAACGCCGCCGCCCTTTTCGTATTCGCTGCGAACAAGATGGCCAGGTCCCTTGGGAGCGACGAGAGCCGCGTCCACGCCTTTTGGAGGCACAACCTGTCCAAAGTGGATATTGAAACCATGGGAACACATCAGCAGGTTACCAGGTTTCAGATTCGGACGAATGTCGCTCCGATAAACGTCTCCCTGAAGTTCATCAGGAAGAAGTATGTTGATCAGATCACCCTTTTCGGCTGCTTCCGCAGCAGACATTGGGCTGAATCCATGACTCTTTGCAAGATCATAATTGGGTCCACCAGGACGCTGGCCAATAATCACTGTGCATCCGCTGTCACGAAGGTTCTGCGCTTGTGCATGCCCCTGGCTTCCGTAGCCGATGATTGCAATCGTCTTACCTTTGAGGAGGCTGAGATCTGCATCATCGTCGTAATATACCTTCGCCGCCATTTCCTCTATTCCTGTCTGCTTCTTCAAGCCACAAAAACGAACAAAACAACATGGTTCCCTGCGAACCACAATTTCTTCAGTCAGTGACAATACAGAGTCACTGACTGTTTGAATACCCTGTAGACCAAATCACTCGAAAGAACGTGCTTCAGCGGACTGACTGCTTGAGCAAATCGGACCGCGACAGCCAGCAAGACAGCCGCCGAGGAAAAGATCCATCAGCCAGCTGAACTGGAGTTTTCACTGGTCAAAACATTAGGAGGAAGTTCTTCGGTGATTGTTCGATCGCGTCGCATTGCAACACGTCCTGTTCGCACCATTTCGAGGATGCCAAACTCTCTCATCCGTTCAATGAACGCCTCAATCTTGTTTTCACGACCGGAGATTTCGATCATGACGTGAGTCGCCCCGACATCTACGATTCGACCGCGAAAGATGTCAACAAGTTCGCGAATCTCACTGCGTCGGCCGTTCTCTGTACTGACTTTGATCAGCATCAGGTCTCGTTCGACATAGTCTTCCCCGGAGAAATCCTGCACCGTTACTACGGTGATGATCTTTTCCAGCTGTTTGCGGACCTGATCGAGGGTCTTCTCGGTACCATTGACCACGAACGTGATCCGGGAAAACTCCGGATTCTCCGTCGCGCCCACTGCAAGACTGTCAATGTTATAAGCTCGAGAAGCCAGCATACCGGAAATGTGGGCCAGTACACCGGGCTGATTGACTACCAACGCTGAAAGAACATGTCGCATGAAGACACCCTGGAAAGCATATCTGCGGCCGCACCTGAACGGCGAATCGCCCGGCGCAGCCATTAAACAGTCAAAAGTGTAGGGGGAGACCAACGAAGTCTCAACCGGTCACCTGAACAAAAAGACGCCGGGAGCTTACACTCCCGGCGTCAAAGTCAGCATTTTCGCTGGAATACTCAATAATTCACAGCGTTTTCTCTTTACAGGGATACAACGGCGGATTCTTCCCACCATTCTCCCTGCTGGCAAAGTGCGGCCAGTCTATTGATCAGTTCGACAGACATTGGCTGGTGTTCAGTCGGAATGGCGATCCCGGTTTCTGTCGGAGTTACCACTGCTTCAGATTCAATTCGATCAGCAGCACTTGTGATCTCTGACTGCCGATCAATACTGCGTCTGCTCATCACTTCGACAGTCTGAGAATTCAGTACATCCGACAGGACAACGAGTGACTCCTCACCAGAATTCGCCACGTCGGAACCTTCGCCAGGCTGCTCGACTGAAGCCACTGTGAAGTTCACCGCGTTGCTCCATCGCAATGCAGTACCGTCAGCCTGGATCGCACGCACCCAGACTCGATAGCTTCCAAGAGCCATATCGCTGCCGGGTTGATAAGATGTGTCAGTGAACCCCGAATCTACAATGTAGTCGAAGTCGACACCGACATACGACACCCAGATCTCGTAGGAAGCGGCTCCGGGAACTTGAGTCCATGTGAAGGTCGGTCGGACGGTCGTTGTTGAACCACCAGCTGGAGTGAGAATCACGGGAGCACCGCCGGTTGCCGTGAACTTATATGGAACACTCCATTCTGTGGACTTGCCAGTCGTGCTGTACGCTTTGACCCAAATCCAGTAATTGCCCGGCTGAATGTCCGCTTCGAACGTATAGGAGTTCGTGGAGCTCTGAGCGAGTAGATACCGTGTTGGGCTCTGAGTTCTATCAACCCAGATATCGTACCGAACCGCCTTGTCGATCGCCGTCCATTCGACCGTGGGACGAACGTCCGTCACCGTTACGACACCGGGAATATTGGTATCGACTCCGGACGGACCAGTAATCTGCGGTCGAGCCAGCTTAGAAAACGTTGCTGAGTCGCTCCACAGACCCTGCACTTCAGGTCGTCCTGTGGTTGATCGGATTGCCCGGACCCAGAACCGATAGTTGCCATTGACCAGTGCTGTTGGGATCTGGAAGTTTGTCGTTGTCAGATACTTGTGACGGTACAACTGAGGAACACCAGGCCCGTCGACCCACAGATCGTAATGTGTGGCCCCTTCAACAGCGGCCCATTCCAGTTTTGGTGGATCCTGGAATGTGGGTGCATTGGGACGGAGGATATCAACCTGAGGAGCAACTTCGAACGCGTACAGAGGGCTCCAGTTGGTTGTTCGGCCGCCGTCGTCAGTTGTACGGATGTAGACGTGATAGCTTCCGAGGGGCAGGGCAGTTGGAATTTCAAACGAGCGAATCTCGTCACGCAAAACGTCGCCTTTTCCATCAGGAATTGGATTGCCCTCTGAATCCAGTCGTGGCGTCAGGTTTGCTACTTTATATGTCGTTGAAGTCAGTGAGATTCGATCACTCAGAAACAGCTCAAACGAATGAGCACCAGGAGCGGCACTCCAGGTAATCTCCGGAGTTGTATCATCAATTTTTCGCGGGGTTGTGGGAGCCGCATTATTGACCGGCCCCGTAATCAGTGGCTGAACACTGACAATGAAGTCCTGTGGTGAAGACCAGTCTGTCGAAGTGCCTCCGGCGAAGTTGGCACGGACCCAGACGCGAATCCGCCCCTGGTTCAACTCCGTGGTTGGAGTATAATTTGTTTCTGTCAGACCGTTTTCAGTGATCAGCACTTTGCGTGAATCAAGGTCAGAGATCCAGACGTCGTAGCTGACAGCGGTATCGACCGCTTCCCAGGTAATCTCTGGCGTAGCAGTTGTCACTGTTGTTGTTGGCGTCAGGATTGCAGGTGCCGTCAGCAGCGTTCGATTTTCGAACGTCTCCACAATCCTCGGCGCTTCAGCTCCGTTTCGGCGGCGATTGGAACGACGTGATCCTGAAATTGGTTCAAACTTCATAGTCAGCTCTGCCAAACGAGGCACTGGGAAGATGGAACAGTTTTTCCGTCCTCATGGATATCGCCCGAAGACCGTTTCGAGTCTGATGCCCTTATCGATCCGACCGATAAATCCCGCAAAACAGCCTGAAGGATCCTCGCGCTGCCTTGCTGAAAGGAAAACTCTGCGAAGTCTGCCTGGCTTTCCCCGACTGCCCCCCAGCCGTGATCATTAGTGTCACTCAGCTGGATTGTTGCAGGTTCTGCCAGTCCGCTCGCTGAAAGACGGGAATCGGCCGAGTTTCTAACCTGAAATCATCGGCAATCTCCAATAGCTTCCCGGAAGGTCACTCCGGCTGACTCTGACCATATTTTCTCAAACGATCTCGCAATGTCTCCCGGTGAATTCCCAACAACCGAGCCGCCATCGCGCGATTGCCTTCATTTGCTTCAATGGCTGTTTCAAGAACGGGAGGTTCGACCAGCGTCAGAAATTGATCCCAAAGTCCCCGTTCGGAGTTTGCTTCTCTGTCTGGGGCTCGGTTGATTTGATCGTGAACCCAGGCACGCACCGCTTGTTGCATTTTTTGCTCGAGATTCAGCGTTCGAACATCAGGTTCCGCTTGTGCCAACGACTGATGATTTTGATTCCCTCCAATCCCTTCTGACGGAAATGCTTCAGCCCAGGATGCTCCTGGCGGGGCAGTTTCGAGCCGAGCCGATTCAAAGTGTTCTGGAGTAATGACACCCCCTCGACACAGCACCGCAGCCGCTTCCACGGCATGACGAAGCTCGCGTATGTTTCCGCGCCATTCGCGACTTTCCAGGCAGGATGCAACATCTTCCGAGAACCTCTGCGACTGCGGCCCTCGAATTCGCCCCAGGAAATATTCCGCCAGCTCCATAATGTCAGTGCGACGTTCACGCAGCGGTGGCAGATGAATCTGAAAGACGTTCAATCTGTAGAACAAGTCCTCACGGAATTTACCTGTAGCCACGGATTCTGAGAGGTTCCGATGAGTTGCGGCAATCAGCCGAAAGTCTGAAATGACTTCGTTGCGTCCTCCCACGGGTTGAATTGCTCGGGTTTCGAGCACACGCAGCAGCTTAACCTGAACAGCCGGCGAAACATCTCCGATCTCATCAATGAAGGCTGTTCCCTGATCCGCCATCGCCAGCAGACCTCGACGGTCCTGATCGGCGCCCGTGAACGCTCCGCGGACATGTCCAAACAACTCACTCTCAACAAGGCTCTCCGAAAAGGCCGGAATACAGACCGTGACAAATTGCCCCGAACGCCGGCTATGTGCGTGAATGGCCCTTGCCACCAGATCTTTGCCGGTACCGCTCTCCCCCGTGATCAAAACAGGGACGTTCCGCTCGGCAACCATGGCGATTCGCCGATAGATGCTTTGCATTGCCGGAGAAGAACCAATGATCAGTTCAGGCTGAGCTGTCTCGGTGGTGCTGTGTCGAGTCTCTGCGGCTCGCGTTGTACCGTAATTCTTCTGTAAGTCGATGCGAGTTTGCACCGCACTTTTGATCAGAGTGACGGCGGAGTCCAGGTCCAGTGGCTTCACCAGATAGTCAAACGCTCCACGTTCAATTGCCTGGACAGCAACAGAGAGATTGCCGAAAGCGGTCATCACAATGACCGGTATCTCGAGGCCTGCCGACTTCCAGTCTGCGAACGCAGTCAGTCCATCTTTCCCGGGAAGCCGAACATCAAGGATCACAACATCCGGCGGACTGGACTGCACTATGCGGGTGGCTTCTTCCGCGCTACTGGCGATATCAACCTGCAAACCTTCATCCTTCAGGGCTTCGCTAAGAGCCCAGCAGATCGATGCTTCATCATCAACTATCAGGACTCTTCGACTGCGAAGCTCGTCCCTGATTTCATGTGACATGACAGGCATCAGTTTAGGTCCGTCTGAAAGAGAAATCGAAATCGAGTCATGCCGTTATAGCGGTCATAGCGGAGTTCACCGCCGTGGTCTCTGGCAGCCTGGGCCGCCAAAGGTAGTCCCAGTCCAATTCCATCCGGTGTCCCCGAGACAAATGGTTCAAAGACTCTGTTTCCCAACTCTGCCGGTAAACCGCTGCCGGTATCGGACACATCGACAAACGAGCAAACATTGGTTTCTCCAGAGCTGATTCGACCGGATTTGACCTGAACCGTTCCACCAGGTCCGGCAGCGTGCACCGCATTTCGAATCAGATTCAGAAATGCCGCCTGAACCTGTTCCGAATCACGCACATCTCCGATGGAAGAATTCAACTCCAGGTCAAGCTGAATGCCTTTATGGTCGCACTCCGGCTTCACCAGGTCAATAACGGAGCCGAGGATCTCCGCGGCTTGCCCCTGGGTTGGTGACTGGTAGACATCAGCAGTCAGACGCAACAATCCCTGAATCTGGGATTCCATCATCGACAGCTGGCGTACCGCAACTTTCAGTGAGGTCGCATCTTCGCCCGGAAACCTCTTTTCATGAAGCTGAACAGCCAGCTTTGCTCCTGTGATTGAGTTCCTCAAATGGTGCGCAAGACCACCGGCTACCTGCGTCACAATCTCGGATCGTTCGTTCTGACGGATCTGTTCAGTCAGCCGCTGCAGGTCTGAGGCCATGGACCTGATGGAATCCGCAAGGTCCCTGATTTCGTCGTTTCCGGCATCCGTCAATTCCTGATCAAACTTCCCACCGGCGATTCTTCGAACCTGATCCTGCAGAGATTTGATTCTGTCGCAGAAGCGGTCGGACAGATACCATGAGACAGCTATCAACGATGCCAGCGCAAGACTTCCTCCGGCAAGTAGCGGGATCATTGCCTGTTGCCGGATTTTTGACATCTCGCGATCCGGAATCAAAGCCAGCAGGAGTGCTCCGTCGCGAGAATGCAACGAGACGTGTCCCATTTGATAGCGAATTCCATTGACTTCAATCGGTGCGAGTGTTCGGAGTTCCGTAAGGCGTTCATTCTGAGATCGTGGCTCCTTTGGTTGCGAATCACTGCCGGATAATGCACTTTCCTGGACCAGTGCATCTTCAAGGACTCGCCGGGACGCCGAGACCGGCATTGTGGCTGCGATCAGCTGGTAATCGCTGCTGAGTGTGATGAATTCGGCGCCGGAAAGGCCTTTCATTTGTTCAAGGACACTGCTGTGCAACGGAAAGCTGGCAGTCTGAAGTGAACCAACAACGGCATTCAGCCGATTCAGCGATTCCTGCTCTGACTGGCGAATCGACAGCCAGGCACCAGAAGCCGTGAGTCCGATCACGGCCAGCGTCTGGATGACGGCGAAAGGCCAAAGCAACTGAAAATGCAGCGAATTGCGGGTCATTGGAGAAGTCCGCAAACGCGGAACCAAAAAGAATGCTGAACTCAACCCAGGCATGGCCCCGGTCACCGATATAGCCTCACCCCGTTTCTGAATATTCTGGGTTCAAACAGGTGCATTAGCAACAAATCGCCCCAAAATGAGTTGTGCTGACGATGCATGAAGCGAGAATTCCGACAACCGTCGTTGCAGTCAGCACGAAACTCTGCTGAAATCCGTGGCTGCCCTGAATCTGCGAGGATCAGGGATGTCGGCCGCTGTTAAAGAATTATTCCGAGAGGATAACTGGTTCATGGACCCTGAACTTCGAAGCCATTGTCGCGAATTGATGCAGCGAGTCACTCATTTACGAGACTGTCTTTGACTTAGTTGGCAAGCAAACTCGAATTCAGGAAATCAATGACCGTATGTCTGCTGCAGACTTCTGGAACGACCAGAAGATGGCGCAGCAGTATATGGATGAAATGAGGCGTCTGAAGGGAACCGTTGTCCCTCTGGAGAAGCTCTCAGGTGGTGCCGATGACCTCTCAGTGCTGATGGAATTCGCTGACGCCGATGATACCGGTGAAAGCGAGCGAGAACTTAAGTCCACGGTTGATCAGCTCGAACAGGATATCGATTCTGTGGAACTGCAGGCGACGTTGTCTGCGCCGGAAGATCCCTGTGGAGCGTACCTGACGGTGCAGGCCGGGGAAGGGGGGACCGACTCCGCCGACTGGGCACAAATGCTGTTGCGAATGTACGCGCGCTGGGCGGAGCGAAAAGGATTTTCGGTTGAAGAAATCGACATCTCGCATGGCGAAGAAGCTGGGATTCGCAATGCGACGATCCTGATCAAAGGCGACTTTGTCTATGGCTATCTAAAGGGCGAAACAGGCAATCATCGCCTGATCCGCATCAGCCCATTCGACTCCGCTGGCCGTCGGCACACCGCATTTGCGGCGATTGATGTGACTCCGGAACTGGACGACAATATTAAGATCGAAATCAACTGGGAGAAGGACGTCAAGACGGATACATACCGCTCAGGTGGTGCCGGAGGTCAGCATGTGAACAAGACGGACTCAGCCGTTCGACTCACTCACCTCCCAACCGGAGTCGTTGCAGCCTGTCAGAATGAACGAAGCCAGCACAAGAACAGAGCAACAGCGGAAAAGATGCTGATTGCGAAGCTGTACCAGATCGAACTCGAAAAGCGAGAATCTGAAATTTCAGCGCGGCGAGGTTCCAAGTCAAAGATTGGGTTTGGAGGACAGACCGTCCGCAATTACGTTCTGCATCCGGATCAGTATGTGAAAGACGCACGAACTGGTACCAAAGTCGGAAATCCCCAGCCGGTTCTCGATGGAGATCTCGACAAGTTCCTCGAATCGTTCCTTCGCTGGACGTTGACCGAACAGGCACCGGACGCGAATTGATGAGAGACTGGGCCCTTTTATGAACTCCGCACCGTCCCATAGTGTCGCACTCCTGCAGTCCGTGGTTCGGTGTGGAAAGGTCCTGACTTCTCCTGCACAGCTGGCTGGCTACGACGCAGATGGTCTCGGCTATAAGTCGTTTCGCCCGGATCTTGTGGTGCTACCCGGAAATGCCGAAGAGCTGGCAGCCGTGATTCAGCTGGCTCCTCAACTCCGAATGCCCGTCTGTATGCGTGGTGCCGGGACGTCACTGTCAGGAGGACCTGTTGCGGCTCAGGGCGGTCTGATCGTGCATACGTCCCAGTTGCGGGCTGTAAGAAAAGTCGATCGGGCCGGACTCTGGTGCGAAGTGGAATGTGGAGTGACACTCAATCAACTGGATGAAGCACTGGCTCCCCATGGCGTGTTCTATCCTCCGGATCCTTCAAGCGGACCGGTCTGCACGATTGGCGGCAACGTCGCGACCAATGCGGGAGGCGCTCATTGCCTGCGTTACGGCGTCACCAGCAACTACGTCCTCGGACTGGAAGCCGTCTTGCTCGACGGAACCGTACATCGATTTGGGGGTCCTGCTGGTGGACGAGGTCCGTGGCAGGAGGACTGGAAGCGACTGATGATCGGATCGGAAGGAACACTTGCAGCCTTCACAAGGTTCTGGCTGCGACTTCTTCCGAGGCCGGAGAAGGTTTGGACGTTTCGAGCAACGTACCCTGACCTCGTCTCCGCGGAACGCGCGATCCATGCTCTGGGACTTCACCCGTCGTCGCCGGTCGCGATTGAACTGATGGATCCACGATGCGTTGCAATGGTTGAAAACAGTCATATGGCAGTCGGACTTCCGAAGGACTGCTACCTGATCCTCACGGAAATCGACGGCCCGCCATCACTGGTGGACCAGCGAGTTCCCATTGTTGCAGAAATTCTTCGAGCATCCGGCGCTCAGGAAGTGATCTTTAGTGATGAAGATGAGCTGAGAAAAAAGCTCTGGCGAGCACGCAAAGTGGCAGGTGGGCTGATGGGACAACTGAGCGCCGACTTTGTCGTGCAGGATGCTGTGATTCCTCGGCGGGCGCTGGCAGATGTGCTTCAATTTGTTTACGACGAAGCTGACAAAGCGGGTATCCGGGTTGTCAATGTCTTTCATGCGGGTGACGGGAATCTGCATCCCAATTTCCTGTTCGATTCCCGAAACCCGGGAGAACTGGAACGCGTTGAGCATATCGGCAAACGACTGATGCAGCGAGTCGTTGATGTTGGGGGGACACTGTCCGGTGAACACGGCATTGGTAACGACAAGTCGTCGTATATGCCGATGGTCTTTGGCGAGGCAGCGACTCGGCTTCAAATGTCGATCCCGCGTACATTCAATCCGGCTCATCAGCTGAATCCGCTTAAGGTCTTCAACGAAAGGCGGTTTCAGGCATGAGTACTGCTGAAAAGTCTGTCGCAAAACCTACATCGAGTCGCCTGTTTGAACCATTCTTTGATACGATCGATGCGATACTCTTCGTACCGGCAACTGCTTCAGGCAATGATGTCAGAACATTGATCGGAAATGAATCGCTGCGGTTTCCGCTCCTGATGGATTCTGAGGCGACTCTGGCTCAACATGTTCTTGCCTCCACACATGCTCCAGCATCTTCACGATTTGGCCCTTACTGCGACAATATCGTTGGCATGAACTGGGTCCTTCCCAACGGTAACGTGATCAGGCTTGGTGAACGCGTTGCCAAGACAACCACAGGCTATGACGTCTTTCGCTTTATGCTGCATGGTGGTTCTCGATTCGGCTATGCAAAGGACTTTGTGATCCGACTTCGACCTCGCTGCAAGTCTGTCACTGAGTTCCGCCTGATCGCACAGCCGCAGTCACTCTGTCAGGCAGCAACGGAGTTGATTCAATCCTGCTGGATGCACTGGATTGATGCGATCGACCTGATTTCAGAACCTCAGGCCAACTCCCTTCGAGTTCTTGTGCAGTGTCCCGAACAGGAAGCACCCGTTTTTCGAAACCACTTATCGGAATTGTCCGCCAGACTAAAGCTTGCCTGTGAATCGCGGCCGATTGATCGAGAACCGGAAGATGGGATTCCCGATCTGATGTTGAAAGCAACACCCAATCAGGCCATGTTGCTTGGAACAGAGATTCACATGGAATTCGGTGTCAGAACTGTCGCGTGTTGTTATCCGGGAATTGTCCATTGCTATCTGAACTCCGAACCTGCAGCGAATTCGACGCGGCAGTCACGGGATCTTTCCGTCCTGTCACGAATTGTGCAGGTCTATAGCTCCAGTATTCATAGTGCCGGGGGCGAGTTTCAGTCGCGACATTTCTCACCACAGCCTGTCTCTGATCAGGAACGGTGCTGGATTGAGACGTTTTTCAAAGAGGCGGGAATTCAGTGAAAACACCTTCACCGGAGGCATGTTCAAAGCCGTCAACCGGCGAGCTTCCTGATCGAGACCTGCTGACCAGTTGTGTACACTGCGGGTTTTGTCTCGAAGTCTGCCCGACGTTCAAATTGACGGGAGATGAAAACAATTCCCCTCGAGGTCGTTTGCGTCTTTGGCGACAGGAAGCCGAAGGAAAGCTGGAACCGGATTCATGGACCGACTTCTATACTGCAGAGTGCGTCGGATGTCTGGCCTGTGAAACCGCATGCCCCGCGAATGTTCCTTATGGCAGGATCTTTGAGCATGTGCGTCATGATCATGTTGCCGGTGGACGAGCAAAACCAACGACTGTAGTTCGAATTGCGGCGACACTGATAAAGTCTCCTCGCCTGATGAATCTGGTGACGCTCCCACTTCGAGTCCTGCGGCGAACCGGTCTCCTGAAGCATCGCCTGATGTTCTCGGGAGCTCCGGCTGTTTTGAAGTCCACTTCGGACTACGCTGCGGAACTTGTTCGTAACCATCGCCCCACTGGTCCAACAGTCATGCTGCAGACGGGCTGCCTCATGGAAGCCATGTTTCGTGAGATTAACTTCGCCACGGTTCGGGTTCTGATCGAACACAATGTGCGCGTTCTGGTTCCTCAGAATCAACCTTGCTGTGGAGCATTTATCGAACATTCAGGTTTGCCTGGACTCGAGCAGCTTCGACAGCAGCACCCGGACGTGTATATGGGTCATTCGATCGATGCAGTGCTCACGAATTCATCGGGCTGTGGCTATTCGCTGGCGAAGTCAATTGGTGACCGAGTCCCAGTGCGGGATGTCCTGAGCTTTCTCTCAGAGCTTCCTCTGAGAACAAAGCCAAAGGTGTCTTCAGACACTGTGGTGTATGTCGATCAGCCGTGCCATATGATCCATGGAATGAAGACAGGCGGAATTCCATCGCGTGTCCTTGATGCAACCGGCTACAACTGGAAATTCGCGCCCCATGCCACCGACTGCTGTGGTTCCGGTGGCACTTACAATATCGAGAAGCCAGAGAATTCGAAGGAAATCCTGAAGCGAAAATCGGCGTTCTTAAACGACCTCAAAGAACGGCAGGTGATCCTCGCAACGGCCAACCATGTGTGCATGATGCAGTGGAGTTCCGCTCGAGCAATGGGACTGGTGAATCGCGACTATCAGGTCCGCCATGTGATTCAGCTGCTGGACCCGAGTACCACCCTGAAATAGCAAAGCCTGAACGGTGGAACGTCAGTTCAAAGACATTCTGCGAAGCAGCCACGAACAGGCGGAACTCGCGAATACTTTAACAACAGTAAAATATCCGACTGAGAAATATTGAACCGGCATTAGAATCTAAGTTCAGTAAAACAAAAAAGTCCGCAAGAACTGGGGCGAAGCTGAGAGGCTGCGGAATCCGAAGCCTGCAAACACGGAGACCCTGACCCACTCAGCTTCGCCCGAACTCTTTCGGACTGATCGCTGAAACCCCGGTTTGTAGAAAAGGATTCGCACAAAGTTGTTGGAATCCGTTCCGGATTCCCTGATGTCACTCCGGCAAATGTTCTGCTTCCGGGTGAATCTTGCGCCAGGACTGCCAGAATTCCGGAGGACTGGTCTTGCGCCACAATGCCAGTGCGTTGCCGACATGTGAGTAGAATGTGTAGTTCTGGTTAACCACATCCTGAGGTGTTTCGAGAGTGTTTCGGATGGCCCAGTCAGCAGCGCGCTGAACAACTTCGCGATCGGGATGAAACTCCGGCGGAGCAATTGCCAGCCATTCCAGATGATGCCCCGTGGAGATAACTCGCCGATATTCCTTCTCCGTGGGATCCACTTTGGCAGCGGCATCAGCTCCATCGGTCCAGTTGGGCGGGAATGAGCCATCGGCGGCCTGAGCTGCAACAATCAAATCGCGAGTTTCAAACAGATAGTTGCGAATCTCTGATTCCGTTTCCTTTGAAATGAGTTCACCTCCATACGTTTGGTTAAGCCGCAGGAGAACGACCAGAGAGTAGACTCGGTGAGTTCCGAGGCAAACACCGTGTTTTCGAATATTCCTCATCAGCCGGCTGGCCAGAAGGTCGAGACTAATCAGCCGGCCATCTCCGTTGTGCCATTGTGAGATCCCCTGCGGAGCCAGCCAGAAACCAAACGCCATCACGGACCATTCTGTTTCTCGTTCATCCAGCTGAAAGTCGCGAAGCGCCTGATTCAGAACATCAGCGAACTGCATTCTGCTTCGGGTGGTGAATACCGGAGCGTTGAGTGGAACGCCGGCTTCTGTGAGACAGGCAAGCATATGATCGTGGTGGACACTTGTAGTTCCAGTCTGCCCCCAGACCACGGTCACTCCCTGATCTTCCTGCTGCAGCATGGGTTCAGTGCCTTCGCCCCAGGCAGAGATGTACTTTGCCGAATCTGTCAGGAACTCTCGCATCACAGGTCCCGACATCAACTCCTGAGAATTAAACTCGATTTGGTCTCCCCAGATTCGCAATGCATGCTCAGCAAAGTTTGGCTTGAGTCGAGCGGGAGCAAACCGTGGCAGTACTTTCGCCAGAACGCCGGCGAGTTCTTCATCGGAGACGACACCGGGATCGTCGTACAGAGGTTCAATTCGAATTGGCTGTTGATCTCTGATGATTACATCAACAGGAGGTGCGGCGTGCGTGACTTTGGTAAGCAGTTGATTGCGATCTGGTCCCGGCAATACAGACCACGCTGTTGCAAATGAACCAGCAAAAATTAACTGGGTCGCAGCAAATGCAAGTACCGGGATGCGACGAATCTGTTGAGAAGCGGACATGGAGAAATCGCCTGCCTGAATCACAATAGCCAGAGTTTGAAGTGCGTCGAGAAGCGAGCTATACGGGGGATTTACGAAAGAACACGATGGACTGTCGATCAGAATACTGCACGCTCCACGCGTCACTCTCAGCCAGCCTCTTCATGAGACCGGGCTGACGATCTTTGTCCACGATTACCATGTTGATTGAATACTGATCGAGGAGATCATCCCAGTCAGAAGGGCCGGCAGTGAGTCTCACATAGTGTTCCCAGACGTCCTGCGGGATCACATGGACATGCAGATTGACCATAGGATTCAGCGTCTCCGGGCCTGCATAACGCAGGAATCCCGACCATTCTGCCGGTACCCACGCGATCCCATCTGGTAACGCTTCCTGATCGTTCAGAAATCCAACGAGGTCCAGGGGGGTATCTCGAGTGACCAGTTTGCGAACCTCCGGCTGTCGTCCCTGAGTGACGATTACTCCAAAGTTCGTCAGGGCAAAGAAGATCCAGCACAGACCCAGACTGACGATGGTCCAGAGTCCGGTAGCCCGAAACGGAGTTATCCTGCGACGTGGATTCGCAGCAATGAACTTCCCAAAGAAATTCCTCGCTATGGGTGCCAGATGAACGGCAGCCGTAATCGACGCCAATGGTGCCCACCAGTTGATCATTCGCGAGGACCAGAGCGTGAATAGCCCGAATACGACCAGCGGCAGAACCTCGATCATGCGAACTCGACGAGGAGTCATCTTAATCAGAAACATCAATAGCAGCCCTGACGCCGCCATCATTTTGCCCTGAACGGTCCGGAGTGTTAAAGGCATCCATTCGTACATCGACTCAATGTTCGGATGCCCGGAAATTGAAAGCACTTCGGTCCAGATACCAAGTCCGCACGGATTCAACAGAACGGCGGCCGTTGCGAGCTGAGTCATGAGCAGCATTCGAATTACGACTGGATGTGCAGGCACAAATCGTGGGGAATGGCGACCGATGTCAATGGCATAACCAAGTGTCATCGCAGCGAGCAGCAGGATTCCCGCGGGAAACGAAGGATGGCAATTGGCCCAGATCGCGAAAACACCTGGAATAACGATCCATTCTGCACGCCTGAACTGAGGTTTCAGACTCCAGACCGCGACAATTGTGAAACACAGGACTCCGACGGATTGAGGACGAGCAATCTGAAACTGAAGATGATTCAATGTCAGAAACATGGCAACAGCAAACAGCGCTGCAATCACCGAACCAGTTCGTCGAACAACGATCCATGCCGCCAGGCCAAGACTCAATGAAACCAACAGGGCATGTGCAAATTGAAGTGATGCAGGTCCGAATCGGTCAATCAACCAGGACATTCCGACCTGTGAAAGCCAATGAACGTTGTGAATCGGGACTCCACGCGCAAGCTCAAGAAGCGGCTCAAAGCGGGCGACCTGCTGATGCTCCAGAGTATATGCACCGTAGTTAATATGATCCCAGAGATCGTTCGGAGCCAGCGGCAAATGAGACATGACGACGAAGATCACACCAATGACAGCTGTGAACAGTGACGCGACTCCAGGTGTCCGAAACCACTGCGGAGTCTTATCTTCCAGAACCGAAGCGTCCGGCAATGACGGACGACTCCGGGCAGGCTCATCGACGGGTGGTCGCTGAGAGTTCTCTGGATGAGATGCCACCTTTTCCACAACGACCGACATACCATGACTTCCCTGAGATACTTCCGGAATGATGCAAAAACTCTACATCGCCGATCCGAACACGATTTCCGTGAAAGTTGCGAACTGGTCAAAGCGTCAATGATGGTGAGGGTCAGACGCTGGATCGTAGCGGATGAAACTTTTGTGACGATTCAATAATTCGGGTTCTTCAGCGAAATAATCGTCACATCCGAACTTCCTTTCTTTGATTCGTGTCAAAAGCATTCATGTCAGATCGAAAGCGATGTGAAACGAAAACGGCAATCCACGTTTATTAAACAGACAGTCATTCTTTAATCAGACAGTCTCTGCACCTCTTTCAAAAACTCCAGACGGGTCTTGTACACCTAAGGGTTGGGAGGGAAGTACGATGAGTCATAGTCATTGCGGTCAGCCAGATCATTCTGCCGGGAAATGCACTCCCCGTAAGTTCATGACTCAGAAATCGGGGGGCACAGACTCTCAGTTTCAGAGACGGGCTGCGGAAGTCCTCAGAACAGATGTGAACGTTTTCGTGAATCGATTTCACGAAAGCTGCTCAGATTTACTCGTTTTTTCCCTCCGCGAGCTGCGTCACTACGGTCGTTTTACGAATTCCAGGACTGGTGAAGGGGCCGACGGTCAACTGGGTGAATCTTCAGAATCGGGCTGGAATAGCCCTGAAGTTTGAATTACCGGTGATTCCTGAAGCCCCTCGACATTTCCTGATAAACATCCAGAGACTTGAATGGCCACGACACCTGAAATACAAGACGCCGATCAGAAATCAGTTTCCCCTGAAGCGGCGTCTATGGCAGAAGCAATTTTACAGCTGAAACATCACGACGAAGCTCGTGCATTGTTCGGCCCGAGAGATGAAAATCTCAAAAAGCTGTGTGGCGTCACGGGTACTCAGGTTGTACTTCGAGGAAACCAGATACGAATTTCGGGGACAGAACCCGAAGTCGCTCGTTGCCGCCAAACGCTGCAGCGATGGCAAAAACTGTTGGCTCGTCAAAAAGAACTTCAGCCGGGCGATGTGGCAGTTGATGTGCAGCCTGAACCAGCTCAGCGGACCCGACTGCCAAGGGAACCCAAACGCATGTTTTCCTCCGAACGAACTTATCAGGAACGTGCAACTATGTCACCAGGAAGTTTTACAGCCGAAGTAATGGCTCCCAGCAGAGTCCTTCAGGATTTTCGAACCGGTAAAGACCGCGTTGGCCAGATTCGCCCAAAAACGGATGGCCAGCGGAAGTACATGGATGCAATTCTTGCGAATGACCTCGTGTTCTGCGAAGGTCCCGCAGGGTGCGGAAAGACCTACCTTGCCGTGGCGATGGCACTTGAAGCACTTCGACGAGAACAGGTCCGAAAGATTGTCCTGGTTCGCCCGGCCGTTGAAGCCGGTGAAAAGCTTGGATTTCTTCCCGGAGACATGTTTGCCAAGGTCAATCCCTATCTTCGACCACTGCTCGATGCCATCAACGATATGCTGGAATTTGAGCAGGTTCGAAGGTACATGAGCAATGATGTGATTGAAATTGCGCCCCTTGCGTTTATGCGTGGTCGAACGTTGAACGACACGTTCATCATTTTGGATGAAGGTCAAAATACGACGATTACGCAAATGAAGATGTTTTTGACGCGTATGGGCGTGAACTCCCGGATCGTTGTTACGGGGGATGCCACCCAGAATGACCTCGGAAAAGGCATACAAAGCGGACTTCTGGACGGAATGAAGAGACTTTCCGGGATTGATGGGGTTGCCATAATTCAGTTAACACCCCAGGATATTGTACGACATCGACTGGTTCGTGAGATCGTTTCCGCGTACGAAACGGAAGGGCAATTCGGCAAGACTCCGGAGGGCTCCTCGACAACATGAGTCCGGTCAGCGCTGCGAACGCGTTTTCGCTGGTAATTTTCTGACATGTCTTTTTTTGGGACGCGTCGTTCGCGCCAGGCTCGAGTTTTTCGTCCAAATCCCACTCTGAAGGATCGCCTTCAGTCTGCGGTTAGAGACTATCGCGTACTGACGCAAATCGGTATCGGGACACTTGCCGTTGTACTCTTCCTGCTTGCAGGACAGTCATGGCGTTCTCGATTTACTCACCGTGCAGGTGATCTCGCTACAGAAGGGATCCAGGCGCGTGTGGATTTTCAGGTTGAAAATCCCATGGAGACTCTGCGACTTCGACTGGATGCCGAAGAAGCTGCTCCAATCGTGCTGGTGCAGGACGATACCGTAAACGATCGTCTTCAGTCACAACTCCGTGATCATTTGAGTGATGTCGCGAATGCTGAGTCGGCCAACCAGGTGACTCAGGCAACCCGCATTGCGTTTGGACTTGATACTGGCGATGAACAAGCTCGGCAGGCAACGTTCACCACACTCAAAAAGGCTCTCTTTGATGATGCCGAATCTGCGGGAAGTCGAATCGATGCGTTGATGCTGCAGTACGGCGAACTCATGGCCAACTCCAGAATTCTCGGTGTCCTCGATGCCAACACAGCTCAAAGAATGCTGGCTTCGAATGCTGCCGGTCGACAAAAGACACTCAATAGAAATCAGGCAATCAAAGTCGTTCGACCTTCCGGTGACGCGATTCACTACGGTGTACTTGCAGACGTTCTGCTGCAGGAACAGCTTCGTGAAACAGGACGACTAGGCAAGACCTGGCCAAAGCTCCCCGAACTGCAGGAGATTCGAAATCCTGTTGAACTCTGGCTCACTAACAATCTGAAGAATCAACTGAAACTTGATCCAACCGCAACGGAAGACGAACTGCGAATGGCTTCGGAAGGAGCTCCTCCAAAGTTCGACACCTACGCGAAAGGTGAGATTCTGGTTGCTGCCGGCACTCAGATCGCTTCTGCTCGCGAACAGCAGGGGCAGCTGGGTTTGCTTTGGGAGGAATATGAAGCTCACGAAGCGTCTGTCTCATGGTCTCAGCGAGCTGTTCGACTCTCCGGAACTGCTCTGATGCTGGTGGTAATGGTTGTTCTGTTTGGTGCATTCCTCAGAAACTACTCGCCGGAATTGATCGAAAACGTCCCTCGCCTGCTGACGTTTGTTCTGATGTGTGCGATGACTGTGTTTCTCTCCTGTATGGCCAGTCGCGATCCATGGCGTGCTGAAATTGTGCCTTTGATGGCCGCGGTACTGATCACAACGATTGCCTTCAATCAGGTGGTTGCGATTCTGACTGCATTCTGTCTGTGCCTGATTGTTTCGATGGGCACCGTTACCGATCTGTCACATTTTGTCATCCTGATCACGATCACTCTCGCTTCAGTGATTCCGGCAAGACGCATCCGTTCCAGACTGACACTGATCCGCGGTGGATTCTACCTTTCACTGGTCGCCTTCTTTGCAGTGTGGAGTGTGAGTGTCATTCAAGCTCATGATATGGTCGGTGCATGGCGAAACCCAATGGTCATTCTCTCGGCATTGAAGTTTGCCGGCTGGACGATCATCTGCTGCTTTCTGGTCGCAGGAAGCCTCCCATTCATTGAAAAAATCTTCGACGTTGTTACTGACATCAGCCTGCTGGAGTTGACCGCTGTCTCACACCCGCTGCTGCAGGAACTCGCGAGACGAGCACCAGGTACCTACAATCACTCGATGACCGTTGCCGCAATCGGCGAAGCAGCCGCAGAGTCAATCGGAGCCAATGGATTGCTGACCCGCGTTGGAGCCTATTTTCACGACATTGGCAAGATGATGAAGCCGGAATACTTCATCGAAAACATGACAGAGGGTTCCGAGAACCATCACAAATCACTCGCGCCGGCGATGAGTACCCTCATCATCATCGGTCATGTCAAAGAAGGCCTTGAGCTCGCAGAAGAGAATAACCTGCCCGAGTCGCTTGTTCAGTTTATTGAGCAGCATCACGGCACAACTCTCGTCGAATACTTCTATCATGAAGCCACGCGAAAGGCGGATGAAGACCATCGAACAGACGCCGATGAATCTTCATTCCGATATCCCGGCCCAAAGCCGCAATGCCGTGAAACGGCTGTGCTTATGCTGGCGGACGCCGTGGAAAGTGCGAGTCGCACACTGAAAGAACCGACGCCGAAACGTATACAGTCACTTGTTCACGAAATCACGATGAAACGACTGCTCGACGGACAGTTCGATGAGTGCGACCTCAAGATGGCGGAAATCCGTATGATTGAGGAAAGCCTCATTAAGTCCCTGCTGGCTGCTCATCACGGCCGAGTCAAGTACCCCGATCAGCGGACCGCGTAATGCACAATCCTGATGCGATTGAAACGGATTACGAAGACGACGGCGATGAAGATGATCTGCCGGATTTCGAGGGAGAAGAATTCGATCCGCATGAAGAAGACTTCGGTCCATTTGAAATTGACATCTGTAACCGACAATCGGGCATTCCTATCAACCTAGAGTTTCTCGAAATTGCGGTGAAGGCAGTCCTTGAAGCCGAGCAGGTGGCATCAGCGGTTTTGAGTATCACCATTGTGGACAATGCAGAAATTCACACGCTGAATCGCGACTATCTCCAACACGATTATCCCACAGATGTGATCAGCTTCGGTCTTGAACATTCTGAGCAATCCCACAACACCCACGATGACGATCCTGATGCGACTGATGAAGGCTGTGGAGCGAGGGCTGAATGTCCTTGTGGTCCGCCTTCCGGCCGAGCGGTGGATGCGGACATCGAAGGCGAGGTCATAGCCAGTGCCGAAATGGCCGCTGAGATGTGCGGACGCGCCGGCTGGTCTGATCAGAAGGAACTGGCACTGTACGTGATCCATGGTGTGCTTCATATCTGCGGTTATGACGATCTGACCCCCAACGAACAGATCATCATGCGTCAAAGGGAACAGGCGGCCCTGGAACTCATGGAACGTTATGCATCATGAAGCGACTGTACCCAAGAGGCACGCTGGATATTTCCTGGCGACACCTCTTCGAGGCACTGTCAGACTGCCTGTTCGGATCTCACCAGGACAAAACAGCCGGAGCTGCAGATCTCCGTGAGATTCCCATCGGCAACGCACACAGCTCAGTACAGGGACTCATCACAATCTCGGTACGAAGTGCGTTTGATCTTTATCTGACAGAACTGAACCTCCCTCAAGGTTCAGAAGTCGTGATGTCAGCAGTGTCCATCAGCGACATGTTTCGCATTCCGGAAGCACATGGACTGAAAGTCATCCCCGTCCCGCTCAGCTTTGAGACACTTAGCCTCTCTGCTCAGGACGTTGAACGTTCTATCACTGAACAGACTCGTCTCATTGTCGTTGCCCCGCTCTTTGGCTCACGTAGCTGCCTGACGGAGATTTGCTGCATTGCTCGCAGGCATGGGATCATTGTGATCGAAGACTGTGCTCAGGCATGGCGTGGAGCTCTGACACTCACTGGAGCTTTGGATGTCGATGATGCCCAGGATGCAAAGGCTGACGTGCAGATGTTCAGTTTTGGTCCCATAAAGACGGCAACTGCTCTTGGTGGAGCGTTCGTTCTCGACAAAGACCATCAGCGGCTTCTGCGAATTTCCTCGATTCAGACAGGGTATCCTGAAGTCGCCATTCTCAGGACCCTTCGAAGAATACTCAGATTTATCGCACTGAAGGCACTTTCCAGCCCTCTCGCCTTCGGAGTTTTTGTGTGGCTGACCAGTCTGTTTGGAGCAGATTACGATGAGCTTCTGTTTCGAGCCACCCGCGGATTCCAGGGATCCGATCTGCTCGAGAAACTCCGCCATCGTCCGAATCGTGTTCAAAGGAACCTGGTTCTTCGAAGACTTGAAGAGCCGCATACAGATGCGATCGAGGCCAGATGCAATTACGCTGCGGAAGTTCTTAACATGCTGCCGAATGGGGTTGTTCCGGGAAGCGAAATTCAGATCGGGCTCGGCCCTCATGACCATGTGCATTGGGTACTGCCCTGTGAGAGTCGCGAGCCCGGATCATTGATCCAGCGATTGCGTTCCGCCGGCTTTGATGCGACTCAGCGCGGTTCGAGCCTTGTTCATTTTCCGATGGTGGTCCCTGAGCCTGTCTGCAGTGAGAATCAATCGAGGTGGCTGACGCCTGAAAGACTTGCAAATCTAGTCTATCTCCCGATGTTTCCAGAGATGGGGCAGGAGCAGAGAACACGGATGATCGACATCATCCGATCCCATTTCGGCGAACAATCAGACGTCGATGACAACGTCAGCCTCCAGAAGAATAATCCTTGCTGAGATTGACTCCTCGGGCAGACCAAAGCAGTGTGTCACAGCAGATCGATATTCGCGAAGCTGGTCCACATAGTGTTCCGTCTTCTGTTGAATCCACTCGGAACGATCACCGACAAGCCGGTCCGTCTTGTAGTCTACGATATCCGCGGCCACAGGTTGTCCTCGATCGAGAGCGAGGACAAGTCGGTCAATCGTACCGGAAACAATTCCGGAATCTTCAATTCTCACAAAACTGCGTTCAGGATAGACGGCCAGCGTCAATGGCCGACCGATTCGTTTAGAGACCTTCTGAAAGATTGGCAGACGTTCAACCTCGGACGCGTTCAGCACAGAGTGAACAGACGAGAGTTCAAGGAACGCGAAGAAGTCTGGTATCAACGTATTGACGGTCGTTTCCGACATCGCAAGATCAACAATGGCCTTTTGTCGTAAAGGAACAGGATCCGGACGTTTTCCCCGTTCAAGCCACACGATCTCCTGAAACCACGCATGCATAACGGTACCACGAGTCTTTGCGTCGACTTCAGGCCGTTCATGATCCGATACTGCAGTCAGCGATGGAAGGTATAGGTACGCTTCGTCGTGACGCGAAGGAGCGCGCCGATTCAAGCCACGGCGGCGACCTTCGCTCATCGGTGCAAGGTGAACAGTCAAAGTCTGTACTTCGCCGCGAGATGCGGGGTGATGTGAGGCCGTCATCATCTCCGGAAGCGATCTGTACCACTCTGGATCACCGCTCTCATACAGCACGGTTTCAGCATCGGCAGGCAGATTCTCGCACAACGCTGCACGGATGAGGCCCGAATATGTCTTTCCGGGCTTCTTTGCCGGCTGAATAAGCATGTGCATTGAATGCACAGCACGAGTCATAGCAACATAGAGCGTGCACAGAGTTTCTGAGACCTGTCGATGAATCGTTTCGTCGAAAGCATCTTTCAGAGGCTGTGGCAGCAATGCCCTGGACTCCCGACTGCGCCATACCACCACACGGTCAGCCGATCCGCCCCGTTCCGCATAACCCACCGCCGCATTTGGTGTCTGGAGAAGCTTTTCGTCAAGCTCCGGTAATACAACGATGTCAAACTCAAGCCCTTTACTCTGATGAATCGTCATCACACGGACCGAAGCCGGTTCTGCCTTTGAGAACCTGCTCCCTTCCAGCAGTCGATTAAACTCGCACGGATCCAGCGATCCGGTTTCATCATACTGATAACCCGCAGCCACAATCTGCTGCAGTCGCAGACGGTCTCGAACATGACAATTTGCAGCAACGGCCTCAGACCAATGCTGAATCATGGCACCATATCCACGATCAATCAGCTGACTGCGAAGGTTCGAAGCAACTGTGAGTGCCTGACGACTGTCGTTCCATTGAGTCAATCCGATTACTGGCCCTAATGGGGAATTCGCAACATGAAACCTTGAAACCTCGCATCCTGGATGACTCATGAAGTGAAACAGCGACAAAATGCCGAGTACGGCCGGGCTGTCGACCGGCGCCGTTCCTCCTTCTTCGCTGGCCGTCACGCCCAGTAGAGCCAGTTCATGGACCAGCCGGGCGACGGTTCCGTTACGGCGTGTGAGAACTCCGATTTCAGCTCCGGGTGCATCCTTGTGAATTCTCGCAATTTCAGAAGCCACCCACCGATGCCAGGGACCACTTCGTTCATCTTTTGTTGTCCCCTCAAACGCAGGAGACGTCTTCAAACACACGTAGCCTGGAATATCCCGAAACGTTGAATGCACCGGATAGCGTTCAACCCACTTCCTGCAGGCCTGCTCATAATCACCCAGATCCGAATGCCGAATGACATGCTCAAAGACACCATTGACTGTCTCGATCACCGACGCTGACGAACGTCGGCTTTGGTCCATTTGAGTCACACTGATTTCCGGAATGCTGGACGCGACGACATCCAGAATTTCCGAAACACCGCCTCGCCATCCATAAATCGCCTGTTTACCGTCTCCCACACAGAAGAAACTGGCCTTCTCCCTCTGCGAGACGATCGATTCCGTCAGCCGACGCAGTATTCGCCATTGATCAGGCGATGTATCCTGAAACTCATCAAGGAGAAGATGGTGGATGGAACTGTCCAGTCGAAAGTTCATGCGATGCCCCTGAGCTGCTTCTTCAGCGCGAGCCAGCAGGCGAGTCACATCAGAGAACTTCAGCCATCCCTGTTCGGATTTCAATCGATTATACTCCCGATCAAACCGTGCCATCAGATCCCGAATGGCGGTCGTCTGTCGAGCAATCTGGCCGACAATTTCGGCTTTCGCGTGATCGATCAGAGGCTGATAAGCTGAGGCCAGTTCCGGGGGGATTGGTTTGCGTGAGTAATTCAGTGAACCATCGAGTATTTTTGGAGCCAGACCACGACTGATGAATCCGTCATAGTATCCGGCCTCAAACTTGTTCATATCCTCTTCACAGACTGTCACAAGCTTCTCAGCTGTCGACTGAGCCACCGCTTTGACACTTTCCATTGCGGCAGCCAGTTCCGAGTCCGCCAGCTTGCTGAACGTCGGGAATCTCGACCATGCAGATTCGTCCGTCGACATAAAGATCTCATGGTAGTTGGCAACTGTGTCATTGATCAGATCTCGAATGCTCCGCCTGGAACGGCCCTTCGCAAGCATCTGCATCAACTGTTGAGCATCTTTGGGAACTTCCTGAGCCAGCACCGCATCAATCGCCTGCTGTCGCAGATCTTCATCGAGATGTTCATCAATAATCTTCCAGCCCGGTGACAAGCCCAGTTCAAGTGAGAGACTACGGGCAACCATCTGGAAGAAGCTGTCCAGAGTACAGACGCGGACGCGGTGCAGTTCCCGTGTCAGTTCGACAAGCAGTTGCTCAGCGGACTGCTGAGTCACTTCAGGATTTTCGAGCTGTTCTGCCAGGATCTTTGCGCCCCTAACGCTGTCGGCGGCATCCGCCAGTCGCAGCAGGACGCGTCCCAGAATCTCACCAGCCGCCTTTCGAGTAAAGGTTGTAGCCAAAATCGTTTCAGGACGATGCCCGGCAAACAATTGCTTCAGAAAATGGCCGGACAGCTGAAATGTCTTCCCGGTTCCCGCTGAAGCACGAATCAATTTGCGGAGCAAACCCATTCCCTGGCCCAATCCCAGGACTCCCGGCCCCGGCCTTACAAACTTCTTACAATCTTTTGACAGCCACCTGACCACACATGCCCTGAATTTTCGTCTAATAGACAGTCGCGAGCAAGTGCTCGCCGTAAAGTCACATCCCTGAGGAGAAAGTTGCGATGAAACATCAACCGATTACTCGATCAACTCAACAGAGCCCTGCACAGAAATGGACCCTTCTGAAATGGGTTGCGATCTTCAGTCTTCTTGCTTTCCCTGGCGCACTATTCGGTGCAAATGTCAGTGCAGAAGATCAACTCACACTCAATGTGTCTCCCGTCAACACGGTGCTCAAGTCCGGTGAGAAACAGGTCATCTGGCTTCGTGTCGGAGTCACTGGTTTTGAATTGAAACGCAAAGCGGAACGAGCACCTGTCAATCTTGCAATTGTGCTCGATCGTTCAGGGTCTATGAACGGCGAGAAAATCGTAAAGGCGCGAGAAGCGGCGGTCGATGCGATTGGACTGCTTGGCCCAAATGACATCGTATCGATTGTCACATACGACACCACCGTGAATGTTCTGGTTCCTGCCACCAAACTGACCGACCGAGAGCAGGTGATTGAAGCAATCCGAGGAATTCAGCCTACAGGGAATACGGCGCTGTTTGCTGGTGTGAGCAAAGGTGCCGCTGAAGTTCGCAAGTTTATGGCTGAAGACCGTGTCAATCGGATCATTCTGCTTTCAGACGGACTTGCTAACGTGGGACCATCTTCCCCCGGAGAACTTGGTGAACTGGGTGCCTCGCTGAAGAAAGAAAACATCACTGTTTCAACACTTGGACTTGGTGATGGCTACAATGAAGATCTGATGGTCGCGCTTGCTGGTCAAAGCGGCGGCAATCACAAGTTTATTGAAAACGCCACCGAACTCGCCGACGTCTTTCGGCAGGAGTTTGA
Organism: Planctomyces sp.; assembly: GCA_016795105.1. GTDB lineage: Bacteria > Planctomycetota > Planctomycetia > Planctomycetales > Planctomycetaceae > F1-80-MAGs062. The sequence goes on from JAEUIH010000001.1 coordinate 81,815, forward strand.
CGACGTTCTGAACGTTGTGGCACAGGGCGTTGATCTCAACGTGACGATTCCCGAGGGAATTCGACCAGTCCGAGTCCTTGGCAATGCCGCAGACATCAATGGACAGTCCATCGTCACACGGTTCGCACAGGTCTATAGCAAACAGGAAAAATTCGTCGCCATCGAACTTGAGATTCCAGCATCCGAAAACGGAACCAGTCGAGACCTTGCCTCAGTCAACGTAGGCTACACAAACATGAAGACCGACGTCAGAGATGCACTGGCCTCCACAACCCAGGTCCGTTTCAGTGATTCGGATTCAGAAGTCAAGAACAGCTTCAACCGCAAAGCCATGGCCGACGTCGTCGCCCTCGTCGCCAGCGAAAAGAACAAACTCGCAACACAAATGCTGGATGAAGGTAACATTGCAGCCTGCCGTGCCATCCTGATTGAAAACAGCACCTGGCTGAACTCCAACGCTGAATCTCTCCAATGCCCAGATCTGAAACTCCTTGCCGACGACAACCTGATCCAGAGCAAATCCCTCGAAGGTGTCACCGGCAACACCGGCGCCAGCGCCGGCCGAGCCCGCAAATCCATGCGACAATTCCAATACGACGTGGACCAGCAACAAACCAAAAAGCCCTAATTCCTAATTCAAAGGGGTCAGGACTCGTTTTCCCCGGGCTTTAGGGGGGTTGGGTAGATTTGCTGCGAGGGTACTTTCCGAACAAATTGACGAACGACGATCAGAGCAGGTTTAATCCACAAAAGGCACGGAGTCACGGGGTGGATAGCGGACGGCAGACGGAGTCTGTCTGCTACGGAAACGCGATCATTGGTGGGGAAGTTGACCGCAATCGAGGGTGGCATCTGCATGACTGCGATCGAAGTGTTGCTGAAGATGATCGACGAAGCATTTGATCATCGATCCTGGCATGGAACAAATCTGCGTGGAGCGATTCGTGGCATGACAGCCGCAACGGCCGCGTTTCGTATCGCCCATGACCGCCATAACATTTGGGAGCACGTTCTTCATGCAGCGTACTGGAAGTACACCGTGCGAAGGCGATTGTGCGGCGAGAAGCGAGGAAGTTTTCCGCTCAAAGGATCAAACTGGTTTGAACGTCCGATGTCTGAAAAATCGGTGGAGACAGACAGCAACGATGAAACGCTCTGGAAGGCGGATGTCAAACTGCTGGTTGATACTCATGAGTCACTTCGAGCGGCGATTGCAGCCTTGAAACCATCGGAACTCGATACGCCGGCAGCGGGAGGCGAAACGACCATCTTATCGCTGGTCACCGGGATTGCAGCACACGACCTTTACCATGCAGGTCAGATTCAGCTTATCAAACGACTTTTTGCGAACCAGTGACCGGTGTGCTCCGCATGGACCGAACAACGCGAATCACGCGGTTTGCAGCTTCGTCAATTTCTTCCGCTGTGGTCATCTGACTCAATGTCAATCTGAGAGACGACATACAGACATCCTTTGGCAGCCCCATTGCAACCAGAGCTGGCGCAGGTTCTGCAGCACCACTGGCACAAGTGCTGCCCAAAGAGCATGCAACCTCAGCAAGATGCAGGTTGAGCAGCAGTGGTTCTCCGGCGATCCCGGGAAATGCGATGCTCAGAGTATTAGGAAGTCTCTCTGCTTCCAGTCCATGCACGATTGCCGGACCGCATTCGTTCACGAGTCGAGTCTGGAGTTGATCTCTCAATTCAGAGATTCGAACTGCTTCGATTGTGAAGTTTCTGTTCAGCAAATCGATAGCAGTGCTCATCCCGGCGATCAGAGGCACAGGTTCTGTACCTGCTCTGCGTCCGAGTTCCTGGTGTCCACCTTCAAGAAACGGGACAAGTTTCGCTCCACGCCGCAGCAGCAGCCCACCGATGCCGCGAGGACCATGAAATTTGTGTGCACCAAATGAGATGGCGGCAGCCTTGAGTCTTCTAAAGCTGACAGGAATCTTGCCGACTGCCTGAACACAATCGAGCAATAAAGGCACTCTGTGCTGAAGGCAGAGTTCTGCAAGCCGGTTCGTGTCCTGAATCACGCCAGTCTCATTGTGAGCAAGGATTACACAGACGAGCCGAAGCTCGTTCCAGGGGAGTGAGTCCAACTGATCCGGAATGAGGCGTCCGGCCGCATCAACGTCAAGAGTCAGGGTGCGAAGGCCCTGTTGACGAGCACGTTCAACGGCCATACGAGTTGCTGGATGCTCGCCTGCCGTCAACGCGATTACGCCAGTCCGGCCATATGTAAAGCCGTGCACCGCCATATTAATGGCTTCAGTGCCACCACTGGTGAAAATGACCTCGGATGCGTCTGCATCGAGGAATTCCGCGATTTGTTCTCGGCAGTCTTCCAGCACTCGGCGCGCTTCTCGCCCGAAACTATGCGCACTTCCCGGATTTGCGAACGAACACCGGAACTCTTCCGCCATTCGTTCAATCACTTCCGGAAATAATGGGGTCGTGGCGTTATTGTCGAGGTAGATTCTGGCTGGCATCTTGTGCTATGAACCGTCCGTGCAAAATGATGTCTGAAGTTCAGCGGCTTGCAGTAGATACAGAATAGCGTAGAAGGTCGGAATTCGCGACTCCGACAGGAAACGGCCGAAATGCAGATCTTGACCGGGCTGATGATTCTCATTCTGAGTTGTATCGGCCATTCTGAGCTTTGGGTAATTGTTGTGAACCGCTTCTACGGGATGCGGATTCGACATTCGAGATTGCGTGCTCTGCGGCATGTGCACGATGTTTGTGTACTTCTGTATCCGCCCTGCCTGTTTGTTGGGTCGCTTATTTCCGAGCATGGACTTTTGCAAGGCGGAACGTTTGATCAACAGCCTGCATTTGTGCAGATCTGGATCTCCGGAACACTCGTCGGTTTGATCCCGTTTACACTGGGAGTGATCCGCTGGCATCTCATCCAGAAAGAATCCTTTCTCCGAAAGGATTCGGCACAGCATTACCACCTGAAAGCGGAGGCTCAGCGAAGGCCGGAGCTTGGCGAAATTGAGGGGCCTCGCAAGCACTTTGCGAAATCACTGCCGTTCAGTGAGACATTTCAACTGGAAGTGAATCGGAAGTCGATTCCGCTTGCATTTCGTCCAGAGCGGATTGCGAAAGCCGACAGTCTTCCAACTGCCAATGAGCTTCGAATCCTGCATCTGTCAGACCTGCACTTCATTGGATGTCCGGGTGAAGGCTACTATCGATTCGTTGTTGAGAAGGCGCTGGAACAGAATGCTGACCTCTGCATTTTTGCCGGCGACTTGATTGATGAACCAGCCATGATTCCGGATGCCGTTCGCCTTCTCAAACCACTGACAGAGACGATGCCCTGTTTCTTCGTGCTTGGGAACCATGACTGGCGGTATGATCCCGAAGAGATTCGAAGTGCGATGGTTGCTGGTGGCTGGCAGGTCCTTGGCCAGGATCCGAAGCATATGAACATTCGCGGCTGGCAGCTTCATTTGGAAGGAAGCGAACTTCCATGGATGGGGGATCGATATACGAATCCTCGCGAGGATCTTCACACGCCCTTTCCCCAATCCTCGAATGAGCAACCCAGACCGGTGCGAATTCTTGTCAGTCATACACCGGATCAGCACCGATTTGCTGTTCGGAAAGGATTTGATCTGATGCTGACAGGACATACCCACGGAGGCCAAATCCTGTTGCCGCTGATTGGCCCGGTTTATTCACCAAGCATCTATGGCGTAAGATACGCGTCAGGGCTTTTTGAAATCGGCGATTTGTTTCTACATGTTTCCAGAGGCATCGGCGGTAAAGATCCGCTTCGCTGGCGATGCCCTCCGGAACTGACCTGTCTTCATCTTGTCAGCAATTCTCCAGTCAATTGAACCGCACTCAAAACACTACATCGAGAACGCCGACCTCAGTTCTGCGATCACTGCATCGTTCATTGGATTCACCTTGCCGACCACTCCCGCATTGATCACCGCTTCCGCTGTTGTTTCAAAGACTTCGAGGCGATCGAAGGCATCCAGAACACTGTTGCCAAGCACCATCACCCCATCGTTTTCGAGCAATGCTGCCGGAGATGTCATCGACACCGCATCGGCGAGTGCTGAAGCGTCTGTATAAGGAACGCCAAAGGGGATCCGAACGACGTCTCGGAGAAACAGGTAACTTTCAGGAATTGTTCGGGCGTCGAGCGGACGATGAGTGACAGAGAAGGCCGTTGCGTTGACTGGGTGAGCAAACACAATCGCCTGAACATCCGGATGACGCCGATAGATCTCCTGATGAGCTCTGCTGGCCCGGCTGGGGAGTCCATGAGCAGCGAACGCCATTTCGCCATCGATCAAAATGAAATCGTCAACATCCAGAAGTTCGCGATCCTGCATTGAAGGAGTGATCAGGAATGAATCGCCCGACACTCGTGCCGAAAAACTTCCTTCTGTACTGATCAGAAGTCGTTGCCGACAGCCACGACGAACAAATGCACAAAGTTGTCGACGAAGCTCCTTCTCATTCGTGGACGGATGATCGTGCGAAACGATTTGGAATGTTACTTTTCGTTGCTGAGCCACCGACAGTTGAGCGTCGTTGAGGGAGCAAACGCTGCCAAGCAGATGAGCTTTGATCAGTGTCTTTGCGGCAAATTCAAATGCTTCAAATCGCTGGAAAGCATGCTGCAGGTGATCGCCCCCTACGACAACCCCATGGTTTTCCAGAATCACGCAATCCGCACCATCTGCGAACGTCTTTGCGATATTCCTGCCGAGCTGTTCACTGCCGGGCAGCGCGTAATCTGCGAACCCAAGATTTCCGCAGACCGAGTACGCCTGATGAAACAGTCGAGTATCCGGGATCGCACGACAGATGCTGAAAGCGACCAGCGCCACTGGATGAGCGTGAACAATTCCACGCAGATCGGGCCGAGCCCCATAAATGGCCTTGTGAAAAGGAAACTCTGATGAAGGTTTGTGCCGACCATCCACGCTGCCGTCCTGCCTGACCGCAACAATATCCTGACGAGTCAGGCTACCCTTGTCGACGCGCGCAGGAGAAATCCAGATCGCGCCGTCATCGTCACGAATTGAGAGGTTTCCTCCCGACGTTGTTGTCATCCGCGACCGATAGATTCGCTCCATCGTCTGAATGATTTCATCACGTGGATGCAGCATGTCGCTCATTGGACGTCGATTCCTTTTCCTGCAGTTCAGATCTGTCGTCGCGGGCGATCAAGCGGATCAGCATGAGGACTAAACCATCTCGGAAACGCGCCTGCAAACATGGATTGTCACAGACCGCCTGTATGAACGCAATTCACCGCTTCGTCCTTTCCAGACGCCCCGTTCCGGCACAGATGCTTGTAGATCTCCGGGACGATCTCGCCTCCTCCGTGAAGTCCGTAAACCAAAACTGCACCAGCCGATGACACGATCTGCAACCATGTTTTGAAATTGAAGCCCAACGACGGCCCATCAGTATGCGATTTCAGCAGAGATGGGCCGTCAGGCGAATCAGGTACTCATGAAACGCTACTGGGCAGGACGGCGTCCCTGACGTTGTGGGAAGGTAAACCTGGCTCCCTGCATTTTCTCGAATGCTTCCTTTTGCTCAGGTTTCAGAACGGCAAGAAGAGCGGTGTTTGTCTTCTCCCGACGTTCACGGGCGGCGGTCATGAACTTCTCGCGTTCTTCTGGAGTCGCGTTTTGGAAGTTTGGACGTTCGGTCGGAGTATTATCAGCTTCAATCCTGGCAATCTGCTCCTTCTGCGCGTCATCCAGCCCAAGCTTCTCCGCGACTTCTGCACGCGTGAGTGAATTTGCACCATCGCGCTGAATACGAAGTTCTGACAACCGCTGCTGCTGTTTTTCGTCCAGAACCGTCTTGACGGCTTCATCAGCTTTCTTAGCGAGTTCCGCATTTTGCTTTTGGCGTTCTTCCCGGCTGAGATTCTGCTGACTGCTGCGATCTCCGCGGAGAGAAGTGAATTTCTCTACCTGAGCTTCTGTCATGCTCAGTTCTTTTTGGACTTCTTCCATCGACACCAGCCCCAGGACTCCACCATTCCCCCGGCCACCTGGCCCCTGAGCGAATACAGTCGAAGCAAATCCTGTAACCATCAACACAAACAGCAATTGTTTCATGAGTACGAAATCCTTGATAGAGAATAGCCCGCAACGAACGCCGACGAAACACAATCCCGGTCGGAAATCGCTCGTGCAAATCCACGATCATCGTGACATCGCCAACTTATAAAGTAAAGCTACCACATGCTGCACCACTTGACTGAACAGCCTTCGGACATCCAATGGGAGTATCCAACGGGAAGTAAGACGCCATGGAAGGTCTGTTGAGTAGAGTGACTGCCCGGACTTTATTAAGGTGCAGCAAGCTGGACTGTTTTCCAACGACCCAAACCTGCCGTTGAAGGTGAAAGCTCATGCGAAGAGATCTGACAGACATCACGCTGGTCATTGATCGCAGCGGTTCTATGCAGTCAATTAAATCGGATGCGGAAGGCGGCATCAATGCATTTATCGAGCAGCAGAAGCAGGAGCCTCGCGAAGCGAATGTGACACTCGTTCAGTTCGACAACAAGTACGAGTTTGTGCACTCAGGAGTTCCGATCCGCCAGGTTCCGCCATTTAAACTGGTTCCTCGAGGCTCGACGGCTCTGCTGGATGCTGTTGGACGAGCGATCAACGAAACCGGTGCCAGGCTGGGAGCGCTGGACGAATCGCAGCGTCCCGGGTTGGTGGTCTTTGTAATTGTCACTGACGGAGAAGAAAACTCGAGCCACGAATTCAGCCGTGAGCAGATCCGTGAAATGGTTGAACATCAGCAGTCGGTCTACAATTGGCGATTCACGTTTCTTGCAGCCAATCAGGATGCCTTCGCCGCCGGAGGTTCGATGGGCATTGATCTCAAAGGCATCGCCGAATTTTCCCCTCGCAAGGTCAAAGCGGTATTCTCTCGTACCTCAGACGTAATTGCTCGCATGAGAAATGCTCTTGACGAGGGAACAGATCTGGACAACAAATTCACCGACGAAGAACGCAATGAAATGCTCTGACCAATCTTATCACTCAAAAGAAGTCTGGCGGCTGGCCGCATACGTCAGTTCACCGCCAAACACCGAACACAAAATCGCAGGCGGGACCAGCGTTTTTACCACGGAAGACGCGGAAAACACGGAAGAATGCTGATGTACCCGATTGCATCTTCGCGTGTGGTTCGTATTCCTCCTGGTGTCACTGGTGTCAAATGATGACACTCGCTGCGGCATGAACGAATGAGTGTTCGCAGTGTCACCTGACATGGGTGTCTTCAAGGATTGGTCAAGTTGGCCCCTTGCAACCCGGATACCGTGAGAACGAAACCGGCTGGACGGTTACACAGCACTTCGAGATTCGACGCCCTTGGTTCCGATCACTGTTGCTCTTCCGGGTACCACACACTCAGGATGTGGACAGTTATCGCTAAGCACTCGCATGAGGGAAGGACATGCAGAGCGGTTGTGTGTTGTTTGTTAAATAAACTGTGTACATTGGCTGGCTCATTGACACCCGGATCCGAATCGGCGATGAAGATGATTGGGGGATGACTGATGAAACGACAACACATGCTCAACGTGGTCTGGATCGCGATTCTCTATTTGATCGGGGCGAATCAGCCTGCGGATTGCTTTGCGTATGAACCGAACGCGGAGGCTCAAAATGCGTCGACAGCAGGTCAGGCGGTTGTGAGGAGGCCGGCAAGTGCTTCTGAAAGAGCAATTGCCGAGACTGCCGAGGGCTACAGTGTGTCCGGCCCCATGGATGGAAATCGCTTTTCGACATCCGCAAATTCAGTCTGGCTCGGAACAAGGAAGTCGGGTGATGTCTGGCAGGTTACATTCTCAGAGCCGACCGTGATTGGTTCCATTCTTCAAATCAACAGCGACGATCCTCATCGCATGGCCAACGCCGCAAGGAACTATTCATGGCAGATCAGCGATGATGGAAATGAATGGACGAATCTGCCGGATACAATTGTTCGGAATGAGAAACGGTTGTTTCGCATTCATCGTCTGAAGGAGACGGTGACGACGAAACACATCCGACTCGTGGTAAATCTTGCCTACGGACAGGCTCCGGCACTGCGGGAAGTTGAATTCTATCCATCGACTGCTTCCATCGTGCCGTTTGATGAATGGTTTGTAGCTGTGAGTTCAGACGAAGACCCGGAGAACCTCGCCATCGGCCTGCCGTTTGTTGCGCTGGCTCGACTCTGTGACGGCTGGACAAATACTCAGGCCCAGACATTGTGGCACGGAGATTTTGATCCGGACTTTGTTTCGATTGAACCGCGGCCAATGTGTGCTTTCTTTTCCGGCAGTTACCTTGAATGGTGCCAGTGCAATCGTGAACCGTGGCGTGGAGTGCAGGAAGTACTTCTGTCCCGCAGTCTTCCGATGTGGGGATCCTGTGGAGGGGCTCAGGTGTTCGCAATCCTTGAAGAAACCGGAGTCGATCAACCGTGGGACTGTCCTCGGTGTCGCAATCCGGACAAGCCGCTTCTGCCAATCTACTCACATATCGGCCATACAGGCAAATCTCCATGCGGCGACTATTCAAAGTGCATTGGCGAGCGAGGAAAATTTCAGATGAAGATTGAGCACGCCGATCCGATTGTTCAGGATCTACCCGACGTCTTTGAGATCGTTGAATCTCACATTGGGCAAATCAATCACGTCCCAAATGGCTGGCACCGTATCATCACCAAAGGTCCGGGAGCCCACACGGTCAATCAATGTCTTCGTACAGACGATTGTCCAATCTACGCAGCTCAGTTTCATATGGAGATCTACGAGTCAACAATGGAGACATCAACCTTAATCATGAGCAACTTCCTGCGGATTGCACATGAATGGAATGCTGTTCCACACGATGGCCCTCCAGTCATCGACTGACTTCCGCACACGCAATGTCACTTCGACTGGCTGTTTGTCTCTGATCCAATGGAAGGCCCAATTCGGAAAGCTCTGCCGGGATGGCGATTGCTACAGGACATCAGACAGCGAGTTTCCGAATTCCATCAGGGGGAATGGGCCTCGAGTGCTGCGTTGTGTGTTGGCCTGCCAGACCATACCGGTTGTTGCGTCAAGACAAGTCAGCCATCCGTCTGCATATGCTTTGGTATCGATGCAGATCGCGGCATCATTGTAGGCGGGGAGTCCTGACGATTGACTGGTATGCCCACAGATGATTTGCTTTCCAGAACAGTGCAATCTTTGTTCACCGGTCAGCTTTTCCCAACGCAGAGTCGCCACTTCCTGCATGGTCATCGGACTCTCCGGATCGACACACGCATGGACAAAGATGTTGAAATCCGTCTCATAGTAGTCACGCATATTCTCGAGGAACTCGACGTGCGATGCAGGAATATTGCTCAACGATCCTCCGTAGGATTCAAGAGTATGGAGACCTCCAGCTCCAATCCACGTCAGCCGCGGTTCGCCACGCAAAAGCGAATCGAGTAACAGATCATCGTGATTGCCACGGATGACGATCAGATTCGTTCGAGCCTGCAGTTGAATCAGGGTCTCAATGACCTGATTTGAATCCGGCCCTCGGTCGATCAGATCTCCCAGCATGATCAGCGTGTCGCTGCTTGTGGGCTTAACAAACTCGAGCAGCGTATGAAGAGCGTCTGCACATCCATGAACATCACCAATCGCCAGGATTCTCACGCGTTTGATCTTTCTCTAAGTCGCGAATTACTGTTTGTGCGCATCCATAGGGATTCCCGGCTTACTCTCCCTATGATCGTCGCGATTTTCTGTCCTGATTTCAAGCCGAAGGTCCCACAATCCATAGGCCGTCCGCAGGACTCGGGTTGGCAAAGTAGCAGGCACTCTCCGAGTGCCGTCCGCGCTACTGTGGGTGCGTGAAGCGGACGGCAGACGGAGTCTGCCTGCTACAGTAGCAGGCACATTCCATGTGCCGTCCGCAACGCGATGCTTTGCGATTCTGCGTTGCAAATGTTGAAGTGCAGACGTACCCAGCGCGAAGCGGACGCAGACGGAGTCTGCCTGCTACGGAATTGCGGTTCATTTTCAATCGGGTTCCATCGCCTGGATCAGCCAGGCTCTGGCGAACATCCAGTGGCGGCTGGCGGTGGCTCTGGAGATGCCAATCGCATCGGCTGCGTCCTGTTCTGAAAGACCAGCGAAGTATCGCAACTTCACCAGCTCCGCCTTCTGTGGATCGAGTTCCGTGAATCGTGACAGGGCGTCATCGAGTACCAACAGATTCCTGTCCGGTAGGTCAACGAGACTGACCGCTTCAGACAAACTGACTCGCTGGCGATCACCACCATGCTGAGGGCGTAGTCGTCATCGAGCTCGGTCGACGAGGATTTGCCGCATGGCCTCCGCTGCGACTCTGAAGAAATGATGTCGATCGTTGAATCCACGGTCTCCAACGAGTTTTATATATGCCTCATGGACCAGGCCCGTGGCATCGAGTGTATGTCCTGGCCTCTCCTGTGCCATCTTTGCTGCGGCGAGGCAGCGCAATTCCTCGTAGACCATTGGCAGCAATTCCGCCGCGGCTTGCTGATCGCCACGGTTCGCTGCTTCGAGGAGTCGTGTCATTTGCGTCATTTCTGCTCGCTTCGCGTTTTCCATTTCGCCGCCTCATTAGGATTCCCGATTGCCTCATACAGGCTCGCCATTCGAACTGCGATCAATAGAGGGTGTTGTTTCTCCCATGCGGGCGTCGAGGCCGACTGTTGTTCCCAGTCAGAATACGCTTCATTTAGCACAGATTCCGCGTCGGAGTACATCTTCAACTCGTGCAGTGCGAATCCGAGCCAAGCTTTGTACTTCGCCGCTTTCCAGTGTTTTCCGTTCAATTCCGACTGCAAGCGCAGTGCCTCCCGGAAATGTTCCTCGCTCTTGGCGTGCTGATTGGCATGGAAACGTGCAAATCCCAGGCTGAACGTTGCAGTGGCCAGTACTTCCGGGGACGGGTTCGACTTTTGGACTTCGGTGAGCACTGCCAGACTCATTTCCACGGCCAGGTCCGGCCGCCCCGCCAGCGTGACAGATTTGGCGGTGCTGCCATAAGAGTTCACAGTCTCGGCGTCTGATTTCCAGCCGATTGCAGTGTGCCGGGCAATCACCTCCTCTGCGAGCCTGATCGTATCTGCCGTTCGATCAGCATGGAGATAGCTGAACAACAGCCTGTTGGTTGCCCGCAGCAGTTCCAGTTCAGAAGGATTGGATTCTCGCAGAGTATTTAGGTTACGTTCGAGTGCCGGGATGCGGAGTTCGGCCCAGGGCTTCATGAGGTCTTGTCGAAGCTCGCCCTCGTAATTGTTGAACACATTACCAGACAGCGTCAGCCATGCGTCTGCAGTTGCCTTGTTAGCTGGCAGGTATCTGGCGTTCACTTCCTGGAAAAGTGCGAGGGCTTCCTTGTGGCGGGCGACAGAGGTATTCATAAGCACCGATTGCTCGACCAGGTCGACTGTAGCAGCAGAGAGTTTTCCATTGTGCAGTGTCTTTTGCAGCAGTCCGCCGAAGATCTGCTGCCACTCGAGAACCCATTTCTCAGCTTCAGCAGCACGGTTCGACTGCTCAAGAATGTGGATGAGCCAGACGAAAGCATCAACCCGATGAGGATAGTCATAGGCAGGGATTTGATTGGCGTGGTCAGCTACCTCGCGACAGCCGTCGAGCAGATGCGGTTCAGCAGCAATCGGATCCTTCAGTTCGCACAAAAGGACACCGAGGGCTGAGCGAGCCCTTCCGAGCTGGTAGCTACGGTGCTTCGGGCCTCGGGCCGCGATAATCACATCAATGGCCGCCTGAGCATGCATTCGAGCATCATCCGCCCAACCGAGTTTCTGTTCCGAAAGGAACAGGCCATGATAAGCCTTGCTCTTGGCCTCGGCACTTGAGGCGGTCTTCGCTTCGGCTTCAAAAGTACTGGCTGCAAGTTCATAATCGCCGGCGCTAAATATGTCCCATGGTTTTCCCCCCTTGATTTCTCCGCTTGCAATCAACTCAGCATGGCTCGCTCGGATCCGGGTTGCGTCAGCCGGACGGTTCGTCATCGTATATAATTCAGTGAGCGCTCGATGTGCTGCGGCAGCCATCCCGCCCTGATCAAAACTTGCCCGGGAGTGATTGAATTCGACCAGGTCAGCGACAGCGGCCAACAGCAGTGACTCGGCTTCTGCGTACTCATTTCGCTTCAACAGCAACTCGCCCACCTGGAGGCGTGCCATACCAGTGTACCAGTTCCGTAACGTTGGTTGCCCGCTGAGCATGGCAGCCAGACCGGAGCGGGCGAACTCAAGGGCGTCATCTTCGCGTCCCAGGATTATCGCCATCCGCCTGGCTTCGTAGTTCGAGAGCATCACGAAGGGCGGTAAGGGGGCCGCCTGCACGTTTTCTTGAAAGAGTTGCAGAGCGACTTCGGTTTCACCCTCGCGGGCGTGTAACAGGCCGATCTCGTGTCGAGCGAACCAGGTTCCGTGATGAAACTGCTGACCACGGAGTTCCCACTGCCTGATCACTTCTCGCCACACCTCAATGGCCTTATCCGGGCGGTTGCTGGCACTGTATGCGTCGGCCAACTCGCCGAATCCGGCGACGAACCATGGGTAATCGGGACGCACTCTGGCATTTCGAACTTTCTCCAACACTTCTTCCATCTCCCGGATTGCTTCGGGAATCCGGCCTGCCAGTCTGTAGGCCATTGCCAGATGGCCGGCAGACAGGATTGTCAAACTATCGTCCCCACCGTAGTACTCGATGCCTTCGGACTTCAGTTTCTGCAAATAGGGGATTGCTTCAGAGGGGTTGTCTATGGCAAGTGATCGTCCATACCAGATGGCTGCGTCGAATCCCATTCGATCGCGAGAGCCAAATACTCGGCGGCAGTCTTCAGCGACAGCCGCCAGCATCTGTTCACCTTTTTCACGACCATCCATCTGACCGCAAATACTTGCCTGAGTGACGCGGCTGGCCAGGGTTGCCCGATCATCAGGTCCGCGGGATGCCAGATACAGTGGAACAGCGCGGTCGATCAATGGCCTCGCCTTCTCGTCCTGTCCGATGCCGGTGTATGCGGAGGCTACGGCATGCAGCACCTCAGCCTGTACGAATGGCAGATTCGGGAATTTTTGCTCGATCCGTTCCTCCGTGAGTTGGGCGGCTGCCCGGTCCAGCAGTTCGTTGATGGTGGGATTCAGCTTGATCTCAAAGTCGTCGCCGGTTCGTGGCATTGACTCTGCCTGCTTGATGATGTCTGCCTGCCGCAGTAAGTCGTCCTGCAGAAACGACCGCACTGCCTCGGCCGCTCGCTTTTCTTCTTCCGCTCTCCGTTTTTCTTCTTCCGCGCGCCGTTGTTCCTGCATTGCCAGAGCTCGCTGCTCATTGGCTTCGGCTTCTCGCTGCTCTGCCTTCCTTCGCTCGGCGACCTCACCACGTCGAGCCTGTTCAGCCCTGATTGCCAAAAAAACGCCCATCACCGCCGCAATAGTGATCAGCCCGACAAACGCCGACGTCACTAAAACGGCCGGCTTGTTCCTCCGGTACGCCTTTCGCAATCGATACCCGAAACTCGGCGGACAAGCCTCGACCGTGTCTCCCTTTAAATATCTCTGCACGTCTTTCGCCAGACCATTCGCTGTGTCGTAGCGACGAGTACGATCTTTCTCTAGGGCTTTCATGACGATCCAGTCAAGTTCCCCCCGAACCAGACCGGCTAGCTTCCCAGCATCCACTTGACGACTCGCCGCAAGACTGGGCAAAGTCTTGTCTGTCGAAAGCCGCAAACTCGGTCGAGGCGGTTCCTCTTCACGAATCAGTCGCTTCACTTCCTCCCACGCGACCTCTCGGAACCGCGCCTTTTCCAGCGGAGTCGTTCCGGTTAAGAGTTCGTAGAGAATTACTCCAAGCGCATAGATATCCGTGCGAGTGTCCACATCCAGAGCGTTGATACCGACCTGTTCAGGGGCCATATAAAGTGGTGTGCCGACAACGGTACCATACGCAGTATGCAATGTGCGTTCAGTCAGCATCTGCGATGAGTTGAGTGCCTTGGCGAGTCCAAAGTCAATCACTTTCGGAACCGCCCTGCCGTCGTGTTCTGTAACGAGCACATTTGCAGGTTTCAGGTCACGATGAATGATTGCCTTCTGATGCGCGTGCTGTACCGCTGAGCATATTTGCACAAAAAGGTCCAAACGCTCGCTGACTGAAAGTTTACGTGCATCACAGTATTCGGTGAGCGGCAAACCCTTGACCAATTCCATTGCAAAGTACGGTCGCCCATTGTCGTCGGTGCCAGCATCATGAACTTTGGCGATGTTGGGATGGTCCATCAGGGCAAGTGCCTGTCGTTCCGCTTCAAAGCGGGCGAGGACTGCTTTTGAATCCATTCCCGCCTTAATGAGCTTTACAGCAACCAACCTCTTGACCGGCTCCTTCTGCTCAGCCATCCAAACTGTGCCCATGCCCCCATCACCGATTTGCTCAAGTAACTTATATCGCCCCGCAATGATTGCCCCGACCATCTGAGGATTTGAAATTAAGGTCGAGTCCATCCCATGGTTCGCAACGATCGGATGATCGAGCTGATGATTCACACGATCGTGGGCCTGCAGAAGTCCGTCCAGCTGCTGACGAAGACCCTCGTGCCCCGCACACTCTCGATCAAGGAACGCCTCCCGAGGCTCTCCTGACAGTTCAATGGCGGCGGCAAAAATAGACTCGATTTGCTTTGAGATGTTCGGCATGTGCGGATTTCTCCAAGATTCAGTGCTTTGGCTCCGCTGGAGAAGCGAGCTGATCGGCTGGCGCGCCTCACAGATCATTAGAAAAAGTGCACGAATAGAGTCTAATCACCCCGTTTACCTTCTGCTACAGACGCAAAAACGCCGAGCGGTTTTAATCGCTCGGCGTCTTCGATCTCTACAAATTCCGGCTCATCCGGCGGGCAACTGCGAATACTTGCCTGCGGATCAGGGCGTTAGCTCAGCAGAATGCTCTTCGATCTGAGCAGACTTACAGCCCCTTCTCCGTCAGCCAGTGAAACAGTCACAGTCCTTGTCAATAGCGATGGCGTAGGTGACAGGCTGTGGAATGTCACGCTCCGCAGAAGTTTCTGAACGGCAGCCTGAGTCGCATTGCTGTTCAGATTCACCGTAAGCGTCGTTGTTCCGGCAAACGTACCGATAAGCGTTCCCTCATAGAAGACATCGTTGCCAGACACGCTGATCTCATCAGCCCCCGTGCCGACACTCAGAATACTCAGCCGATCAGTGCTTTGTTTGTTAGTCGTCAGGCTGACTTTCAGAACTCCACCGCTGAAAGCTGAGGTATCCACGTCGGTCACGGTCGCGTTGTCATCGACAATGACAGGTGAACCGCCAATATTGTACGTTGACTCCCCTTCAAATCCGCCGATCACAGCAGCGTCGTTAACGGATGTCACGTTGATCGACTTAGTCACCGGAATCGCTGTACCACCATCGCCGTCGGTCAGTTGAATTCGAACTGTACGTGTCAGCGTGGATGGATCCTGTGAAACATTACCAAACGTCAGGTTGCGTACGACTGCCTGAACAGCGGATCCAGTTGATGACGAATTGAACGACACCACCAGTGGATCGGCCCCTGAAGTTCCACCCGTAAACGTACCGATTACGACTGTCTCCACGACTCCATTGATCCGCACTCCGTACGTAATTTGATTCCCGGAGAGTCCGATTCGCCCCAGTTCCAGTCCCTGATTTCGAATCCCCAGTCGGTCATCCACATGACCATTTGTTGGCAGGTCCACAGTGAGTATTCCGCCATCAAAGTTCAACAGATCGGCATCGTTAACGGTGGCATTCGAGTCGATCAGGAAGTTCATCGCGTCTTCTCTGTAGGTCACGCCCGGCTCGAATCCCCCGATCACGGGCGCATCGTTTGAGCCGGTTACATCGACCGTCGTTGTGATCGCGAGGCTGGTCCCACCGTCTCCGTCGGACAGAGTTGCTGAAATCGTGCGAGTCGAACTGTTGACGGCATCGGATATGTTACTGAACTGAATATTCCTGAGCAGTGCCGTCACCGCTTCTGCCGTAGAGCTGGCGTTGAGTGTAACGACCAGAGAATATGTCGTCCTGACCGGATACGTTCCAATGATCGTACCTCCATAGCTCACATCAACCAGCAATGCGTCGATCGCATTGGGACTAATGCTGATCTGACCGGCGCCGGTTCCTTCATTTCGGATAGAAATCCTGTCTGTCGTCTGCTGATTTGCAGAAACTCGCACCGAGAGCTTACCCAGTTCAAAGTTCGCAGAGTCCGCATCAACTGCTGTCGATTCTGGCCCAATCAGGATTGGCGCACCATTCTCTGTGTATGTCAGCCCACCTGCCAGATTAGCCAGAACCGGCCTGTCATTGAGTACAGTGACAAGAATCGACTTCGTGACCGGAGCACTGTCTCCGCCGAGCCCGTCAGTCAATTGTACCTGGACAGTTCGCGTTGCTGCGGGAGGGTTTTCTGAGACACTGCTGAATGCCAGGTAACGAAGGGACTGCTGTACCGCGATGCGTGAAGAGCCCTGTTCGAATGTCAGAACAAACGGAGCATCACCAGATGTGCCCCCGGTAAATGTGCCAATCGCGACGCCACCGTAGCTCACCACGTTTCCGCTGACTCCTATCTGCCCCGCAAGATTCCCCTGATGCAAAATCGAAATCCGATCATCGGCTTCCTGATTGGCAGTCAGGCTGACGATTAATCGACCGCCTTTAAAATCTGTCGAATCAACGTCTGTCACTGTCGCGTTGGAATCCAGCCGAACCGGAAGCGAGTTCTCTCTGTAGGTGACCGGGGCGACTGGCGTCTCGAATGCGCCAATCACAGGTGCAGCCGACTCTGCCACGTCGGTGAGTGTCAACGTGTAATCGACTGAGGCGTCCGGAGTCGTTCCCACGCTCGGGTCATCAACGTTGACAGTGACGGTGTACGTCGACTTGTTTTCGAAGTCCAGAACCGTCCCCTTCTTCAGGAACAACTCAGAACCGACAAGTTCGAAGAACGCATCATCGGCACCTGACAGGCTAAGCATGTTCGTTCCACGCCCATCGTCAGTTACTGTAATGTCCGCAACTTTCACCGGAGACAACGTATACGTGTATTCCGGCAATTCCGCGATAACATTCTCCAGCACGACGTCGGACGGTGCTTGATTGCCAGCCGGGTTTTCACTGCCAATATGATCAAGCGACTCGCCATCGAAGGATGCGGGATATGCATCTCCCGTAATCAGGTTCCAGTTTGGTGCCGTGCCTTCGACGCCGCCACCGAACCAGTCTGCCGAGGTATTGCCAGTTGATACTCCTCGACGTGCCACATAGTTCGCGGTGGCACTCGTCAAGACAACATCTTTGCCGGTGGAGCCTACAAACGTGGCAGCCGTTGAATACACAACGTCGCTGAAGGCAGCGTCATTGGCATTGTCCAGTACTGCAATACTGTCGAGGATGCTCCAGTTTGAGAATACGGTTCCGTCGGCAAAGCCGTTGTTGTCTGCGTCGATATCGTCAGACAGTGTTGGTGCCGCCAACGACTGCATCAGGATGAACGTCACTGAAGAGTTTTCGATGTCTGTACCAGCGTCGGCACTGAAGTTCGCCGCCCCGCTGAAACCTGTCCCCGTTCCAACAACGGATGTCGCAGATCCGTCAACCGTGTAGGTATTTCCGTTTTGCCGAACGACAAGGTAGCCATTGGAACCTATGGTCAAGCCACCCAGACCGAAGATCGTCTGGACATCACCCGCACCCGTCGTGTCTCCTTCAATCCCGACAAGATAGACGCCACCCGGAATCACATAGTTGGCTGTGCCGCGAATTTCAATGTACTCATTTGGACCATCGGTGCCCGGTGGGTTGAATAGCACTTCATTGATATAGAGACCCACAGCCGGTGTCAGGTCGTTGTCGCTGATGTTTGCAATCAGGTCCGGAATCACCAGCGAAACCGGGTAGCTCGCATCCGCAGACGATGTGATGTCATGTGTGATTGTGCCGGTATGAGCGTTCTCCTCGAGAGGATCATCGACGGCTCGTACGTACACAGTCTGTGCTCTCAATGTCGTAAACGACAGAACCACAGACGCCGAGTAGGTGACACCATCTGTGCTGACTTCAATATCGGCATCACCAGCGACGGTGATCTGAACCTCACTGGACGGAATCGTCTCAAGGCCGATTGTGTATGTATCAGTCTGCCCACCTTCCGCTAAGTTTGTTGAACCATCGGACTCGGCGATCGTCACACTGGGTGTATCGTTGTCCGTTACGTTGGCTGTGATACTTTCGATCACTGTTGTCAGCGGATAGTTCGTCGCATCGGCCGTGGCAGTCACTGCGTGTGTGATCGTGCCGGTATGAGTTCCTTCGGCGGAAAGATCATCGATCGCTCGAATGGTGATCGTCTGAGGCGTATTGTCGGTAAAGGTGAGAATCGCAGAACTACTGAAATTGACGCCATCCACGCTGACTTCGGTCTGCGAATCTGCTGTCACTGTGACTTCAACCGCACCTTCCGGAACAGTGTCCAGACTGATGGTGTAGGTATCCGTTGTCCCTGCCTCGGAGATCTCGGTCGATCCGTCGGATTGACTGATAGCCACACCAGGTGATTGACTGTCACCGGGGTTTTCACTGCCAATATGATCAAGCGACTCGCCATCGAAGGATGCGGGATATGCATCTCCCGTAATCAGGTTCCAGTTTGGCGCTGTGCCTTCGACGCCGCCACCGAACCAGTCCGAGGAGGTATTGCCAGTTGATACTCCTCGACGTGCCACATAGTTCGCGGTGGCACTCGTCAAGACAACATCTCTGCCAGTGGAACCTACAAAGGTAGCAGCCGTTGAATACACAACGTTGCTAAAAGCGGCGTCGCTGGCATTGTCCAGCACTGCAATACTGTCGAGGATGCTCCAGTTTGAGAACACGGTACCGTCGGCGACGCCGTTGTTGTCTCCGTCAATGTCGTCAGACAGATTCGGTGCCGCAGATGCCTGCATCAGGATGAACGTCACGGAGGAGTTTTCGATGTCCGTGCCAGCGTCAGCACTGAAGTCTGCCGCCCCGCTGAAACCTGTCCCCGTTCCGACAATGGATGTCGCAGATCCGTCAACCGTGTAGGTATTTCCGTTCTGCCGAATGACAAGGTAGCCATTGGAGCCTATGGTCAAGCCACCCAGACCGAAGATCGTCTGGACATCACCCGCACCCGTCGTGTCTCCTTCAATCCCGACAAGATAGACGCCACCCGGAATCACATAGTTGGCCGTACCGCGAATTTCAATGTACTCATTTGGACCATCGGTGCCAGGCGGGTTGAATAGCACTTCATTGATATAGAGACCCACAGCCGGTGTCAGGTCGTTGTCGCTGATGTTTGCAATCAGGTCCGGAATCACCAGCGAAACCGGGTAGTTCGCATCCGAAGATGACGTGATGTCATGCGTGATTGTGCCGGTATGTGAGTTCTCTTCAGTCGTATCATCGATGGCTCGTACGTACACAGTCTGCGCTGTCGATGTCGTAAACGACAGGACCACAAACGCGGAATAGGTCACACCATCCGTACTGACTTCTGCATCGGTATCACCGGCGACGGTGATCTGAACCTCACTGGATGGAATCGTGTCAAGGCCGATCGTGTATGTGTCGGTCTGCCCGCCTTCAGCGACGTTTGTGGAACCATCGGACTCCGTGATCGTCACACCGGGTGTATCGTTGTCCGTGACGCTGGCGGTGACACTTTCGATGACTGTTGTCAGCGGATAGTTCGTCGCATCAGCGGTGGCAGTCACTGCGTGTGTGATCTTACCGGTATGAGTTCCTTCGGCCGAAAGATCGTCGATCGCACGTACGGTGACAGTCTGAGGTGCATCGTCAGTAAACGTCAAAATCGCAGAACTACCAAAGTTGACACCATCCAGGCTGACCTGAGTCTGCGAATCCGCGGTCACTGTGATTTCAACGGCACCTTCGGGAACTGTATCCAGACTGACGACATAGGTATCCGTTGTCCCTGCTTCTGAGATCTCGGTCGATCCGCCAGACTGGCTGATAGTTACACCCGGAGACTCTGAAGACCCCTCTGGTGTCAACGCGACGCCTCGGAAGACAACACCGGCAGGTAATGAAACGATGAGATTCGCCGTCCCGTTATTGCTGGCATTGTAGCCTGACGTATCCGTTAACGCGACAACGCCTGGTGATGCTCCCTGTCGGGTTGCATAGAGGGTGACCGTGGAACCAGAAACCACACCAGTCAGGCCACGGTAGTCGTCGGTATTCGCACCAATGACATTGTTTAGAGTCCACGAGCCAGCGACGAGTGAAAACTTGCGGATTCCACCACCCGCATCATCATCGGCGACGTACAGCGTATCGACGCCGACATTGCCATCAAGGTCTGCAAAGAAATAGCCATAGGGCGATGACACAGTGGCCGAACTGATGCCATTCAGATTCGTGATCGCCTGTCCGGATGTCGTAGGCAATCCCGTTCCAACCGACGCCAGTCGGGTTGTCCCTGATCCAGATGAAGTATACAGCTGATTTGCGCCACTTTGATCCTGCTGAATTGTCACCATGCGCACATTTGTCACAGTCTCACCGATCTGCGTCGATGCACCGGTTGCACCAAATGTGGTGTAGCGAACGCTGCCGGCACCGGTTCCCATGTAGAATGAAGAACCGTCCAGGCTTGCAACGCTGCGGAAGTTGTTGAGTCCTCCGTCCGAGAATGTCGTCGTCGTGTCAAAAACGCCGTCCGCACCGACGCGGCCAATCACTCGATTGATTGTTGCGGGATCGCTTCCAGCGACAGACGCGGTTCCGACAGCTGCGTCATATCCTGAGATAATCAAGTATTGTCCATCGACGGATCGAGTCAGGTATCCGTTTGAAGAGGCACTTCCACTGTCCGTCAGTGTCTGATGAGGACCATTGTCGCTCGTCGGTGCGGCGATCGACTGAACGAGGACTCCGGACGGAGTGTATTCATCGAGAAACACGGCGGTCGCAGCATTTGTGGTCCCGTTAATTCGTTCAACAACAATGTTTCCCCCGGTGAAGGCAGCCAGCAGAGTTCGAACTTCCAGTTTCTCACCTGTCGCTTGCGACCGCTGGGCAATACGACGTTTAGAGCTTTGGGATTTGCCAAAATTCTCTATCAGACTTCTACGCAGACCATTGATCCAGTCCAATCGCAACATGCTCAACAACTCCAGATAACAAAACAAAGATCTGTGGGACGGTGGTACATGCACCACTGCCAAACCGAACGAAGGTCCACTCCCCGGCCATCCCATGCTGAAGTGAATTCGGGCAGCTTTTAGGCCCCAACCGCCTAACTTGCCACGCCCCAGTTCTTCGCTTCATCCTGTTTTCACAAAACCAGGCGTTCTGTGAATTTTCTGCAGCGATTCAAATGAAGATTTGATGAAGAGTGTATGGCTTCGGCTGGAGGTCAGTGTGATTGGTAACCACGAAAGACACGAGAAGACACAATCGAACATTTCTGTGTCTCTTCCGTCTTCTAAGCGTCTTCCGTGGTCAAATTGCCAGATTCGGCAGCCAAAGAATTCCTGAAGGAACCAGAGAATTTTTTCGAAGTGATGTCGATTCACTTCAACGTCCGACGACCAGTGTGCAGTTCTGTTCTTTCTGCATACCGAGGAATCACTGCCATGCGTTTCATCAGCATCTTGACTCATAATCCTGCAAATCGCCTGCCTACAGAGGCGGAAATGAACTCCATGCACAAGGCTATTGTGGAGGGCATGCAGGCCGGATGGCTGCTCGAGTGTGAGGGCGTGCATTTCGGAACGAACGGTGTTCGCGTGCACAAGAATGCTGGCGGTCAAATCACGGTAACAGACGGTCCGTTCCCTGAAACCAAAGAGGTGCTCGGCGGCTACGCGTTGATTCAGGCTGCTACTCAGGACGAAGCCGTCGAACACACGAAACGGTTCCTCGAGCATATCGGGCAGGAACCCACTGACGGGAGCTGGGAAGGAACATGGGAGACCTACCAGCTTTTCGAAATGCCTGCAACAGAGGCACAATGACTCGCAAGACTCCCTTGTCGCAGCCACTCGAACATTTGACGTTCCGAACCAGTCCAGGCTGTGGGTTGCTAATGCCCGGCTGGTGGTTGCCAAAGTTCGATCTTGTTGCCCTCGGGGTCCATGACCCAGCCGAATTTGCCGTATTCGGAGTCATCCGTTTTTTCAAGTACGTTACAGCCTTCTTCCCGAAGCGTCTGCAGCAACGATGCAAGATCTTCAACTCGGTAGTTGATCATAAAGGTCGACTTGCTGGGTGCGAAAAGATTGCCATCTGCGGCACCGATAGACCAGATGGTCGAACCTTTCGTCGGATTCCCTTCCGCGTCCGTCCACGTAAAGGCAGTCCCACCCCATTCCTGCACGTCAATGCCCAGGTGACGCTTATACCAGTCGCACAATGTCTTCGGATCCCTGGCGTTAAAGAAGATACCGCCAATACCTGTGACTCGTCTCATCCGGAACTCCGAAGCAGGAATGAATACAACTCATCAGCGATCATTGAGCACAACAGAACCTCATCAACATCATCATCAGCAGCAATGTCTTGTAAGCTGCCTGCCGAACATGAAAACCGTCGACAGGGCTACTTTGATTTGACAACAAATGTCCCTGGGATGCTGTCATGCCAACCTCGCGTTGGAGTTCCAAGGAACGAAAACGCCTCAAACGGAATGATCCTGCATAGAGTCCTGCCGGCGATCTGTCCAATACTAGCAGGTCCACCGTCTTTATTTACAACCTTGGTTCCGGTGATGAGTTTCCCGAGGGTTCTTGATGTCGTTGCTTCACATACAAAATAATAGGAAAGGGCAATTGGGAGCCCAATCAGTATGTCCGATGTTGATTCAAGAAATCTCGCCCCTTCGTCGCCACCAACGACGACAATGACTATGCCGAGTACAAGACCAACACCCATCTGAGCAAAATAGTCGATTATGAGATTTGCAAACCTCGCTCCCTGTCCTGCCGGTATGACACGCTGACGATCGCCGAGTTGTTCGGATGCGTGCTGGGGATCGGTGGGAGATGCATATGGGTTCTGTTGCTGATTCATTTTATCTCTCGTAGTTACATCGAGAATACACGGAAAACAATAGGAGCTTCGAATTAACACTTGCGGTGTACATAACGTCCCGGTCTGCTACCAGCCGTAGGAATAGTGAAAGTTCACACCGAATACAATCGCCAGACGCAGTCTGCTGCCCAAAGTAGCAGGCACATTCCATGTGCCGTCCGCTTCTGTAGCAGGCACATTCAATGTGCCGTCCGCGACACTCTTGTTACGCGTTGCAGACGGCAGACGGAGACTGCCTGCTACTGTTACGCGTTGCGACGGAAGAACAACCATCCGAGTAACATTGACAACACCCCGCCAACCACGGATGCAACGATGTCGTTCAATTGAAAAGTGCGTTTCGGCAGCCAGACTTGAACAATTTCGTAGGCACTCAGGCCAAGCACGATGAACCCACAGAATGCAAGAAACTCAAACATGCGAATGGCTCTGTTCCCGATGAAGACTGCAAAGGGAACAACTGCTCCGCAGACGACATTTGGCATCGAATCCATCAGCCGCATCGGCAAGCCGATCTCGGTGTGGTTCCGGATGAGCTTAACGACAACCGTCAGGATGAATCCACTGACCATAATTCCGGAAGCCACGAGTCTTCGTCGAGCTGTTGGATAAGAGTACATATCACAGATCTCAATAATCTCTCAGAACACGTCAAGGATCATTCGCCCCCAGTAGCCGCGAGCTCGGATCAGGCCCGGATTCGATTTCTTGTAACAAAACGGAAACCTCAGCAATCCTGCGCTTTGGATTTGCCATGCCCCAGGCGACGGCGCGAGTGTCAACGGTTCGTATGAGGTAATTGACATACCATTCGGCCTTCGCAGGTACAGATATCCTCGCCCATCCAGTGAACGTTCATGGTGTTTGAGGTAGGCCGGAAGTGCTTCATCCGGATTGTAAAATGGATCTTCAGGCAGACGATCGATGTATACCGGGACAAGCTCCTCCAGCTTCTCTGGCGGCGCACCGTCATGGTCCTTCATAAACGCGTCGAGCGACTGTTCAAGCTGCGCGAGATCTT
Organism: Planctomyces sp.; assembly: GCA_016795105.1. Lineage (GTDB taxonomy): Bacteria > Planctomycetota > Planctomycetia > Planctomycetales > Planctomycetaceae > F1-80-MAGs062. The sequence continues at coordinate 106,038 of JAEUIH010000001.1, forward strand.
TGACAACGGTTTCCAGTCGGGATCGAGACGATTCGTCGAGAGCCTTGTATTGATCGGATTCTCGAAAGTCATAGCCTGCCGGTTTACGTGATTCCTGCCCGGGCTCCCCATCCAGTCGGTTCGCCACCACCATCATGAACACGACACTGCAAATCCAAATTCTCGACATCACAACAACCTCCATGTCGCAGGAATCCATCAGGCATCACGGTTCCGCGTACCAGTCCCGTTTGAAACGCCGAGCACCAAAGATGTTACAGAAATGTTACTTAGTGACGTTTTGTAAGTCGATCGGAGTCCAGTGGAATCGTGTGAGGACTCATGTTGAATCGAAATCAGTGGAAGTTCCGCGTGATTGTCGTTGACTTTGGGGGAAATGCACGGAGCGAACTTTAACGAATGGAAGGAGCCAACTGATGTCAGCAATTGAGATGCCCGCAACACAGATGCAGCATTGAGGGGGACGTATCTGGGGGCCAGGTCGCATTACAGCCTTGCTCGTGGCTCCTCGTTCGGAGATACTCGGGAAAACGGATACATGAAGACTGACTCTCCGGAAAGTCCGCAGCCGCCTATGAAGAAGCTTTCGCAGAATCGTGACCAGCAGCACCGCGACCAACTGTGGAACCACGTGCTTGAGCAAGCTCGCGAGCCCGGTTTTTTTGACATCAACAGCCACCTGTTTTCACGACGGGCGATGTTGAGCAAAGGCTTCAATGGTATGGGGGCAATCGGACTTGCGGCTGCACTCCGCGGGGCATCGCCTGGGGCGGCGGCATCCGGCAGACCGACGGAATTGTCCGGAAGTCCATTGACGCCTCGACAACCACATTTTCCAGCCAGAGCAAAACGCGTCATTCATCTCTGGATGAATGGTGCACCATCGCAGGTTGACACATTTGATCCTAAACCATCACTTCAGACTTATGCCGGCCAGCGTCCCGAAAGCACGGTCAATCTCACAACCGAAAATGCAACCGGCGGCCTGATGCCATCGCCGTTTAAGTTCTCAAAGTTTGGTCAGTCGGGACTTGAAATCAGTGAACTGTTTCCGGAGGTCGCACGGTTTGCAGATGATCTCTGCGTCATTCGCTCGATGCAGACGGATGTCCCCGTTCACGAGTCATCGAACTGGATGATGTTCTCCGGCAGCATTCAGCCAAACCGCCCGTCCTATGGTTCATGGCTGCTCTACGGGCTTGGCAGCGAGAACGAGAACCTTCCAGGTTTTGTCGTCCTTGGAGAACAAGGCCAGCCAGTCAATGGCCCTTCCAACTGGAGCAGTCGATTCCTGCCCGGCATTTATCAGGGCTGCCAAATCGCATTGCCGAAAGATTTCAATCCACGTGAAGTAATCCCATACCTTCAGAACGCTCAGTTGTCACCGGTTACACAGCGCCGGGAGCTCGATCTGATTCAGCGTCTGAACACGATGCATCTCGAACGCCGTGGTGCTGAGAATGCAATGAACGCCAGAATCCAGTCGCTTGAGATGGCTTTCAATATGGGGCGGTCCGCAGCAGATGCGTTTGATCTGAACCAGGAGACGGCCGAGACACTGGACGCCTACGGGCTGACAGGCCCCGAATCAGAACTGGTTGCAACCAGCGGCGATGGTGGTTTTAAACGTCTGACATATGGTCGCAATTGCTTACTGGCACGACGACTGATTGAACGAGGGGTCCGAGTCGTTCAGATTTACTGTGGCAAGAGCCAGCCCTGGGATCATCACAGCGGAAATACAGAGTCACATCGCAATCATGCAAGGGTTGTGGATCGCCCGATTGCAGCGCTGCTGGGAGACATGAAGCAACGCGGACTGCTGGACGAGACGCTCGTTCTGTGGGGAGGCGAATTCGGGCGAACGCCAACTTCGCAGGGCAATGATGGTCGCGACCATAACCATCATGGATTTACGGTTTGGATGGCTGGAGGCGGTGTCAAGGGCGGGATGAGCTACGGTGCTACCGATGAATTCGGGTTCAAGGCCGTTGAAAAGGCGGTCCACGTTCATGACCTTCATGCCACCATGCTGCACCTTATGGGGCTTGACCACGAAAAGCTGACGTATCGATACAGCGGACGCGATTTTCGCCTGACGGACGTTCACGGAAATGTTGTGCAGGAGATCATCGCATGAGTGTGCCTGTGTTGCCCAGCACCGCATTGCTCAGGACCGCTTTGCTCAGGACCGCATTCGGAGGCATCGTCTGTTTACTGGTCGCCGTCTCTTCGGAAGGTCATCTGGTGGCCGAAGAACTCGATGCAAACAGCATTGAATTCTTTGAATCAAAGGTCCGTCCGCTGCTTATCGCTCATTGTTATGAATGTCACAGCGAAGATGCCGTCAAAGCCGACAACCTCCAGGGCGGTCTCCGACTTGATCATCGTCAGGGAGTCCAACAGGGAGGTGATACCGGTCCGGTCGTAGTCCCGGGGAAACCGGATGAGAGCATGCTGATCAAGTCTGTCCGATATACGGATAAGGCTCTGCAAATGCCTCCGAAACAACCGCTTTCAGCGGATCAGGTGGCCATTCTTGAAGCCTGGGTTGCGATGGGTGCCCCTGACCCTCGCGAGGGAACCTCAGCCCCAACCGCAAAACGCGGTATCGATATTGAAGCCGGACGCCAGTTGTGGGCGTTTCAGTCACCAGTAAAGCACACTGTACCAGAAGTGTTGAACATAAACTGGCCGAAACAGCCGCTCGATCATTTTGTGCTTTCCGCCCTTGAGCAGCGATCGCTGAAGCCAGTCCGTTCCGCAACTCGACAGGAGTTAATCCGTCGAGCCACGTTCGATCTGATTGGCTTGCCTCCCACACCTGAAGACGTCGCGGCATTTGAGAATGACTTTGAGCCGGGAGCCTGGGATCGAGTGATCGAGCGTTTGCTGGCATCGCCACATTATGGTGAGCGCTGGGGTCGCTACTGGCTGGATGTCGCTCGATACGCAGATGACCAGGGCAATTCGTTTCTGACACCAACCCCTGCCGCGTACTTGTACCGTGACTGGGTTGTGAAAGCGTTTAACGAAGATATGCCATACGATGAATTCATCAGACTGCAGATCGCCGGCGATGAAGTTTCTGGGCCTGCAGACAACTACGTGACTCGACTGGCAGGACTTGGGTTTCAGTCACTGGGACCGCAATTCCGTAAGGGTGCAGCCGGAGAAGCAAAGGCCAAGGCTGATGAACTCGAAGATCGAGTCGACACGCTGTCACGAGGGATTCTTGGACTCACGGTATCGTGTGCAAGATGTCACGATCACAAGTTCGACCCAATCCCGACTCGCGACTATTATTCTCTGGCAGCAGCTTACAACGGCGCGGAATGGCCCACGCGAATGCTGGCGTCTCCGGAGACAATCGAGTCCCACAAACAGTGGACAGCAAAAGTCGAACAACAAACGGCCTCTCTGAAGAAGTTTAAGGATGACCAGACGCGACAGGCGGGCCGACTGGCAATGGAAAAGGCGGATGCTTACGCAATCGCAGCCTGCAAAATGGTTGTCATGCGGAACCAAAAGATTACATTTGATGATGCCGAATTCGCGAGACAGGAGAATCTGCAACTTGTCTTCCTGAATCGCTGGGCTCGAGTCCTTGCGGAATCCAGCGAAGAACCGATCTTCAGGAGCCTCCGTGATGCAGCAAAGCTGGCAAGTGATTCGGCCGACGGCGAAGCTACGACCGCGATCATTCCACCAGCCGAAACACTCAAGGCTGCTGTCATCGCAGCATTAAACGCACTCAAAGCCAGCGAAACGCCTGGTGCAGATCCGGCCCGGCAGCCCACTCCGGTTCCGCCGGAACACGAACGCCTGCTCACGGTTCTCTGGAAGGATCCCAATGGTCCCTTCTTTGTGCCCGAGAACGAACTGGCTCAGGTCTTGACTGAATCAGAACGACAGCAGTTTGAGATGCTTCAGGCCGATCTGAATACCCTGACGAAGAACCCAGTTCCTTCGGGGCCAATGATGCCCAGTATTCACGGCGGAGGTCAGCCGATGCAGGTCTTTGTTCGGGGCAATCCATTGAATCCTGGTGAGCCTGCACCGCCCGGTTTTCTTAGAGTTTTGACGTCACCGGAGACAGCTGCAGAGGGTACGACATTTTCTCGGCTCGAGCTGGCAAACGCAATTGTCAGTCCACAGAACCCATTGACGGCGAGAGTCTTCGTCAATCGAGTCTGGCACTACCACTTTGGCCGCGGCATCGTGTCGACGCTGAGTAACTTTGGAAAACTCGGCAGCCCGCCGACGCACCCGGAACTGCTGGATACTCTGAGTGTGCAATTCGTGGAGTCTGGATGGTCAATGAAGTGGCTGCATCGCGAAATCATGCGGTCGGCGACATACCAGCTCAGTAGTGATCCGCATGCGGAAAACATCACGATTGATCCGGGCAACGAATACCTCTGGAGAATGACTCCTCGACGGCTGGATATCGAGGCATTGAGGGATGCACTTCTCAGTGTCTCCGGGAGACTGGATCCTCAGATTGGCGGACCATCAATCGATCAGACGACGCCAGGCGTTAAAGAGGTCGAAGGATTTAATTTCTTCAGCAGGCTCAACGGCTTTGAAGCCGACAATCCCGAAGGACGTCGGCGGACGTTGTATACTGTCGTCAGCCGCTATGCTCCGAACGCCACTCTGACGCTGTTCGATTTTCCGGAGCCGAACGTAACGAGTGATCAGCGAATTGCCACAACCGTTCCGCAGCAACAGTTGTTTGTCCTGAACAGCCCATTCATGTTTGAAATGAGTCGTGCGTTTGCGAAGCGGCTTGAAAGTTCAGCCTCCCAGGATGAAGACAGACTGAGACTCGCATGGCAACTTGCCTATGCGAGGCAACCCACGGACGAAGAACTTGCGATTGCTGTGGAGTTTCTGGGGGCTCCAGCAGAGACATCGACAGCCGATCAGCTGAACCGCTGGGAACAACTCTGTCACGCGTTACTCGCCGGCAACGAGTTCATGTTTCTGCCGTGAATGAGGCAGGCGATCGGCGGGATGAGTTCGAGAGGATATGCAGAAGCACGCCGTACCGTACAACTTTTATTCATGCATGACGGCCGCAAGCCTTGCAACAGCCGATTGAATTGTCCGGGGCTCAAACGCAGTAAATCCAAAGACCAGACCCGAACGGTGTACCGGCACATCGTGTCGATACAAAATGCTGTACGATGACTGCATGCTGTTTGGCGACTGCATACTGTAACGAGACAGCAGAGGCACATCGAAGCCTGCGGCGAGCAACCTCGAAGAGATACGTTCAGCCGTGACTTGTTCGCCATTCAGATAGCCGGTCTGATTCATACCACCATCCGTGAACGGGAAATCCAGAGGGACTTTGTGGCGATGCATCGCAGCAAGGAACGCTTCCAGTCGAGACGCATACGCTTTGCGACATCGGCGAATATGAGAATAGAAACTGCCCGAATCGATGAACTCAGCCAGTGTTGCCTGGTCGATCAGGGGGCCATGATCTTCCACGATGAGTCTGAGTGATTCGAATCGTGAGATCAGTTCGTCCGGCAGAACGACATAACCGATTCGCAGCGATGGAAACAGTACTTTGCTCATTGAACCAAGGTAGATCACACGCCCGGCCGAGTCGAGACTATGAAGGCTGGGAAGCGGTGGTCGCGAATATCGGAATTCGGAATCATAGTCATCCTCCAGCAACCATGCGTTCGCTGTGCGAGCTGCGGCCAGCATCTGCAGTCGACGGGCCACCGGCAAACTGGCCCCTGTTGGAAACTGCCGTGAAGGAGTTGTGTAGATGATCTTTGCAGGAGCGGACTTCTCCGGAGGGACAACACCATGCTCATCAACCATCATGGGAATCAGCTTTGCCCCGGCCAGTTCAAACGCCTGACGTGCACCCACGTACCCAGGATCTTCGATGAGTACTTTGTCGTCGAGCTTCAGTAAGAGTTGTCCAAGGAGAAACAGAGCCTGCTGTGATCCGCATGTGATGGCGATCTGTTCCCACCGACACCGGACACCTCGACTCTCGCTGAGGTAGCTGGCAAGAGCCTGTCGAAGCAATGGAAGTCCCAGCGGATGCCGAGACTGGTAGTTCAGCAGAAGAGTCCCTGATGATCGAAGAATTCGACCTCGTATGCTGTTCCATCGACTCAACGGAAACAGTCGTACATCAGGCTGACAGGGACGAAATGGCTGTGGTTCCACCAACTTCATGTCGTTGGTTGGTGTTCTGAAGTTGCGACGTGCTGTTCGCGTTGGCAATCGCTTTGTGGCTCCGGCCCTGCACAACGTATTCCCTGCCGAACCTGAGATTGCGGCGTTCACGAACACGCCGGATCGAGGTCTTGATTCGAGGTAGCCTTCACCAAGCAAACGATCGTATGCATTGACAACTGTATTCCGTGATACGCCCAGATCTCGCGCAAGTTCGCGTGACGACGGAAGCGGTGATCCTGCTGGAATGATGCCATCGCGGATCCGCTCCTTCAGCCCATCGCTGAGTTGATCCTGAAGCGATGTGGACAAATCACGGTTCAATGGAATCGCAAATACCGGTTGTCGAGCCATCTCAGGTCGTCCTTCCGAACATCCCGTCTCAATACCAAACGCCAATCTGGCACCATTATTATAATACAAACTGGCACTTTACTGGTACCAGAAATTGACGATGATTAACGGCGTCGAAAGTAGCAGGCACTCTCCGAGTGCCGTCCGCCCAACTCAATGTCCGGCGTCCCGGAGTTCAAGACACTTCAACGCTGCCACGCCATACGAGAGATCAGTTTTAAAGGAATGTTCCATGTCTGATAAGAGTTCTGAAACACGCCGTGAGGCATTGCTTGTTGTTGCAGGGCTGGCCCTGACTTCAATGGCGGTAACGGCAGTGGGTGCTGAGGGCAGTGGCAATGCGGTCGCTGGTGCGAGAGACCCGAATGGCAAAGCGGGCGACTTCGAGTTTCTTTCCGGGGAGTGGAAAATTCAGAATCGGCGTCTCAAATCAGGGCAATCGACTGAGTGGGATGAGTTCGAAGGTGAAGCGACCTGCTGGACGATTCTCTCAGGGATTGGCAGCATAGAAGAGCTGCGAATCCCGGCCAGAAACTTCTCTGGCATGGGCCTTCGATTGCTGGACGTAGAAAAACGCATTTGGAATGACTTCTGGGTCAATTCAAAAAGCGGTGTACTGACGACTCCCGGACAGGCAGGTAATTTCGAAAACAATGTCGGGACGTTCACTGCGGACGACATGGACGGAGACAAGCCGATCAAAGTTCGGGGAGTCTGGGACAAAATCACACCAATCTCCTGCCGCTGGTCGCAGGCCGTGTCGTATGATCAGGGGCAGACCTGGATTGAGAACTGGTCGATGATCTGGACTCGTGTTAAGTAGCTTTGGATGCTCGTGGAATCAGATGAATGACAACAACTGCAAATGCCGTCAATGTGAGTGACGAACGGCTCAGGATTGTTCGCGGAGCATGCGGACATGACTGTCCCGATACATGTTCATGGATGGTCGAAGTGCGTGATGGTCGTGCGCAGAGGCTCTATGGCGATCCGGATCATCCGTTCACTCGAGGGACGCTGTGTGCCAAAGTGAACCACTACCTCGAACGCGTTTACCATCCGGAACGACTCGAATATCCACTCAGGCGAGTCGGGCCGAAGGGTGAAGGGAAGTTCGTTCGCGTGTCGTGGGATGAAGCACTCGCGGATATTGCCGCACGATGGAAATCTATCATCGCGGAATCCGGTGCCGAAGCAATCATGCCATATAGTTCTGCCGGGAATCAGGGTCTGATCCAGCATGCCTCGCTGGACCGGCGATTCTTTAGTGTTCTGGGCTGCACACAACTGGACCGCAGCATTTGCGGTGAAGTTCCGGTCGCAGGATTGTCTGTGACTCAGGGGACCGGATTCGGAGTCGATCCTGAAGAACTGGTTCACAGCAAATACATTGTGCTCTGGGGCACCAACACGATCGTGACCAACCTCCACCTCTGGCCTGTCATCCTGGAGGCTCGATCACGGGGTGCAAAGATTGTTGTAATCGATCCGATCAGGACCCGTACTGCCGAACAGGCAGACTGGCATATCCAGCCACGACCTGGCAGCGATGCGACTCTGGCCATGGCAATGATGCACATCATCATCCGCGATGATCTTGTGGATCACGATTATGTATCAAAACACTCAATTGGCTATGAACAACTGGTAGAAAGAGTGCAACAATACGCCCCGGAACTGGTGAAGGATCGCATTGGCCTGGCTGTCGAAGAGATAGAAAAACTTGCCAGCGAATACGCTAAGGTTCAGCCATCTCTACTGCGACCGCTGATCGGTCTGGAGCATCATCGGAACGGAGCGATGATGTTTCGTACTCTTGCCTGCCTGCCGGTTCTGATCGGCTCATGGAAGCATCGAGGCGGTGGACTGTCTCGATCGACAGGTGCAGTTCAGTATTCGACCTTGAATCATCGAGGCCTCACGATGCCTCAACTTCAGAAGCCCGGCACCCGAACACTCAACATTCGGGACCTGGGGAACGACTTATGCTCGACGACGCTCACCCCACCTGTTCGAAGTGTGTGCATCTGGAATGCAAATCCGGTTGTCTCGACACCCAATCAACAGCAGGTCATTCGAGGACTCCTGAGGGAAGATTTGCTGACGATTGTGCACGATCTCGTGGTCACCGACACAGCGAGGTATGCCGACTATGTACTGCCAGCGACCAGTCAGATTGAGAGTCTTGATTTGGTGCCTGCATGGGGACATCACTATCTTTCCCTCAATCAGCCTGCCATTGATCCGGTTGGTGAATCTGTGTCAAACACGGAGTTGTTTCGACGTCTTGCGGCCGCAATGGGGCTCAAAGAGCCTTTTCTGTTTGAAAGCGATGAATCACTGATCCGAACAGCCCTGAGCAGCGGCCACCCGTGGCTTGAGGGAATCACGTTCGATCAACTGAAAGTTGCCGGCTCGATCCGGTTTAATCATGAACGAGACTGGCGACCATTTGCGGATGGGAACTTTCGCACTCCATCCGGTAAAGCAGAATTCTGGTCTCAGTCGATGCTGAAACAGGGACTTGACCCGCTTCCCTCTGGCGGTGACTTTCCACAGGCAGAGAATGGATTTCTGCAGTTGATCTCCGGAAAGACTCTTCACTATTTGAATTCGGGCTATGGCCATATTGAACGACACCGAAAACGCGAGGGCGTTCTGTTTGTGGAGATTCACCCCGACGATGCAAACAGTCGCGGTCTTCAGGACGGGGAACTGGTCAACGTGTCGAATGAACTCGGTACCGTCACGGCGGTCTGTCGCATTTCCGATCGAATTCGGACAGGTGTCGTGTGGATGCCGTTCGGCGGACTTGTTGATGCGGCCGGAAACAAACGTTCCATCAACAGTGTGACTCCGGAAGAACCCACCGACTGGGGCGGTGGCAGCGGCTTCTATGATGCCTTTGTGGAAATCACACGATGTTCTGAGTCGTATTGACACTGACATCACATTCAGTTTTCACTCATCAACAATCACAGGACTTTTTCATGTCTGTCAGTTCTCTGAGTCAGCGTCCCACGAGTGACGAGTATTTCGAATACTACAACACCTATATTCGACTCGTACCAAATGGCGATATTCTGCAGCATGCGGTGAATCAGCTCGAGACGGTATCACTGACACTGAAGAACATCTCAGAAGCCGACTCAACGGTGCTTCATGCTCCTTATACCTGGACCATCCGACAGGTCATGGGGCATATCATCGACGCAGAACGGATCTTTGCAGATCGACTTCACCGTATCTCGTGCGGAGATCCTCAGCCACAGCCAGGCATGGATCAGGATCTTTATGTAAAAGGCCAGGACCTGTCTTCCCCGTTGCTGTCTTCGCTCGCGGAAGAGTGGCAGCATCTTCGTCGTGCGAACATCCTCCTGATGTCACGAATTCGTTCTGATGCCTGGCCAATTCAGGGCACCGCGTCCGGCTATCCCGTCACCGCGCGAGCCCTCGCATGGATGTTGGTCGGGCATGTCACGCATCATATGAACATCGTCAGCAAGCGTCTTAACTTCCGTAGATCAATTGTCCCCAATTGATCACCGTCCTGCCCTTCATGAATTTCGCGGGATCATCACGTAGCCAATACAACCCCATAGCCCACGCCTCTCGGCTTACCGTAGAGCTGCCGTTCGCAGACAACAGAGTCTCCAGCCCCAGTCCGCCCAGCGATCGAAAGTAAATCAAAAAACAGCCCATTCTAACAAAACGGTCCGTGACACCTTTAATCGCTACAGGCCGGAGGAGGTGAGGTGCCGGCGGAGCATGTAGCGGACATCGGATGGAATTGGAGCGGTCTGAATTTGGGGGCCTTCGTAGCGAGTTTCCCGGACCATCGAAGGATCGGCGAAATCGTAGCTTCGAAGTAGTCCCTGTTGAGTTACCCAAAGCAGCGTCGTATTTGGCGACCAACACGCAGCCCAGGTATCGTAACCGTCCGGTAAGGTGACGTTTGTGATTACGTTCTCCTTTCCGGGCGGATACCAGACGATGTCCGCCTGATTGATAGCGCGTCCGCCTGCTGGACGCCTCGAGACGACAAACCGAACCGCTTCACTGAACGTATACCGACCCGGGTTCATGGCAATCCGAGGTCGCGTCAAAGCGTCCGGATCTTTGGGAAGGACCTGCATTTTGATGTCACCACTTTTGATCGAACCGGTGACAGCCTTGTGCCATGTGCGGTTCGAGAGCAGCCTTGCCAGATTTTCGACGGCCTGCGGAGAAGTGTCCGCAAGAAACGCCTCTGCCTCTTCCGGCGTGGGAGAATTGCCAAACAGGTCAGAGATGACTCGAAACAAAACAACTTCGCGTTCTTTTGACTCGACGGGCAATGGTGTTTCACGCTGAATGCGTTCGGTGATGAACTTCAGCCACCAGTCGGCGTCGACCTTTTCATTGTGGTCTCCTGTCAGCACAATTGCACCAGGCTGGAAAACAACGGCATCATTCTGAGAGGCAAGAATCCATGATCCAACCCGAGTATTCGCCCAGTCTTCGAGCTCTTCGTCCTGCGGGCCAACTCCGATTCCAGGTGCGTTGACTTCACAGTATTCACCTGGATGCAGTCGATATGGCTCCGGGCGTCCAATCGTGGTCCAGTACGTGGACAATGTCTGTACTGACGCGCCTCCGGAGGTAATCGCTTTGTGTTCCGGCTGATGAAAACTACGAGTGACAAACATGACAGGCTCATCGCCGGAGTTGTGGAGTACAACTCGCGACTTTAACTTTGTGCCGAGCGGGTACTTTTCTGCACGCGGCTCAAAGATCCACGCCATTCGCAGCCCACCGGGGAGCTTTTCTCCCCAGTTCACATTCGCCAGTGAAGCAGGCAGTGGCTGACCTCGCTGCAGGGTATGCTCGCGAATGATGTCCATTGTCCGTTCCAGTGGAATCGTTGTCACCTCCGCTATGTCATCGAACAGCCTGACAACGTCGCTCTGATTCCAGTCGCCTGAGTGTTCGAATCGAACGACCAGCGGTCGCATCCTCTTCGCAGAGGGATCTCCAAACTCATCGCCCGAATTGATTCGAATGAACTCCTGTACCAGATCATGCAGCCGATTGATGAGTCCACCAGGGATTTGCCCGTTGAGTCTGGCGTGATCGACACAGTATCGAAACAGAGCCTGCCCTTCTTTGCTTGTCGGCATTGGCCCCTGAACTGCGATTGCACCGCGACTTAGGGGTGTTCTCAATTTACCTTTCCATGCACCTTCCGGCGCGTGAACGATGTTCAACACCATAGAAATTGCCTGTGTCGGCATCTTCAGAATACCTTCAGCCAGCATGTCTCCCGTGTTGACGCCAGGCTCGCTCACCTTCTCCGTGTCGAACATATCGACGATGTGAGTTTCACGAGGCTGCAAGACCAGGTCTAACTTCGTCGACTTTGCGTTTTGCAGGGCGAACATAATTTCGTCGTTCCTGTACAGGTATAACTTTCTTCCTTCAACATCTGCGGCAGGAGTATCAGTCTCATCAATTGCGGTGTCACAAAAACGAATCGGTTTGTCCGACACGTTCTGTATAACAATGTGAATCCGCCGTTCACGACCGATAACTCCATCTGCCGTGGTTTCGCGAATCAACGAAGCAGCCCTCAGACCATCAACCGGTTCACTCCAGTCGAGGTGCTGCAGGAGGTCATCAGGGACACTTGATGGCTTCGCAGACTGCTCTGCGGTGTCCTCGTTCCTTTGAATCGTACTCAACTGAGGAGTATTCACCTGAGACAATGAAATTGTGCTGACGCTCCGAAATTTAGGGTGCTTTGACGTTTCCAGAATATCCAGCAGAAGCGATGAGTCAGGGCCACGTCGCAAGACGCCCACAATATCCTGAACGTCAATGTTCTGCACTTCAGCGGAGCGTATCCACAGTCGGATTGAGTTGTCAGCCGGATACAGAATCCTGCCGAATCTGGTCTCAATGGACGGAGTACCCGTGCCATAATCTAAAGAACACAGGATGTCGTCTGTATTTTTTTCCGGAAACGTCAGTCGTACCCTCACATCGCCGGACTGACTTGCCCATGTACCGAACAACAACTCGTCGATCGGACGCACATCATGTGCCTTTTCAATCAGAACTGAACCTCCCGCTTCGGAAGGCTGCCGAGGTTCCGTCGGCAGCGGCTTGAAGACTTTTTCGAAAACATGTCGAATTCCTTCCGGCATCTCGGCAGGTTTGTGATACCACGTGGTTGTTCTGATGTTCGACGGATCTGCGAAGTCAATTCGCCGCACACAGAAAGGGCTGTGAGGGCCAGCGCCTTCATCACTCAGATTGCCTCGCATCGTCCAGAAGCTCAGAGAATTACTCTCCCACGCAACATGCCACGGCTCGCGGTTGCCAAAAGCATCTGACGCAACAAAGCTGCTAAATGCATGAGTTGTTCCGGCCGTATCTTCCGGCCATGTGAGAACCACACTGGTTGTAACGTCTGCGGCATGAAACAGTTCACGCTTCACTTCCAGTGTCACGCCCCTGGGCATTTGCCATCGACCAGCCGTCTGCGCCGTCCAGATTTCAACTTTCTCTGGTGCGATGGCCTTGATTCTAAGGCTGTCCGTCTGAATGCTGACCGGTGACGACTGAGGATCCGATAAGGTGAGTGCGGGAAGAATGCCTGTCACATAGATCTCAGATCCGTGTTGAACTTTGGGTAGTTCAATCAGGGAATACCATTCCGGGTAGCCCTCCGCTTCCCGAGGTCCTCCCGATCCGACTCGAATGCGATAACCATAGACAACTGCTGTTTCACCCGGACGCAACTGCCACAATTTCGTGAATCGAATGTCTTTCAGCATCCGGGACTGCCGGCCGAATTCCGTTGAAATGCGGCGACCATCCTGATCGATCGTTTCCAGCTGCAGCGACGGATACAAGCCCGGTCCGGTTCGGCCGATACCGACTGTCAGTGTTTCGCTTCCAGTATTCCACAACTGAAGATCAAGTCGAGCGCTGTCACCCAGAATGAAGGTCTCCTTCTCACAGACCAGGGCAACTCGCAGTCCACTGGGATCAGGAGGACCAAAGGCAAGTCGTTCGAGTTCTTCTGAATCTCCGGGCGACCCAGGCCATGGCGACTCATTGAACGCCATCTGAATCGGTTCGCCATGAATTGCGAAAACTGCTTTGATAAAATCTTGAGCCTCAGAAACGGAATACATCGCTTTCCCGGCATCGGAGGCCTGAAGCCTCTTCAATTCTGTGATCTGTTCCGTCGTCAACGAAAACGGGGATTCATCAATGCCTTCAATAAAGCGGCCAATCGCTGACCTCAAACCTGCGACGCGAGACTCGGAAACTGAATCCGCGGAATCCCCCAAGTGCAGCCAGCGTGTGAGCAGTGCAGCGTCCATGTCACGGTAAGCCCATGGATCAAGCGGCTGTTTCTGGACGGAGTTCTCGTTGTTGGATTCTTTCCCCGCTTCAACGACCACTGCTGTCTCGTCGGCAACACTCATCATTGCGACTGGGACTGCAAATGCAGTGCTGGCGACAACCGACAACGCGAACAAGATCGTTGTAACATTCCTGCGATTCTGACGAGCATTCAAAACGGCACTCAACCGACCATGCAATGGCGAATTCCCGGCCATTGCCAGACCACAAGCCTGCGTCCATGGAGAGCAGGTGAATCGAGTTGCAACACTCAACAGGTGCTCCGCGTATGCTGATGCACGAACACCGCTGGCCAGCACTCGGTCGTCACATGCTCGTTCGCGTTCAATGTGCAGTCGCCACGCAGCGAACCAAACCAGCGGATTGAACCAGTACAAAGCGCATGCGGCCTGTGTCAGTGCCAGAACCGCGAGATCCCCGCGCTGCACATGGGCCAGCTCGTGCAGCAATACTGACTGCAGCTGTTCAGCATTCCATCGAGTCGCTTCGAAAGGCAACTGAAGGCGAGCCTTCCAGAGGCCCCATACGATCGGAATCGATCGGTGCGGGTCAAGCAACAACTGCACCGAGCGTTTCAGTCCTAACGTTGCCCTGGCGCTCTCAAGAGCGGCCTGGAGATTTGCCAAATCCGAAAGATGCTGACTATGGAATTGTGTTTCAACCTGACTCTGAGCCGGAAGGGCTCCTTTTCCGTTGTCCGGCATCACAGGATATGATCGCCTTGCAGAGCGTCGCAGAAAAGCAGACGCAGCCAACAACCGTGCGGTCAGCACGAAGCAACCGACAAACCAGATTCCACTCAACCATGCCGACCACGAAATCAGCGGCTCATGACTTTCGTTCGGCCCCTGATGTGCGGTGACTGTTTCAACTGGATCAGTCGTACGCGGAGCGCCTTCTGCAGTTTGTTCCATTACGCCTGCTGGAACACCTTCAACAATTGTCGACTCCAATTCCACGACCGGTGTCCTGTCATCGGTTATTGACTGTACCGGCATCACGGAAAGTACGGGCGTAGGACTGACATTAAGGGCGGCACGAGGCTCCGACTGGAGCCACGATGGGAGGATCCGCCACGTCGGCAGCACAAGCGACAACAATGGCATCGCAAGTAAAACACTGATCGCAATCGTCCAGACAAAATGACGAGTCGCTGCGGAATCACGCCGCAACATTGCACAGATGGAAGCTGCCAGAAGGAGAACCAGAGTCCCCTTAATGGCTGAGTCGACGAGCGGAAAGACTACGAAGCCACCAGCTGCCAGCAGAAGAGAGTTCAATCGATTCATCTCAGCGTCCCTCCTTCCGGGCTTGTTCGATCAGCGCAATCAGTCGTTCACGTTCTTCATCAGTGACGCTGTCTCTCCGGGAATGCAGATGGGCGGCGAGCGCTTCTTCAAGCGAACCGCCGAAGAATGTTTCCAGGACATTCTGAAACGCGCTGCGACCGGCTTTCACCTTCGTCTCGCGCGGAGAGTACACCACTTCGCGGCCGTTTTCGCGGCGTTTGAGGTGTCCCTTCTCTTCCAGGATGTGCATCATCCGCCGCACTGCCATTGCCGTTGGCGCATCGGGAATCGCGTCGACAACCTGATTGACGGTCGCTTCGCCCAGAGCAAAGACGGCATCCATAATCTGCCGCTCGCGCCTGCTGAGATCGGGGGGTTTTGACATCGCAAATTCTCCTGCTTTCCATAGTTCAGTCCAGTGCGTTAAATTATTAACGCACTAAACAGCTGGAAGCAAGAGCTGTCCGCTACTTTTTTAACGCTTCGCTAAATTTTTAACGAACAGGCGAAATTACGAATCCTGTGGTGAAACTGAAGTCCACTATTTCAGGACTTCCGCCCTCAGCTCGTTGTAGCTCTTTTCGAATTCTGAGACTGAAGTGGGATGCCAGAAGTCGTTGACGCTTCTGAAACTCCACCGTGTCTTCAGATCCTGAGCATCTGCCTGAGTCATTTGTGCTTTGCTGGTCAGAACCCACTCCCTAACGTGTTTTGCATTCGGATCGCCGGACTGTTGAGCATAGACGGCAAGCACAATTCTGCGAGCCATATCCCAGCTCGCAACACCCCGCTGGGCAGATTCTCGTTCGATGAGCCGCTGAAGTGAGTCATTCAGCAGCTTTGACTGATCCGTTGTCAGCGTGGCCTTCTGCAGCTCTTTCAGCCGTGAAATTGAGAAGCCTCTGCCAATGTCGCCGATGCGACTGACTGCTGCATTCCATGCGGGATGCTTTGTGTCGGACGCGACCTGATGGAGCTTCAGCAGGACCCCGGGATGATTGTGGTACGAAAATGCCATAAGCGCAGATTCACGAATTCCAGCAGACTCTTTCGAATCATCTGCAACTCTCGCGAAGTCATCAAAACGCTCAAGCGACGGAGTTGAGGGAAGGATATAGGTGTGAGCCAGGAAAGCAGTTTGGCGAATCGTCTCGTTGGAATGTGCCGTAAGTTGTCGAACGTGATTGAGCAATTCAGGATTGCGCCGCCCACTGACAGCAACTCCATTGATTTCGCGGACAATCTGGTGAACATAGACCGCTTCCGGTTGAGCCTGCTTTCGATCAGCGAAATCAACGACACTGCCTGATTTCGCGAGGTGACTGAACACGTCAACGACCTGCAATGGTGGCAAGTATTTTCCGGAGTCCATCGGAGGGACATCGTCACTCTTAAACCCTTCGTAAATCTGCGAGATCATTCCTTCCCACGGTTCGATCTTCTCTTTATGAGTATCCAGCCAGTGTTCCGCGACGCCGGGGGCAGACGTCAACAGTGAGGTGGCCTGCTGTTCTCCGTGCCCCAGATAGAACGGTCCTGTCGTGTGCCACGCAACGACTCGGATCCATTGCGGAGAGTCCGAGCTCTTTAGCGCATCTGCAACTCCGTGACTTTTGAACGCGTCGGGAACATAGATTGCCATCCATTCCAGAAGTTGAAACTCCTTCTTCTGCTTAAGGAAATCAACCCACGCCGAAATCTTTGCAGGTTCTGATGCGATCTGAGTCGACAAAAAGACCCATTTGGCTTCAAGATCTCGAGCATTCCATTCTATGTCTGAAACAGGGGGGACTGATTTCTGAATTGAAGCAAGAAGAACACGCAATCTGCTTCCGGCACTCTCAGGGGCCAGCATGTCTGCCAGAAAGGAATGCCCTCCGGCGCTCTGAACTTCCAACCCCTCAACGTGTCCGTCAACAATGTTATAAATGCAGCGTAGTCGAGCCCGTCCGTTGACAATGACCACAGTCTTTCTGCGGCCCGATGACTGCGTTTGGGGATCAATGATTAACTCAAGCGGATATTCGTCGAGAGTCTGAGCAAGAAAGTTAATACGACCGGTCGGAAGCAGTCGTCGCTCTGGAATCGCGCCGGACCTGCCGTTCAGTATTCGTCCCGTAACCGACTGACCATTCTCGAATTCTGTAATGATCTCAACTTTGTGCTGTCCCGCCAGAATCAACTCCAGCTCCTCTGCCGTATAACGATTCGCACCACGAATACCTCTGAACCCGGCGATTGGCTCTACGTTAGGGCCAAGAGCCGAGACGGTAATCTTCAGATTCTGTTCGTGCGTTGGCTCAACGTCGAATCGTAAATCGGCAAGTGGTCTGCGATCGTCATCATCAAGATAGTCGTGCTGCTCCTGGAATTCGGCCTGCTGCGTCGCCTGAACACATACCCCGGAAAAAGCGAAGCCGCTCACGGCAAGTGCTGCCCCGATCATCAACCATCTTGACATCGTAAAGTCTCCCTTCGCACCCTGAATGTCTTCGCCAGTCCGGAATTGCACGTCTCAGGTACAACTCGACTTGTCAGCGTTCAAGTGTGATACGAAGTTTCAGAGTACTGAAACAGTTGGCGTCGTGGCGTATTACAAAGTTCTTACAAGGTTGATGCCGGAGATCCCAGGCAGGGCTGGCGTTGAACCACGAAAGAATCACAGGGGAAGTTTGTAGTCCAGCAGATTCAGGGAGGCCAGCAGATTGGAGGTGGTGGGTGTGAACCGCAGGCAGGACTCGCGGTTTGACCACGGAAGACGCGGAAAAGGCGGAAGAATCGCAGGCAGGGTTGATAATTTAGCCACGAAAGACACGAACCACATGAAAAAGCGGCAGGGGGTGATTGTCATCCAGCAGATCCAGGGAGGCGGCAGATTGATGTATGGCATTCTTTTGCTTTCATTCTCTTGCCAATTGAGAAAACTTCAGGACAGAGTTTGTAGTTTTGAATTCAAGTCGCAGGCAGGACTCGCGGTTTGACCACGGAAGACGCGGAAAAGACGGACGAATCGCAGGCAGGGTTAATGATTTAGCCACGAAAGACACGAACCACACGAAAAAGCGGCAGGGGGTGATTGTCATCCAGCAGATTCAGGGAGGAGGCAGATTGATGTATGGCAGAAGAATGGCATTCTTTTGTTCTCATTCTCCTGCCAATTGAGAAGACTCCAGGACAGTGTTTGTGGCTTTGAATTCAAGTCGCACGCAGGACGAGATTTTTGACCACGGAAGACGCGGAAAAGGCGGAAGAATCGCAGAAGTACCCGATTGTGTTTTTTCCTGTGGTTCGTGTCTTTCGTGGTTACCAATCACGCTGGCTAGGCACTGGATGCTCTCGGAATCAACTCACTGCCGTCCTCGGCGTAGAGAACGCAGGCACCAGACCTCTGACGCAAATCGTCTCATTAAGGCTTTGCGGCTGAAATAGAATTCAACGAATTGTTGAACAGGAGAACAGAGGCACAGTTGTAGAGCCCTGCGGTTGTTTCAATCTGAAACTCGTGGCACTTAGCCGCATAGCCTTGCTCGTGGTACGCCCTTAAGAGATACTGAATCGTTTGCTTGCCTGTTGACCACAATGCGGAGAATCTGCGATGCAGTTTCGATGTCCCAACTGCAAACATCCGATTAAAGTCGAGGATGCTCAGGCCGATACACCTGAAGAAACAATAGACACAATCGAGTGTCCATCATGTCACAGCCGGTTCAGCTTATCTGTGGAGGGCTCCTCATCGACTTTTGTCGTCGGTGCTTTGCAGAAGATTGGACACTTTGAAATCCGTGAAGTTGTGGGGGAAGGTGCATTCGGGACAGTGCTCAAGGCCTGGGACCCCGAACTCGAACGCCTGGTTGCTATCAAGATCCCGCGCGACGGCCGGACAAATAACAACACATCTCGGTTATTCCTGAGGGAAGCTCGGGCTGCTGCTGCGATCACACATCCAAATGTTGTGGGGGTTTATGAAGTCGGACAGCATGAAGATTCGTTCTATATTGCCTCCGAGTTTATTGATGGAATTTCTCTGTCGGAACAGCTGAAAATTCGAACGTTCAGTCCTGTCGAGTCCGCCGAATTGCTGATTAAGCTGTTGCGGGCCGTGCAGGTGTTTCACGATAAATCGATCATCCATCGAGATCTTAAGCCAGGCAACATCCTGATCGATCAGGTGAACGAACCGCACATCACCGACTTTGGACTGGCTCGGATTGAAAATCCCAATGAACTGACAGTGACAAACAGCGGTCGCATTATTGGCACGTTGCTCTATATGCCACCCGAACAGGCACGCGGAGAGACTCGCAAACTGTCAAATCGCAGTGATATTTATGCGATGGGTGTTGTCTTGTACGAAATGCTCACCGGGCAACGGCCGTTCCAGGCAAGTTCGTCACGAACTCTGCTGCATACAATTCTGACGGTGGAGCCCAGTCGTCCTCGTGGATTGAATCTGCAGATCCCGAAAGACCTCGAAACGGTCTGTCTCAAAGCCATCGAAAAGGATCCTGGTAAACGGTACGCATCAGCTGGCGAAATGGCGGACGACTTGAAGCGATTCCTCGACGGTCAGCCAATCCTCGCGAGACCAGTCGGTCTTCCTGAAAAATGCTGGCGGTGGATGAAGCGAAATCCACTGTCCGCATCACTGGTCTGTCTGGCTTTGATGCTCTCCGTTGGAGTTGTCTATCTCGCAATCCGCGGACAGACCACGAAAGTCGTTGAATCCCCCCCGGTGATTGTCGAAGTTCCAGGCAAGCCGGTAACGTTTCCGGTTTCGATCTCGTATCAACTGACCGGATCCAGTATCCCGGCAGGCTCAAAGGCCGACTGGGCCATCATTCCTCTGAATCCACGAACACGGGACCCCGACGATACTCGAGCACAACAATTCCAGGACCAGACAACCGTCTCTGCGGATCTGGCGCCAGGGGAGTATCTAGTTGTCGTTGATGTGGACGGCTTCGGATTTCATGAAGTCTATCGAAGTGTGCCCGATGATCCGAAACAAGTGTATCGACCCAACTACCGCCATCAGCGATGGGATCTCGGTTCAGATGGTCAAGTCCTCTGGCCGGAAGTGACGGTCCTTCGCGATACGACAGTGACGCAGGGAATGGTTGAAGTACCTGCTGGTACGTTTCTGATGGGCGATGATCAGCCTGACCGACCTGTTCATCAGCGCACCGTTAACAGCTTCTTTGTAGACCCGACAGAAGTCACAGTGGGGCAATTCCTTGAGTCAGATCGTCTTCCGGACGACTATCCCGCTGAACTCAATCAGGAAAACCTGGCACTCGTGATGATCTCCGTTCACGCGGCAACGGCGTGGGCAGAATTGCGAGGGAAGAGGCTGTTAAGTGAAGACGAATTCGAATACCTCGCGACCAATCTCGGACATAACAAGTATCCGCATGGAGACCAGCCACTCTTCGCTGATGGCTCCTGGCCATACGGCCCAGTGGGCACTCCCGAATCCGACAAAATGGTTCTGCTGCCCATATTCGGTCTGCACTCCAATGTGGCCGAGTGGACCGGATCAAGCCAGAACCTGTATCCTGGTCAAAAAGATCCAGGTTCTGGCGGTGATCTCTATATGAGACGGCTGCAGAATCGTATCGTTCGCGGAGGACCTGTTGTCCCAGGGCCAAACGACCGAACTCAAAATCAATACTCGGCCCCAACGACAAAACGCGCCGGTTGGGACTCCAATACCCGAGATACCGAGATCGGCTTCCGCTGCGCTCGAAGCAGGAATCCGTACACTGTAAAAATGTCGACACTGTAAAAATGTCGACACTGTAAAAATGTCGACACTGTAAAAATGTCGACACTGTAGAAATGTAGACATTCACCAATCCGGCGTCAGAGTTATGGAACCGACAAGTCTGTTTCTGTTAATACCTGGTACTCAACGCCGTCATAAATGATGACATGGCAATGTTTCTGCTGATCTGCAAATTCACCTTCGCCTTCCACGATTGACAAATCTGCAGGCGGCTTGATTTCCTGCCCATAGTAAAGCCGCTGCGCTCCAACTTGTCGTCGGACCTCAAACAACTGAAAGTACACCGGCGTTCCTGAATTCAGCGGAACACTCACAATCTGTTCCACACTCATTCGAAATCCTGTATTTGGAGTCGAAACGAATGAATCTGCAGATGGCGCGACAAACCCGGAGAGCTTTCGGTCAGGAATAGAGACCATGCGTTTGGTGCCCGGGCTTGATCCGCCGACGGGAAATCCCGTTTCAACAATCGCCAGCGATAAGTACCTTTCATGTCTGTCCCACTTGCCGACAAACTCCACTTCCAGTGCCGCTGCGCCCGCCGTGTCGTTGACGCGAATCAATGCTTCGTAACGATCAACGTAATCATCTACGTCGTCATACAATTTCCATGCTGCCGTTCGCTTCGCTTTGGAGAGCGAACTCTGCATCAGGTTCACCAGACGATCCCGTGCGGTGTGAATCTGGCTCTTGCTTCCCGCAGCCGTCGTCAGAAATGGCGTTCTGAAAATGGTTTGTACCTGACATCCGCAGGATGAACCCACCCCACAGCCCAATGTCCCTGCGACACAAGGCG
This sequence comes from Planctomyces sp., assembly GCA_016795105.1. GTDB lineage: Bacteria > Planctomycetota > Planctomycetia > Planctomycetales > Planctomycetaceae > F1-80-MAGs062. The sequence goes on from JAEUIH010000001.1 coordinate 127,891, forward strand.
TGTCGGACTGGCCAAAACCAAACGGGGCCGCAGGAAAGCCGTTAACACAGTTACATGTTGTGTAATAATGGACGCCGTTGGCTTCTCCCATATATTCGAACGCACAAAGATCCGCGTTCAGGGGCGGTGCAGTCTCAAGGTCAGACGGGTCTGATGGCATTGGTCCGCCCGGTCCGCCCGGTCCGCCCGGCCCGCCACCCTGTCCCAAAGCTGTCTCCGGGTTCAGCGCGATCATTGCCATTGCAAATGTCACACACATTGGCAGCAAAGTTGACGAAAAAGTTCTACGGATCACGAATCTCTCCTCGAACGGTTGATGGCGACGCACGCAGACGTACACCGGATTGAGATTTTCCTGGCGAAATTTCCCTCGCAGTGACTCTTTCCCGAGATTAGAAAATAGGATAATTGCGCCATCCTGGCAAGATGCCGTTTGGTGGGATTCTGTGTTTCGTTTCACAAGACACCCGGAACGCTCTGGTTTCATGCCGCGAATGCCTTCGATCGGCTAAAGTGTGAGCGATCGTGATGTCGTTGCAGCAGGTCTTCGCTTTAAAAAAATGGCCTGCGGGCTTAACAATAAATTCAAAAACTCTCAGAATCGAAATCGGAAATCATGAAGATCGAGTCAGTCGACTTTTACTACTTGTCCATGCCTGAAGTTCTGGACATCGGCGACGGTAGTCAGGATGCGTTGCTGGTTCGAATTGCGGCCGGAGATCATGTTGGATGGGGCGAATGCGAGGCGGCGCCGCTGGTGTCGATTGCAAGTTTGGTCTGTCCAATGTCACACAGCGCCTGTAAGCCTGTGATCGCGTCCGTGCTTGGTCAGGAAATCAACGATGTCAGGGATATTCGGCGAATTGGTGATCTGGTTCGAGCGAACAGTCTTGATCTGTTGCAGGCCGACCACACACTTTCCGGAATTGATATCGCGTTGTGGGATTTAGTCGGACGTGCCTTCGGAGAACCAACGTGGAAACTGCTGGGGTATAAATCCCGATTTCCCAAGACTCCATATGCATCAGTTCTGTTTGGAGACAACGCTGAAGAGACCTTAAAGAAGGCCCGCAATATTGCTGCACAGGGTTTTCGAGCAGCAAAATTTGGCTGGGGCCCATTTGGTCTTTCAACAGTTGCTGACGATTGTGATCAGCTGGCAGCCGCACGTGAAGGGCTCGGCGAAGAAGGGATCCTTCTGGTTGATGCGGGAACCGTCTGGAATACAAACCTCGACGCCGCCCGAGCTCGACTGAAAATGCTCAGAGAAGTTCGCGCCACATGGCTGGAAGAGCCATTCGTTTCGGGAGCATTGTCTGAGTATCACGCATTATCGCTGGGGAGTGGACTCGTTGGAATGGCGGGCGGCGAAGGCTGTCACAATTTCCATATGGCGAAACATATGATCGACTACGCCGGGTTGAAGTACGTTCAAATCGACGCTGGCAGAATCGGAGGGATTACGATTTCCAAGGATGTCGCAGACTACGCGGCCCGGAGAGGCGTCACATACGTCAACCACACGTTCACTTCCAATCTGGCACTGTCCGCTTCGCTTCAGCCATTCGCCGGGCTCGAGTCTCATACGATCTGTGAGTTTCCTACCGAACTCAAGCCGCTTGCAAAGGCAATGACGAAAAACCACATCCTTCCCGATCAGAATGGATTGCTGCATGTCCCGGACGCTCCCGGTCTGGGAATTGAACCTGACCTCGAAGGGATCGCACCGTATCTCGTACCCACAGAAATCACAGTTCATGGGAAACAGATCTACACCACCCCTCGATTGCGCTGAATGAACGTTACTTCAGTGTAGCCGTCCAGCAATGCAGCCGTACTGCAGCAACAAACAGGTGAGCTCGTGGCCATGCGCAGAATTTTGATTGCCGAATGTAAGCAGGAAGTCTCAACATTCAATCCGCATTTGAGTCAATACTCAGACTTTGCGATTCGCCGCGGCGAGGAGCTCATTCGCTATCACCGAACTGTTCGAAACGAAATCGGTGGAGCTGTCAGCGTTCTGGACGAGTTACCGGATGTTGAACTGATCCCTGCTTACAGTGCCTGCTTTATCACATCGGGAGGGACTCTGGCTGCCGACGCGTGGCAGCGAATTGCGGCAGAGTTTCTTGAATCCATCCGGGATGCTCCTCCGGTTGATGGTGTCTACTTATGCATGCACGGTGCGATGGCCAGCGAGACTGAACTTGACCCGGAAGGGTATCTCATCGCAGAAACTCGGCGAATACTCGGTGACCAGGTACCAATCGTAGTATCGCTCGATCTGCATGGGATCATTACGGATCGTATGCTCGAACATTCTGATGCAATTGCTGCGTACCACACCTATCCACATGTCGATTTCTTTGAAACAGGTCAGAGAGCAGCGAGACTGCTGGTGAAGATCCTGAATGGTGCTAAACCAGTCACAGCGAAGGTCGCGATACCAGCATTGGTTCGAGGCGATGAGTTAATCACTGAGAAGGGACTTTTCGGGAACAGCATACGGATTGCTCAGCAAGTCGAAGGCGGGCCAGGTGGTCTATCTGCCGGCATGTTTATCGGAAACCCGTTTACTGATGTTCCTGCCCTGCAATCCTACAGCTTTGTCGTGACGGACGACGACCCGGAACTTGCGGCGAGGGAAGCAGTTCGGATTGCCGAGAGTTTTTGGCCGAACCGCCATCGCATGAGAGTTCCTCTAATTAGTCTCGACGAGATGGCCGCCCGACTTCATCAGCAACGCCGTGGAACGATTGCGATCGTAGACGCTGCAGACGCGACCAGTTCCGGAGCATCCGGGGACAGTAACGCAATCCTGCGAAAGCTGCTGGAGTGCGGATACCAGAGGCGAGTTCTGTTGCCGATTGTAGATGCACCCGCCGTGCAGCAGGCATTCGCCGCAGGTGTCGGCGCAACGATTCGCACCTGCATCGGTGGAACGCTTGATCCGGCTCGATTTCAGCCGCTCTCAGTGGAGGGCAGGGTGAGGCATCTTGCGGATGGTTTGTTTCGCAGCGAGTCGTTTGGTGAGGTCTGGGATGCCGGGCCTTCCGCGATCCTCGAAGGCCATGGTTTCACTCTGGCTATCAGCAGTCGGGCCGTGAGTCTGTACGATCGGTCCTTTTTCTATTCCCTCGGTCAAAACCCAAGGAACTTTGACGTAGTCGTGGTGAAGTCTCCTCATTGCCAGCACCACATGTTTGCGGACTGGTGCGAATCGATGATCAACGTGGATGCCCCAGGTTCATCCAGTGCGAACCTCGCGTACCTCGGACACACCCGCTGTCCTCGCCCAATTTTTCCACTCGATGAACACGTCTCCTTCAATCCCCAAGCAAAATTGTTTTTAAAAACCAAATCGTAGGATGGGCATTCCTGCCCGTCTCGTTCTGGTTCGAGTCCTGGTACGAGAGCAGGGGCGGAGCGCTAAGTAGGATGGGCATTCCTGCCCGTCTCGCTCTGGTTCGAGTCCTGGTACGAGAGCGGGGGCGGAGCGGGGGCGGCTCGGGCAGGAATGCCCAAGCTACGACTTGTCTCGCACTGGTACGAGTTCTGGTTCGAGTTCTGGTACGAGAGCAGGGACGGAGCAAAAGCGGCTCGGGCAGGAATGCCCAAGCTACATTTTTTGGGATGTATGTGTAATCGAAAGGGATCGAATGACAGATTATGGCCTGAAATCCGAGCGTCGATTCGCTGGAATAATGACTGCAACAAGGTGGTTGTCTTTAATCGCGATGCAATTATTTGTGATCACGTCAGAGGCGGCAGAAGATCGTGTGGTTGTTATCGAGCACGTACGAATCTTCGATCCGGAATCCGAACAACTTCTCCCGGAACGTAACATCATCATTCGCGGTGACAGGATCGAGAGCGTCTCGGAGCCTGACGCTGTGACGAACCTCCCGGACGATGCTCTTCACATCAACGGCGAGGGCAAATTTGCCTTGCCAGGACTCATCGACGCACACGTCCACGTGGTGCATGTGCTTGACTTTGCTCATATGACGGGAGACGAAGTCCTGCCGCTTTATCTCGCCGCTGGAGTCACGTCTGTTCGAAGCACGGGAGATGAAATCGTCGCAGCGACACTCGTTTCTCACTTCGCCGAGGCTCACCCGGAGAGTTCTCCACGTGTCTTTACATGTACTCCGCTGCTGGACGCGGATCCTGTGATTCATCGGGACGTTGGACGCGCCGTGACGGATCCCGCAGAGGTTCCTGCGATGTTTGAGGAATTTTCGCGATGGGATGTCAGTACAGTGAAGATCTACGCCGGGACATCGCGACCTGTTGGAAAGGCCATCATTGATGAAGGCCACCGTCGTGGAATGTTTGTGACCGGTCATCTTGGCAACTACGCCGCCCAGGACGCTGTCATCGATGGAATCGATGGGCTCGAACATATCTGGTCTGTGTTCAATTACTCGTTCCCACCTGACACAATCACGGAACCTGGATATCGAGGTCGACTCAATCTGGAGAACCCGGTGTGCGAATCTTTGATTGTGGAGCTGGTGAAGCATAAGACATATGTGGATCCAACACTGGCTGTTTTTCGGAACATGATCCTTCTTCCGGATGTTCCTGAAATCCGCGATCATCCTGACAACATGCTGGTGCCCAGGCGTCTCCGGGACTTTTGGCCCGTCTATCTTCAGCGAACCGGTTGTCCTCAGGGCGGTATGCTGGAACATCGACAACAAGAATTCGCGAAGTACCAGGAACTCACCGGAAAACTCCACCGAGCGGGAGTACCGATACTCGCCGGAACGGATTCGCCGGAACCAAACGTCGCTCCGGGTTTCTCACTTCATCAGGAACTGGAGATGCTGGTGGAGTCCGGACTGCCTCCATCTGCCTCTCTCCGTGCCGCAACTCTGAATAACGCTACGGTGCTGGGACAGAGTGATCACCTGGGCTCGATCTCACCCGGGAAGTTTGCGGATTTGATCCTGCTCTCTGCGAACCCACTGGAAGACATCCGCAACACACGCAAAATCGAGATCGTTGTTCGCAGTGGTGTTGTCAGTCAACCAAACGAAGTGCTCAAAAAGGTTCCCGTAAACTGACTGTGACTTCTTGTGAACTCCTGTTCCGAACATGAACGAACAACTGCCACGAGTTGCTTGCGGCACAATTACGCGAAGATGGGCCGCACAGTCTGTGGTCAACTTTATGATGTCACGACAGACTCAGTCTGTGACTCAGGCCCGCAGGGCCTGAACGCACATGCATGAATCAAACAACACCCCGCCTCTGCTTCTCGGGTGACTTCAGCGTGCAGCCGCTGGACTTTGTCAAGAACCTGACAGATCAGGGTGATCCAGCCTCGTCATTTGGCTGTTCCTGTTTCTTCTCTCTGGCCGCCTTCAGAGTCTTTTCCACTTCGGCTTCCCATGGAGACCCTCGGAGTTCATTATACCATCGTTCCATCTCATCGAGATCGCCTCGGGCATTGGCCAATTCAAAGAACAGAGTCGTTGCCTGCACAGTATAAGAGTGTGTCGCACCGAAGGACTCTTTTGCAGTCTCGTACTGTTCGTTCGCCAGAGTCTGTGCCGCGTCGAGTTCTCCAGACCCGATCATAGCTGTAGCCAGAAGTCCGCGTGCTTCGAATGTCTGCTGATGGATCGGTCCGAGGTGTTCTTTTGCACGGTCTAATGCAATGGCGCCTTCGTACGCCGCAGAGTCCATTTGATTCAGCGCACAGAACGACATTGTGAGCAGTATTCTCAGCCGAATCGATCGTTGATGGCTGGCACCAAACGTGGTTTCAAACGTCGAGACGTTGGATTGGCAAAGTGCATTTGCCGTCTCGAAGTCGCCTTTATTGAAGTGCAGAGCAATCAAATTAAACACATCGACAAGAGTTTCAGGATGAGAATCACCAAGAAGCGATGCATGAATCGTGTGAATCTCAACGAGCAGTGGCTCGGCCCCTGCAAGGTCCCCTGCGTCCATTCGCGCTGTCGCCAGATTTGAAGCCATTCGCAACGTCGCACGATCGTCAGGTCCGAGTGATTCCCGGGCGAGTTCATACGCTTCCTGATGCAACTTGAGAACCTGTGTGTGATCAGGATCCGGTGCAGCAGACAGCACATGGGCAAGAATGTCAACTACGATTGCCAGTGAACCAGGGTCGACTTTCTCAGAACCACGCCCGCGTTTCAATGCGTCACTCGCCAGACTGATGGCTTCTGTGTCCTGGTCTCTTCGAGACATCAGAAGAGCCTGATGGGCCTGTGCGGTAATGGTCTCTGCACTGTCAGGCCCCAATTCGTGGAGATATAACTCCGACGCCAGCTCCGTATGTTCCTGGGCAGCATCATAAAGGCCCAACGACAGGTAGGCTTTGGCAATAACAGTGTGCGTGTCGGCAGCGACAAGTGGATGCGTTGTCGTCTCTGTTCGCAGCTTTTTCGAGGTTTCGTCGAGCAGCTGACGAACCGTCGGTTCCTTTCCGGGGGAGCTGTCCGGCGTTGCAGCCTGCAATGTGTTGCTGAGCAGTTCTGCGGTGGATGTTGCCCGCTGCTTAGACTGCAGCGCCGAGGCGACAGCGATCTCCAGTTGTTGGTTGGCGGTACTCAGATCACGATTCTTCTGTGTGAGTAACAGGCTGCCGACTGTTCCAGCAGCAATCGCCATAAGTGTACTCGCAGCAATTGTTGCCACCCAACCCGGACGCCTGCGTACAATTCGAGCGAATCGCGACCAGACTGTCTCCGCAACGACACTGACAGGCTCACCTGCCAAATAGAATTCCACATCTTTGCAGAGCATTGTGACAGTCTGATAACGATCGTCGATGCCTGCGTTCATTGCCTTGGCACAAATTGCGGCAAGTCGGGGCGGCACCCGGTTGCCATTGCAATGTCTGAGGATTGCACCCGTGTTTTGATCCATTCGTCCAATGGATCCAGTCACAATGCAAAATAGAGTGACCCCCAATGAATAGATGTCACTTCGCGTATCCGTTAGATCTACGCGTCCCTGAAGCTGTTCGGGACTCGCAAATGCCGGGGTGCCCATCACCTGACCTTCATAGGTCCGGATCGACTTGTTGGCAACGGTTTCAACACAATCTGAAGACGCCATGGCCGGGATGTTCGCGTCGGACTCGTTCAGGCTTTTTGCCAGTCCCCAGTCCATCAACATCGTTTCACCAAACGGCCCGAGGATGATGTTTTCCGGTTTGATATCTCTATGAATAATTCCCTGGTCATGTGCGTAGGCCACGATATTGCAGACCGCAATGAAATTCTGCAACAGCTGACGGAATTCCATCGTCGAAAAGTAGTCCGTCTTGCCGGAGATGCTCTGATTCAGCCTCTCAACATGAAGCCTGAGCGTCCGGCCGTCGATAAACCGCATCACATAACACGGCTGACTCTGGTCATCGTGCCTGAGAGAATAGACGGGTACAATTCCAGGGTGATTTAAGCGGCCGGTAATCTGAGCTTCGCGTTCAAAACGAGCCATCTGCTCAGTACTGAGTCGGTCCTTTCGTGGAAACTTGACGGCAACATGCCGCTTCATGCTGGGCTCCGATGCCAGATAGACATCGCCCAGACCTCCACTTCCGTGCAGTTCATCGATCTGAAACACAGATGTAATCTGAAGCCGCTCGTTCAGGCGACTGGTACGCAGCTCTTCTTCCGACATCCCCCGCGACTGTCCCATCATGCTGCCGAAGTTGGCATCAACGGCTCGCAATGCATTGATCTGCGACCGCAGCTCCTCGAGCAATTCGGGACAATCTCTGCAAAGCTGCTCTGCCGAAAGTGGCTGGCCTTTTTCAAAGCTTTCCTCCCACTGGTCGAGAAGTTCTTCGATTGAGACGTTCATGTTTTGAAATGCGACTCCTGAGAGTCATTCTGAAGGTGGTGAATGATCGTCAACCTGGTCGGTCATTAAGGTTCGATACAAATTGATTCGCGCCGAACGCCATCGTCGGCGCAGAGTGCGCTCGGGAATGCCCGACGCTTCGGCTGCATCACTCAGCGTGAGTCCCTGGTACCACAGCAAATCGAACATTGTCTGTTCTTCAAGCGGCAGATTATCTATGTATTCATGAAGTTCCGTCCAGTTACGTAAATCGACAGGATCGTTGGTACCATCAGAAACTAAGTCGATCGGCGAAGATTCTCGATTGCCACTCTGCAACCACGACTTTGCAAGATTGGCTCCCAGCCCCATTGGACCAAAGTGTCGTCTGCTCAGGTCAATCAATTCACGTCGAATCACGGCCGCCGCCAGACGAAAATAGTCCAGTGGAGTTGGTGGGTGATGTTTCTCGAGAACCTTCCAGAGTCGTAAGGAGCTGTTTTGAACGAGGTCGTCCATTTCTTCCCATCGTTCGACATGAGGACGATCGGCCAAAATCTTTCGAGATAAGTTTCTAAGCCTGTCCATTGTGACATCGAGTAACTGGCGGGACGCATCCTGGTTGCCGGATCGCAGCTGATCCAGTAATCTCTGAACTACGATCGTTGATGTCGTCGGTAGTGGATTCAAAATTGCATGACTCCGATGCCGGATTTCAGGAAATAACGCCTTCTAACGAATCGAGAAGGGGAATTCCGGATCGGACTACGCTGAGTTGATCGGCAATGCAGAGATGAGCTGAAAAAGCAGCATTTCTAATACCGGAAGATCTGATGGTAGAAAGCTGAGGGCTGACACGCAACAGACAGGGGATCGGCTACATCCACGTCAATGGGATAGCCACACCGGGAGGCGACCTCGCCAGTAACGCGACTGCGGGTCAGGGCATGTGATGATGCAGACGCGACGCCGACTGCATCCAGCGCGCAGCCAGTGTGATTGCTGACCACGGAAGACACGGAATAGCACAATCGGGTACTTTTGCGATTCTTCCGTCTCTTCAGCGTCTTCCGTGGTCAAGACGCCAACGCTGCCTGCGATTCGAAGACAACCAATTCCTCGATTCCCTCGACTGAAGTTGGTTGCTGCTGAGCGAAGCCAAGCCGCGATGGGTCGTTGGTGGCCAAAAAGTACTCATCACGCTCCGCCGTGATGTCGAACCCCAGGCAACAACCGCGCACGCTGGAGGCAATCCAGCCAGCTACGGGACGTCGACCATGAGCGGACCGGGGGACTCGTCATCACGGCGGAGCGTGATGAGTACTTTGGGGATGTCGCAACCATGACCAGCAGCGGGAACAGCGCCGCCACGCTGGTGAATCATCTCGAGTACAACGCATTCCGGACTTTTCTTTCGCTACAACCCCACTGGGGATCCCCTGACTTGCGCCAGAGCCAGAGTCGCATTCAGTGTCTCTCGTTGCGTCATGAAATTGTTGAAGGAAAATCGTCCCAGATCATTGAGTAACCTCTATCGATCCGTTTCTGAAGGGACTTCCAGCGAAGGGGAGTCACTCTCCTTATTCGACAGTACCCAGGTCATCACAGAATCTGAAATCAGTATCTCGTCTCCTTTTCGAACCACAGCCGCGGTCGGACTGTTGGGCTGAATCTGGATGGGGGCATTGCGAGATTCTTCCACCGCTTTCCTCCCATGCACTCCATCCCCAAGAATCTTGAGTCTCAACTCCGTCGCTGTAAACCGCGTTTTCCCTTGTTGGGCAACGACGTCGTTCTCTCCCGGAGGCGAAAATGTGATTGGTCCGCTGGCCCACGTGTCGTCCCAGGGCGGTGCAAGCTCGGCAGTTGGCTTGCGGACTTCAAACTGGAAAGGAAACGTCGTCGGGATTTCAGAAATCTGGAAACGCCCGTTTTCATCGGTCTTCACCTGTGCAATCACCGACGCCCCCGGTGGAAGCGTTTCACCGGTTAGCATCACAGAATAACCCTGAAGGGGCTGATCCTTGTCATCGACCAACGTGCCCGACGTTTTTGCGGCAGGAATCATCACAAAATCGACTTCACGTGGCTTGCCTGGCAACACAATCTGATCGGAGTTCATTCCCCACTCTTTGGCGACGGCTTTATCAACCGCTTTAATACTCCCCATACCGTTGCCCTGTCGGCACAGATTCTGCTCGAAGTGGCCAGCGAGGTCTGCAAAAATGTTTGCCACCTCTGTCCCGCCAATGGTCATACCACCCCCGAAGCGGAAGTCATAGCGTCCATCGGCATCGGTCACATCACCATAGCCACTCCTGAGGGAACCCATTCCTGTGGCGGCTCGAACGTTCACGCCACTCAATGGCCGACCGCTGGAATCTGTCACCCTGCCTCGAGCCCGCCAGTATCGAAGAGCCGAAAGATGTTCCACATCAACACCAGGCTGAGGAGTCTCGTTCGTGACTTCACTGTCCTTTGGCGCTAACGCAATGTCTCGGAATGTAACCCACCGCACGACTTCGCGAAGGCGGTATTCCCAGTGATCCAGCTCAATCGACTTCAGATCGAAGAACGGCGCCTGTGTCTCTCCTTCCTTCCAGATACCGACTCCTCTGCGACTGTGTCGGTTCCCGGATTTATCGACAGCCGTGATCTCATAGTCGATATCCAGGTCTCCAAAGACGCCTTTCAGTACGGTCATATCACCAAGTACCAAAAAGGACTCAACCTCGTGATACGTGCCAGTCTGATGGAGCTCCAGCGGAACTTGTGAGCCAACCGAACCGTCTGCATTCACTGACTGCCACGGCCCCCATTCGCTGGTGACGCCAACTCGAATCGAGGCTCGCTGCTGTCCATGCAACGCTCCCGACACGCTGAATAACCCTGGCGCCTCAGTGAAGACCGGCGTCGTCAGCGGCATTTGAGCATTCACTTTGTCCCAGATCAGGCCATGATTCTCGTTGAGGCCCGTTGCTCTCAGGATAAAGTCATGCGAGGCGTTTTCACCCTGCACGCGCAACGGTCGAGGCCAGTCTGCCGGAATCCCGTTCACTGTAACAGGCTGTAAGCCTTTCACTTTAACAGTCGGTGCGCCGTTGGGTAGCCACGCGACCGGTGGTATTGCCGTATTGCGAACCCCCAGAAGTTCAAGCTTTGCATCCTGCCACAACTCCGCCGTCAGGACATTGGAATTCGCTGACGATTCACCCTTCAACTTGACCTCAGCCCTCAGCTCGGGATTGTGGTTCAGCTCGGGGTATTTGGGAACCGGGTTCGTGGTGCCGGGTACTTCCGGGGCAATGAACCATTTCTCCAATTGCATCCGCATCTTCTGTTCGCAGTCAGGCCATTCCCTGTCAGCGTTTTCACAGACAATGAGGTGTGCATAGCCGAAACGCGTCCGGCCCAGCAACACACTTCTGCTTGGTGGTAACGTCGGCATTCCGGAGATTCCTGGCACATTCACTGAGGACGAATCTGCAGACTCTGTGAATTTCAGCCAGATAAAGTGAATCCCTTCATAATCTCCGCGACGGAATACCAGCGTATGACTATCCCAAACTGACGGATTCTGCATTTCCAATTGCCACCATGTCCGGAACTGCTCCGAGTCAGAGTCGATCGGCTGTTCCCTGAACAGCTTCCAGACCTGGTGAATTGGTGGAACAGATCCCGGGGCCACATCGAGTGTCAGCATGTTGGACGGCGGATAGCTGCGACCATAATTTCCCAGGTTCAGTGTTCCCTCTTGTCCGCCAAACGTGATGCGATACTGGCCCACCTGTTCCAGCGGACAAGCTAAACCCAGATTAAAGTCCTCCAACAGGCGAATTGATTTGCCCGGCTGAACGACGCGAGGAATCACACGTCCCTGGTCGTCACGTTGCACCACAACCGGCATTTGACCGACTAATCCCGTAATCAGCTGACCGTCGGGGCCGTAGACATCAAACGAATTCGATGCCAGAGCCGGATCGAACGCGACCACCTGTGGGCGATCGGAACCGTTAAACAAATCCACGTTGATCAGTACTCGCCCGCGGTAGAGATAGACCGGATCAATGCGTTCATCTGCGAGTGTCAGGGATGTCCGCAGACCCTGTCTCGCAGGCCCCAGTGGAACTCTCATGGCAGCCGGAAGGCTTAACAGATCGAGTGACCGGTTCAATATCGGACGCGGGCGGATATGTACGTACATCCCGGTATCGCTCGCATCAACTGCAAAGACAAATAATTGTCCCTGATCCGCAAACGGACCTGTTCGAATGGCAATGAGTGAAGGACTCTGATTTTGAGATCGGAACCCATCCTTTGGATACTCTGACATCGAAATCGACGATGCCCCACCTTTCTCAATTCTGGCTCGCAGTTCGTCATCGCTGATCTGATCCGCGATCCACCAGTCATTCGTCTCGAGCTTCAGAAGTCGGCCGCCGCGAAAGGCAACCAGCTCATCGCGGCTGGGCGAGTATCCGATATCACCGTGCCCGTGTTCTTTGACTCGCTGCAACAGGGCTGCCAAATCGGGCACGTCGGCTGTGGGCCATGAAAGGAGCTTTGCCTGATCGAGGTCAATGACTCCCGGTGAATTCTCATGTTCAGTCGACCCCAGATTCTCGGTCGCTCCCAAAAAGATCTCTTCACTGGCGAATTCGTGCGACAGATTGCCGACCGAGCCTGCACTGCCAACAATCCGATCGGGCCAGGGGATCCCTGGACTGAACAGTTCGAGAACGCGTGAAACATTGTCCCAGCCGCCCCCACTGTTGTTGATCCGATCAGCAACTTTCGGCCATTCCTCTTCGCTAAATGGAGTTTGCCAGACGACCCACAAGGGATCGGACATAAGAGCATTTAGCAATGCCAGCGCTGCATTTGCTTTTTCCTGTGCTGCTGCATCGGCTCCAACCGGGACAGTCCGCAATCTCTGGCGAACCACTTCACGCTGTGCTTCAAGTCGCGTCGATTCTTCGGAGGTCAATTCAATTCGATTGGCCGCATGATAGACTCGCCACATCAGGTCCTTGTAGGCATTCCCGAACCGAAGATAACTCTCAAACATCGAATATCGCGAATAGCCAGGAGCATTCGGATCTGTGATACGCTGTCTCATCGAGTCGATGATCGCCTGCTGCCGATCCACGGGTGGATCCACTTTAAGACTGGTGGTGAGGAACGCGATTGTGTTCCTCCGAACCTCTTCGAACAGCTCTTGACTCATGTAAGGTTGCGGACCGCTCAAAACACGTGTGGCCCGAGTTCTCAAAGAAGTGACCAGCGCATCTGCAAAACGTGTCGGAAAGGTCCTTTGTTCAGGGCCAGTGGCGGGCGGTGTCAGGGCTGCGACGGCCGGCGCACCCACAACAATTGAATTGTCATCCCGGTCAAGAACAGGCCATCCGGAATCGGTGCGTGAACCGTCGAATTTTTCGCCTTCGCGGACTGCCCGACTCCAGTTCTGCCGCGGACCTGTAGGTATCTCCGGTTGAACCAGCGTGGCGTCCTTAATTCCCTTTGGGGCTTTCACATGAAATTGACCAGGCATGTCTGGCACGGACTGGAAACGTCCTCGCCATGAACTTCCTCGCTCATCATCACGAGTTTCCGGATCAGGAACTATTCCGAACAATGCAACCTCGCAATCGTTCGCTGGCTGACCGTTCTCGTCGTAGACCATGGCAGTCAATGTCACTGTTTCGCAGGGTCGAAAGTCCAGAGTCCGAACAGAACCCCTGACTGTGTTTGACTGCTGCGGATCAATCGACGTCGTTGTATCAGCATCGGGAGTTCGTACGATTGTTGGCAGGTAGACTTCATTCAGCGTCAGGTCACGTCCACGTTCCTCCCATCCGCCAACCCAGCCAAGAGATGTCACTCGGACATCCACCGGCAGCCTCTGAGGCGGCAGTCGATATCGTCCTTCAGCATCAGTTCTGACGCGGGCCATCGGTTTGTCGAATCCATCGTAAACAGAATCACCGCCATTGGCCTGAACCACGACTCCGGCTTGCGATTTCCCCTCGGCATCAAAGACACGCCCTTTGATTGCGGTCCCACTTTCCAACCTCACCACGGGCTGTTGCCCGTATCCTTTTCGAATCGGAACTGACACCGCGACTGCATCCTCTGGAATCACAAACAAGAGGTGTTCATCACGGCCAGGGACGCGGAACCGATACAACCCGGAAGAATCTGTGACTGCATGTGGCGGCATATTGAGATATTCAGGCATTTGCATTGCTGCATAGAGTTTCACGCCTTTTGCGGGCTGACCATCGGGCCCCAGCACCTGTCCGGTAATCTCCTGTCCGCGATCCAGTCGAATCATTCCACTGCTAAAGAACTTTTCCTTCATCAAAGCTGGATCCCGAGCCATTTCTGGTGTCACCTGCCACGCGCCAAAGCTCTGCTCAATCAGGTAGTCGGGATGACGAACAGAGACCTGGAAATCAGATTGCCAGTTCCGCAACTGCTCGGGAATTGAGACAGAGAATCTGCCCTGTGGATCGGTCTGAAGTTGAATCAAAGCTGGTTCGACTGGTGGCGATTTCCTTCCGTCTGGCTGCCACGAGCTGATGGTATTTCGCAACAGAACACTGGCTCCAGGAACCGCATCTCCGGATTCAGCATCAACAACCTGAAACTCGACGTCTGACGGCGGTTCGCTTCGAGCTTCGGGCTTGGACAAGTCATGTTCAAGTTTCGTGTAGACCGTCCTGAACTCTGTCGATCGGTCGGGCTTCTGGCTCGGCGCGAACGCAGTATTCTCAAACACATACTGGTGCCGATACGGTCGGATACGGAACCTCAGATGATCGACTTCTTCCGGATTGTATGGCCAGTCGATTTCATAATGCCATTCTTTGGTTGACTCGTTTCTGAATCGTACAAAGAACCGTGGAACGATTTGCTGATAGCCTTGCGACTCGGGGCCCTCTCCAACAAGAACACCTTCGACTTCGATAGCATAGAGGTTTTCAAAATCCTGCGGCTGCTGGAGAACAACAGCCATTGTGGCAGTTGAAGGAAGCGGCTCACTGTTGAGAGGCGATTGGGTGAGATTTCGTTTGCCACGGAAAGTGATTCGGTCGTATCCGAGCCGATAAGTTTGATCGTGATCACCACCCTCAGAGAGTTGACCTTCCTTTGAGACCTTTTTCCATGGCCCCCAGGGCTCGTCAGATAATGACAGGCCTGGAGAAGAGCCCCAGCTCGGCAATCCCCTCACCATGACGTCTTCATAGAGAATCGCTCGTCGCCACGACCGGTCGGTTGTGAAGAGTTCATCGCCCGACTGGTACGCAACTCGATGATGGAAGTAAATCGACGGTCTCTCTCTCAACCCGTGGAACTCATACAGGAAGATCGCGGCGCCAGGTGCCTTCTTCTCGGCAGGCCCGAGTTCCGGGATCATCTTCGCCCACTCAGGCTGAACCATCGGCTGACCGTTCGGATGCCATGCGTCCAGCTTAGGGGCCTTGTCCCAGGTTAATCCCACCAACTCAACACGCGGATGATCCTCTTCAGGAGCCGGGGGCTGAGCGACCGGCTTGTCTGACACGTCGACTGATCCGTTCTCGGCATCAATCAATTCAAGCGAGATTTTTGGTTCGGTCTGATTCCCGGGCTGGAGGGATACGTTTTCAAATCGCACTTTCGGCCCAAACGGACGAATACGCAGTTCGAAGTGGGAAAACTCATCCGGATTTAGCCTAAACCACCTGAAATCCTCCTGACCATCCCCGGAACTCCGATTGCTGTAGCGTTGGTTCCCCGTCTTGTCGACAGCAATCAGCCTGAGCTCACCTTCATCGGTCGTCGAACTGAATGGGCGAGTCCAAATCGCAATGCCGTCTTCTGAAGGACCTGCACGAAGAACCTCGACCGCATTTCGCATCGATAGCAGTGGTTCACCAACTGCTGGTGAATCCAGCGGCTTTCCTGTCAGGTCATATTTCCAGATGCTCCATGGCGCCGTGGCAACCTGGACTTCCAGCGATGTGGACTTAGCATCGCCCACCGGACCAAAAACATAAATCTCAGAAATCTGCATCGACTCACTGTCAGGAATGGGGCTCGAAGACACTGCGGCACTCGACCATCCCTTCAACTCCAGACTTCTTATGCTCATCGACGCATCCCGCTCGCGACTTGTGAGCCGCAGAAATGCCTGCCGTCCATCGACTCGATCGTTGCCCACTCCCAGGTTTTTCGGATTCGCTACCGGCTCGGGGAAGATCGATCCATTTGGCTGCCACCACGTGCGTTCGTCCTGAAGCTTGACCTGAATCGGCGGAGTTGTGATTCCAACCAGTTCCAGCACACTCCCGTCCGGCAAAGTGACGGAATCGCCCAGAGGCAGTTGATCAGGATGAGTGACCGAAACGGGAGCAGTCCCAAAGCCAGGCCCTGAGATCCGTACCCAGATCTTTCCAGGTTGTCGTTCAGGCAATGTCGGCTTCGATACGACCCCCGGTCCCGCCATGGGATCCCATATCCCTTGCTTTGCCCATTCCGGCCAGTCGATCTGCAACGTGCCTTTTCCTCCTGGAGGAATTTCAATTCGCTTCACCTGAGTCAGATCATCGTTCAGCCAAAGCGGCGAATGAGCTTCACTTTCCTGGCCGAGCCAACCCGCTTCGATTGACAAATCGAGTTCGCTGAAGCTCCATTGCTCGTCGGTATGATTGTAAAGGTCACAATCGATGAACTGTCGTCCGAGCTCGTCTGCTCTGACGGTCAACTCAGCAGCGTAGTTGCTGGAGCTGTGCTGACGTGGCGGGACACCGAGCCGCAGAGGCTGGCGCAGCGAATTGACCAGCGGAATCTCGACTTGCATGACGGACCACGGAAATTGAGTGATCAGCAAGTGTTTTCCAGTTGACAGTTGCGAAAGATCGATTCTCTGATCGTGGCCTGACCATGAATTCCACGCTGAAGGATTTGGAGGAATGAAACCAACATTTCCTTCGACAAGAGTTCCCTGCCACCGTGAGCCGTCAGAATTTTGGAGCTCCAATCGCGGACCTCTGGCAGCTTCCGGAAAGACAGTTTCTGCGGAGATCGCAACGAGATGTGTTTTTGTGGCGACATAGAGACTCTGGTTCGCTGCCGCGAGGTTCGTATAACCAGAAGTGCTCATCGTGATCTCGGCCAGCAGTTGTTTCTGGCGAGCGACTGCAAAAATTGACAGGTCTCCGTCTTCGTCGATCATCCATGCCTTTCCGTCAGCGATCAATGGTCCGCTATAACAGGGAGCCATCAGATCGTGCGTCCAGAGAGGCTTCCCGGTGATGGCATCAAGGCAGTGAAACTGCCCTGAGAGATCAGTCGTCATGAGCAATCCATCGTGAACCGCCGACAGACTGTTGGACAGATGCATCTGTTCCTCAAACTCCAGTTCTCCGTTCCCATTGAGGTCTTCACCCGTATAGACCCACACGACGCCGCTATTCGGATTCGGCCGAGTGAAGTCTCCTTTGTCCGGTTCGCACGCCTGGATACGCTTGTGCGGGATCACAACGTCGGGCGCGGACTTGTTGTAGACGAGGTCAGCACTGATGTCGCCGCGTTTGGTGGCATCGATGCACCACAGTCTCCCCAGGCCGTCGCCCCGTTCCGGGTTATGACCTACTGCGGAATAGACTCGATCACCGACAACCACAGGCGTGATCGCGATGCCACGGTATGAGTTCCCGGATAGAGGATCCCGAGATCGAGGGCCGCCCAGCGAATACAGAGACTCTTTTGGATTCAGATCGAACTTCCATAACAGTCTCGTTTCGCCCCGCTGGATGGCATCAAGTTCAAACGAGTACAGCCAGCCATCGTAGCCGGCGAAGATTGCCTGCCAGGTACCGTCAATCAGCGATACTGCAGGTGCGCCCATCGAGCATC
The DNA here is from genome assembly GCA_016795105.1 of Planctomyces sp. GTDB lineage: Bacteria > Planctomycetota > Planctomycetia > Planctomycetales > Planctomycetaceae > F1-80-MAGs062. The sequence continues at coordinate 145,621 of JAEUIH010000001.1, forward strand.
CGTTGCCGAGAATGTTGGGATTGGGGGTCTTGTCGGTCCAGATCAGTTGCCCAGTCGATTTCTCAAGGGCCAGGAACGCAGGAGCGTTCGGCGCGGCAAGATTCTGATACGATTCATCAACATCGTTTGGGGAATTCAACAACAGCATATTTCCGGCGAGCGTTGGAGAGACACAAGTTGCGTTGAGTGGTCGAATTCCCAGCGAATTGAAGAGGTCAAGCTTCCAGATAATGTCGGCCTGATGGATTGCGCTGTCAGGAGCACTGCCTGTACCTGAATCAGGATACGGACCGTCGTCTTCTCCATCTCGATGGCCATTCAGATCGAGGCACACAACTTCACAGCGGTTTGTGGCAAACCAGACGCGATCACCCTCCACAACGGGAATCGAACAGATGCTGATTTCGGGCCAGTCATGGCGACGTCCCTGTTCCATTCGTGGGCTGCTATACTGCCAGAGGAATTCACCGGTCGCTTCGTCGAAACACTGCAGACACGCCATATCAACCGCGGAGGGAAATCGCGAATCGCGTCCCTGTGCGTTATTGGTCCCGATCAAAACCCTGCCGTCTGCGACGACGGGCGATGAATACGACCAGCTGCCAATCTCGGAAGACCAACGAATATTCTGCCTGGTGTTCAGATCAAACTGCGTTGGCAGTCCCGTTGCCAGGGAGACCGGGTTGTGAGATGCTGAGCCTCCCAGTTGCGGCCATGACGTTTCGTCTGCGGTGGAGTCTTGCAGGGAAATCTTCTGATCGCCTGCTTCAGGGGAAGAGCTTCGCGCCGTCGCTATGACCGACATCGTCATTGCGCAGGCAATCAGACTCGCGACAACGGCGACTCCGCCCTGAGACACGGAACTCGACGTTGGTTCCAGATGAAACAACCGTCGGACTCGAGCAAGCAACGACCCACCATTGGCGCCAACCGCGAGTGGCGTTTGAGTCACTCTCATCTCTTCAAGTGCCAGCAGCGCTCGGCTGTAGTTGAGTCGGCTGCCCAGAGCGCCAACGGCGATGTCGTCACAGCAGTGCTCGCGTTCGCAGCGAATTTGATGCGAAAGCCACCAAATTCCCGGATGATAAAAGCAAACCGTTTCAATGAGTGTCTGGATCAGATTCACCAGATAGTCGTGTCGACGAATATGGGCCAACTCATGAGCCAGAATCGCTTCAAGCTGTGATGCCGGAAGTCCACTGACAACACTGACAGGCAGCAGGATCACCGGCTTTAGATAACCCGCTACGATCGGCACCTGAACGACCGCCGATTGCAACACATCCACGGCGTAACGGACGCCAAGCTGCTTTGCCGTTCGTTCCAGAACTGTTCGGACCGAATCCGGAACCGGAGACGTCCCTTGTCTTCGAAGCCTGCGAATCGTGAACAGACTCCAGACTGGCCGGATCGCAAAAGCCAGCACACCGATCGACCATCCGAGTACGATCGTCGCCAGCCACGGCTTCAATACGATCTGAAGTCGTTCCCACATCGGCTTACCTTGCGGCGCAGAGGGACTGGCAACGATCAAAGGAGGTGCTGTTTCGACTTGCTCATCAGGAATGATCGTCGTTTCAGTCACCGCAGGATCTACGGCGGCAGCAGCTTGACTGTTGACGAATGAAGTTGCTGCAGCTGGCTGAGGCAGTTGAACAGATGCGGTAACATTGGGTTCTGCTACTACCGTAACCGGTGCAGTTACAGTCTCCGGTACCAGGACCCAGGTGACCAATGGAACCAGCAGAACCAGACTGAGCACCAGAAGCAGTCCGATATAACGCGAGTCAGAACTCGCACGACGCATTGATCTCTGAATCAAATACGCTGCGGCCGCGAGGACGGCAAATTGCCACAGTGAATGAATCAGCACCCAACCCAGTCGTTCAATGAATGGTGACATGGTGGACTCGCCGTTGAATATGTTGATCGCGTCCGTACAGACCATCGATTGCCTTCGACAGACGGACAGGACGCGGACTGAACTGTAAGAAACGTTGAGCAGCCCCGATGGCTGCTCCCGGTCACTCAGCTTCCATCTGATCGAGGAGCCTGCGAAGTTCTTCCCGTTCTTCGCGCGTTGCCTTTGTCGACGACAGCGCCTGCAGCACCAGGCTCATCGTGGAACCTGCGTAGACTTTTTCGACGAGATCCGAGAGCATTTTCTTCCCGGTCTTCTCTCTTGTTGATGCCGCGCGGTAGATATGAGGACTCACCTCTTCGTCCCGCTTAACCAATCCCTTTTCCATCATCACAGACAACATCTTCACTGTTGTTGAATAGTTGGTGCCCTTCGCGGCCTCAAGCTTTTTGTGGATTTCCCTCACAGGACTGGGCCCGAGCTCCCACAAAATCCTGAGAATCTGCAGCTCCACTTCCGTTGGCTGCGATGTGACTGGCTTCGTCATATTTTTCTCCAGATAGCGAAACTCTTCGCTAATGGTAGCGAAGAGTTTCGCTATCACAACCCCAAAGCGAAAGTTTTCGCTAAACAGGACATCCTCAGGGTCAGCAGCGGAAGACGGCACTCGAGTGGCGGTGCGGCTGGACACACTGGCCCAGACATATTGGCCCAGACATATTGGCAAGGCAACCAGTCAGGATGGCTTTAGTTGATAGAACCCGGACTTGAGGGTTTCGATTCGATAATACGAATCGTCCAGACTGAGCGTCGTTTCGGCGCCTCCCAGCAGCAGGTAACCATCCGAATGCAGCACGCGTGACAGGCGACCCAGGATGTTTGATTTTACGGAGTTATCGAAGTAGATCATGACGTTGCGGAGAAAAACCAGGTCCCAGCTGGGCATCGTCGGCCACGGTTGTGCCAGATTCATCTGGGAGAAAGTAACCATGGTGCGAATTCGTTCGTTGAGCTGCCAGTGGTCACCGTCCTTCCGGAACCACTTCTGAAGCAATTCACCTGGCAGCCCGCGATTGACTTCCATCTGAGAATAGCGGGCCAGCCGAGCTCGCTGAAGCATTTCATTCGAGATATCCGTGCCCAGCAAATTCAGACGCCAGTTGATCAGTTCCGGAAAATCTTCATTAAGAAGCATCGCCATCGAATAAGGCTCCTGACCGCTGGAGCTGGCGGCAAACCAGATGTTCAGCTGCCTCAGAGATCGGCGACGCTGAATTAGTTCGGGCAAAATGAACTTCCTGATCGTCTCGAACGGATGCAAATCGCGAAAAAACGAAGTCTCGGTCGTAACCATCGCTTCCACGACTTGCGTCAACAGGCCTCTGTCGCCGCCCTGGCGCAAGCGTTCGATCAGCTGATTAATGTCGGCAACACCAAGTTTCTGGGCCACAGGCATTAAACGTGATCTGAGCAGGTACTCTTTGCCGGGTTCCAGCACGAGAGCGCAATGGTCCCGGAGCAGCTGAGAGATGAACGCAAAATTTGCCGCAGTAACGATGGATTCAGACACGACCAAATCTCACGCGGCGGACGACTTCGCCTGCCATCTGTGAAAGTGGGAGAACCTGATCTGCAAGACCTGCACGCACAACAGCGCCCGGCATACCCCAGACAACGCTGGAGGCCTCATCCTGAGCAAGAATCTGACCGCCGGCAGTTCGAATCATTTCACACCCGCGGAGTCCATCCTGCCCCATGCCCGTCAGTATCACGACCAGGCAATTTGCCTTATAGACACTCGCTACCGACCGGAGTAGAGGATCAACGGCGGGCCGGCAGGCATTCTCGTGCGGTTCCTGATGTACCCTGGTGCGGATCTTCAGTCCGTCACGAACGATGACAAGGTGGTGATCTCCTGGTGCAATCCATGCTCTTCCGGGACGCAGTTCAGTGTCCGACGTTGCTTCCACTGTGGGTATTCGGGAGTTCTTTGTCAGCCGTTCAGCCAGCATCTGAGTGAACATTGGCGGCATGTGCTGTACGATCAGAATCGGGACCGGTAAGTCGCCGGGCAATGCAGCAAACATCTCCGCCAGAGCATTGGGGCCACCGGTGGATGCTCCGATGGCCAGAAGATCGATGCGTGCGACAGATGTCGCTGAGGGCGAAGAGAATCTGGTGCGCGTTTGCGACGGTGTAACCAAAGGGCTCGCAGTTTTGGAAGGCATCTCTGCTGCCGGTACGGCCGGCTTCCTGCTGCACAGCGCGCGGATCGCAGGTACCAGTTCTTCGCGGATGATTTTCCGCGATGCTTCGAGTCCTCCTGAGCCTCCAGGCTTGGCGAAGAAATCGGAAGCGCCCCGAGAGAGAGCCTCGAGCGTGGCTGCTGCTCCCAGCTCAGTGAGCGAACTGAACATTATGACCGGCGTTACCGGATGACTCTGACGCAGATGCGACAAGGCGGTCAATCCATCCATTTCCGGCATTTCGATATCAAGTATGACGAGGTCCGGATTCAGCACAGCCAGCTTTTCGAGCGCACTTCTCCCGTTTGATGCGGCTCCAGCCACTTCAATGTCGGGCTGGACTTCAAGTTCCTCCGTGACGACTCGTCGCACAACGATCGAGTCGTCGACGACAAGCACTCGTATCTTTTTCATGTGTCTTCCAATGCCTGGATGCCCTCAGCCAGTGAATCCTGTGTTCCGGTAACTTATGGTGCGATCGCGTCTCCCGCGCAGACTGAATCACTCCATCAGCTTCGCCACCAGTCTCTGCAGTTCATGTGACATGCGGGACAACTCGTCAGCAGCACTCTTGGTATTCGCAGCCCCTTCGGTCGTACTGCGGGCAGCCTCGGCGACTCCCGTCACATTTTGAGCAATCTCTCGACTGCCCAGAGCGGCTTCATTCACATTACGGGAGATCTCTGCAGTGGCTGCCGTCTGTTGCTCTACTGCACTCGCGATCGTTCCCTGGATGTCATTGATCTGGCCGATAATTGTGCTGATCTGGGCAATTGCATCAACGGCGCCTTTCGTATCGGCCTGAATCGCATCGATCTTTCGACCAATGTCTTCGGTGGCTTTTGCAGTCTGCTTTGCGAGTTCTTTCACTTCTTTGGCAACGACAGCGAAGCCTTTTCCAGCCTCTCCAGCTCGAGCAGCCTCAATTGTCGCATTCAGAGCCAGCAGGTTTGTCTGCTGAGCGATCGAAGTAATCACTTTAATCACGTTACCAATCTCAGCACTGCTTTCCCCGAGTTTGGATACTGTTGTATTCGTCTTGTCTGCCACTTTGACGGCGGATGTTGCAACACGCGCTGCTTCACAGGCACTCTTCGCGATTTCCTTGATACTGGCCCCCAGCTCTTCAGCCGCACTGGCTACTGTACCGATATTGCGGCTCACCTGTTCGGCGGCAGCCGATACAACACTTGCCTGGGATGCAGTCTCTTCGGAGTTCGAAGCCATTTGCTGACTGACCGAGGTCAATTCATGAGCAGCACTGGCCAGCGTCTGAACAGTGCTCTCCAGAGCGGCCTCGACTTGTTTCAGTTGAGTAATATCTGTGGCGTACTTGACGACTTTGAAGGGACGACCTGCGTAGTCAAGAATTGGAAAGTAAGAGCCTTCGATCCAGACCTGCTGACCACCTTTGCCGATGCGTCGGAATCGTCCTGATTGCTGTTGACCGCTGGCAAGATCGAGCCAGAACTGTTTGTATTCTGGTCGAGCAACATCACCTGATTCAACAAACATACTGTGATGTTTGCCTTTAATCTCCTCCAGCCGATAACCCATCGCCTGCAGGAAATTTTCGTTCGCATGAGTGATGACGCCATTTAGTCCGAATTCAATGACCGCCTGGACTCGGCCGATAGCGTCGACCTGTCCCTGATAATCGGCATTGCGAAAGCGTGCTTCCGTCACATCGGTGGCGAATTTGACCACCTTAAAAGGCTTGCCGTCCGTGTTCAGGATCGGAGTGTAAACACCCTGGATATAGACTTCGCGTCCGCCGCTGGCAACACGTCTGAATTCCCCGGACACATACTCCCCTCGATTCAGTCGTTCCCAGAACTCACGATACTCAGCGCTGCTGCGAGTTGCTTCATCGACGAATCGACTATGCCGCTGTCCTTTGATTTCGTCGAGACTGTAACCCATCATCGTGAGGAACAGTTCATTTGCATTGAGAACCGTTCCATCCAGATCAAATTCGATCACGGCCTGCGAGCGAAGTATCGCCGCGATCTGACCGGAATGTTCAAGTTGAATCCGCAGCCGCTCGGTAACATTTTCCCAGGTGACGATGTAGCCCAAAGTCTCGTTCGAAGCCCCCTGTACTCGGTTTATGCGAGATTCGAGGGTCAGGTCACCGAAACGGAATATGGCCTGGTGAGGCAATGCAGCAGGATTTGTCAGAATTCTTTCAACATGACTGGGATCCTTATGGAAGCGATGGATTGACGAACCCAGGATCTCGTTAACTTCTACGCCAAACGCGCGGCGGATTTCGTCAGAGATCGTTTTCAGCGTCTCTTTGGCGTACTCATTGACGAACACGATCTTGAAGTCGCGGTTCGCTACAAAAACGTTGGCCTGCAGTCCTTCGAGTGCCCCAATGGCCAACTTTGACCATTGAGCTCGCGATGGTTTTACAGGAACAACGACTGCCTTCACAGAACGCTTTTTCTTCATAAATTGAATCCTGACAACTGTAATACGACTTCAGTGTATTTTCCGAATTCCGGTTCCACATTAACGCTCGGGAAGTGAAACAACTCGATCGGGATCGAGGACAACCAGCAGCCTGTCCGGTAGTTTGTAGACCCCCGAAATCAGGTCTCGGGAAGATCGCTGTAAAGTTTCCGGAGGGCGCTCAAACTGCAGTTCTGACACTTCAAGCACATCGCCAATTTCATCCACAAGCAGGCTCACCGCGCCATCATCAGTCTGCACGACGACATTCACTGGTTCGCAGCTGTCGTCTCTGTCGGGTAAGTCGAGTCGCCGGCGCAGATCGATGACCGTCACAAGCTGGCCTCTCAGGTTGATTAGCCCTCGAACCATGCGATGAGCCAGGGGTACGTGAGTCAGCGTTTGAGAACGAACGATCTCCTGTACTCTCAGGACATCAAGCCCGAAGCATTCCTGACCAAGAAAAAATGTGCAGTATTGTTGACTGATGGACATGTTTAAGTGGTCGACTGAATGACATCGAACAATGATTCTCGAACCAGCAACGGGACATCGACAAATTCGGTAACTCTTTCCTGAACCACAGCAGTGAACAAAACGCCTGGCCGATTGGCACGCGATCGCGCGACAATGTGTTCGTGAATGATGTCCAGCACATTACCCACCATCAATCCAGCCTGTTGATCGCCGGCCGTGTAGACGATTACAGTGATTGACTCAACTTCATCCCGCGCCGGCACGCTCGCAACGCTCGCAGCTGGAACTCCGCTGCCTCGCAGCCGCAACTGTTCGAGTTCGTGTGAAACATCGATCAGGGGCAGGATTCCGCCGCAGTACTGGACAACCTGTCGTGATCCAAGAGATTCGACTGTACCCCGAGGAAACTCCTCCAGACGTGACACAAGGGACAATGGGATCGCCATCTGTCCGCCTGCACACGAAGCAAACAACAACACGGGCTCAGTTTCGACTTCTTCTTCCTTTTCCGAAGGAGCGAGATCACTTATTGCGTGGTTCTTCGCGCCGGAAATGACGTTAGCTCGACGAGCCAGCCCAAGAACGTCGAGAACCAGAGAGATGCGTCCATCGCCCATGATTGCTGCCCCGGCAAACACAGGAATTCCCTTGATTTGTTTCTGAAGCGGCTTTACGACAATTTCTTCTGTGTCCCGAATGGAATCAACCACCAGACCAAACGGTCGATCGTCAGCCTGAAGGACAACAATGTTCACTTCATCATCCGGAGAGCGATCACTTTCAATCTCCAGCTGCTCATCCAGAAACAGCAGCGGCAGCATTGCGTCCCGAAGTCGATAGACGGGGACACCATGCATGCGTTCCACGCCCCGCTTTGCCTGATCGGGTTCGAGTCGCACGAGTTCCAGAAGGCTGACCTGAGGGACAGCGTACTGTTCGCCACCGCAGCTCACGATCAAGGCCGGTATGATGGCGAGTGTCAGAGGTATCTTTGTGCGAATCGTTGTCTCTTTCCCAGGCGTACTCTCGATGTCGACCGTGCCACCAATCCGCTCAATATTCGTCAGCACAACGTCCATTCCCACACCCCGTCCGGATGTTTGGGTCACACGATCGGCAGTTGAGAATCCCGGGAGGAATATCAGCCGCAGAAGTTCCGTATGAGTCATTTTCGCGATGACATCGGGCGCAAGGAGTTCAGATTGCAGTGCTTTTTCCCGCAGTCGCGCAATGTCGATTCCACCACCGTCGTCAGTGATCTCGACAATCACCTTACCTCCCTCATGAAATGCGTCAATCCTGAGGCGTCCCTCTTCCTGTTTGCCGCGTGACAGGCGAACTGCCGGAGCTTCAATCCCGTGATCGATCGCGTTCCTTACCATGTGCACAAGAGGATCACGGATTGCTTCAATGAGAGTTCTGTCCAGTTCGGTTTCCTGTCCAGAAATTTCCAGTCGAACTTTTTTTCCGCAGACCAGTGCCTGGTCTCGAACGATTCGAGGAAACCTGTTCAGGACGCTTCCAATCGGCTGCATTCGCGTCTTCATGACAGCAGCCTGCAGTTCCGAAATCAGCAGGTCCAGCCGCTGAACCGCTGCAAGAAAGCCGTTGTCTTCATGCGAATCACTGTACTGCAGAATTTGATTCCGCGATAAAACTAATTCGCCTACAAGATTCATCAGCTTGTCAAGGAGTCCAACATCAACGCGAATGTTTGAATCCGCTGCACTCGATGTTCGAACCTCGGAGCCATCTCCAGTTGCCATGTCTGACGTACCAGAACGGCTCGTCGAAGGCTCGTCGTTCGCTGGCATCACCAATGTATCGCTCGGGGCTTGTGGTGATGAAGCGAACTGAAGTACGCTTATAGCGCTGTTGATCACTGGTGCAGGACTATTGAACACAGGTGCAGGAGAAGGCGCTGAAGGAGCTGCTGCTCCACCCGTCATTTTCAGGGAATCCACCCGAGCAATCAGTCCGGTGTAATCGGCAGGCCCTTCTTTGCCAGTGGATTCGATGCTGACGAGCATTTCCCGAATCGCGTCGACAACCTGCAGCAACACTGTGGCAACTGTCTCTTTAAACTGCATTTCTCCTGAGCGCAGCCGACTCAGCAGACTCTCGGCTGAATGTGCTACATCCTGCAGCTTCACAAATCCCAGAAACCCTGCCGTTCCTTTAATGCTGTGAAGTGTCCGAAAAACCTGGGCCAGCGTAGACTTTTCACCCGGATTCGTCTCCAGCAAGATCAGGTCGGAATCAAGGAGCGCCAGATTCTCGTGCGTCTCCTGAAGAAACTCGCTAAAGATCTCGTTGTTTGACATAGCCCTTCGTTCGATCGAAGAGTGGAAATTGTTTCCGACACCATGTTACCCGACACCATTGACTGTCCAGCGTTCCCTGCCTGCTTCTCCTGAACCCGTCCCGCATCGCACCTGCGTGGAGAAATGAACGCATACGAAACTTCAAAACAGCGAATCCAGAAGCGGTCCTACGATGGACGGGGGAAACGCCTTCTCAACGATGGCAGCAACTCCCAGCTTCCGCACCGGATCAAGAATAGTGGGCTCGGTCTCGGTCGTGAACATGATGATCGGAATGGCTGAAGTGGCGGGATTTTGCTTCAAATAACTGACAAGTGCCCGTCCATCCATGAGCGGCATATTGTAATCTGTCACAATCAAATTGCAATTCTCGCGGGCAGCAACAGCAATTGCATACGCCCCGTCCGGCACTTCGATAAACTCCGAAAAGCCAAGTCCCTGCAGCACCCGCCGAACGTGGACTCGGGCAGTGGAACTGTCGTCGACAATCAAGACTCGCAATTCACTCCTTCGCTGTCTCGCTGACGTTTTTTCCATTGGCCCGCGCGAAGTGTTTGGACGTGGCTGCCACTTCGACGCGCCTGTGACCAGGTGGAGTGCCTCTTCCAGCTGAGTTGAACTGAACGGCTTTCGCAGCATGAATACCTGATTCAGCTTACTCAGTGACGCTGATTCACCATCGTCCGTTTCACTCGTAATCAGGACAAACCCGGGCGCATCATCGTCAATCTCAGAACGAATACGCTGTGCCAGTTCGACACCATTTGTATCCGCCAGGTGCATCGCGGAAATCACAGCACGAGGCCGAAGTTTGTGGATCAGCTCAATCGCATCTCTGCCATTCGCAGCCGTTCCCACCACCGAAAATGAATGTTCCTGAACGTAATTCCTGATGATCGATGCCTGCACGCGCGAAGGTTCAACGATCAGAACTGTGGTCGGCTCGACATTTTGATCCATCATGATCGTCCTGTCGAACACCGACTGAGGCGAGATCTCCGTGTCTCGAAACACGCCGGTGCCCGGTGGAGATTCGACGGCCTTCGCTTCGTGAATCGGAACCCTCTCAGTTGGAGAAACCGTCCTGGCGATCACTTCCAATTCCGCCACAACCTCAGACATCTGCTGCATGCGATGTTCGGGGCGTTTGGCCACCATTCTCTGGAACAACGCATCGAGTCGCTGAGGTATCTCGGGCCGCAATTCACGAAGAGAAGGGATTTCGGCTTCACGGTGCTTCAGCAGCAGAGACATTATCGTCGGGCCGCTATAGGGAGGCTTTCCCGTGAGCAGATAATGCAGTGTGCAGCCAAGACTGTAAATGTCGGCCCGATGGTCAATGGTTGTCGAATCGATTGCCTGCTCCGGCGGCATGTAGTCGGCAGTACCAAGCACTCCCCCAGCCATTGTCACATCGGTTGCAGCATCCGCTCCTTCAGCACCATGATTGAGTCGAGCGAGACCAAGGTCGGTCACTTTCACAACACCACTGTCATCGATCAGCAAATTATGTGGCTTGATATCCCGGTGAATGATCTCCTGAGAATGGGCATACGCCAGGCCTCGGGCGACCTGCAGGACGCAGTTCACGGCTTGACCGGCAGACATAGCTCCTAACGCTGCAACACAGGCCGCCAGGTCGCGCCCGTTTACAAACTCCATGACAAGAAAGTGGCCGACTTCAGCCTCGTCTGCATCATATGCCATCACAATATTGGGATGACCCAGACTGGCGATGGTTTCCACTTCGCGTTGGAATCGCTTTACGAACATCGCGTCCTTCGACAAATTTGCGGCCAGGACCTTCAAGGCCACCACTCGCTTCATGCGGCGATGTCGAGCCTTGAAAACTGTGCCCATTCCCCCTGCACCCAGGCGGTCGAGAATATCGTAGTTTCCAACTCGCAGCGAGGCTCCGCGTCCCTCACTAAGTGCGTCAAGCTGGAACTGTGTCAGAAGACCTTTGGAAATCAGCTGGTTTATAACTAGTTTAGGATCTCCATGGGTGGCGGCGACGGCGTTCGTCCAGTCGTCAGCCATCAAAAGACCACTCGACAGAACATTTTGAGCCAGAGTTTCCAGAGGTGGGAAGGTTTGGCGGACATTTGTATTCATGCAACGGACGTCTTCATGAAGCCTGACACTCCCACCCACGCTCAGCCTGGTACCTACCCAGGCTGCCAATTTGCGCTATCCTAATCACGGATTTCCTCGGAGTCTATGACCTGTCAGCGTTTTGCTGGTCTTCCCGACCAACATGTAGCCTGGGCATTGCTGTCCGTGCCGCTTCAGAGCCGCGCCTATACAGGGACGTCGGTTCTGAATTCGGGTTAGTTGTTTTCGGGAAGTCCTTCGAGGTGTCCGAGGTTTCTCACGGGGGCAAAGATTGCCTGGACGTCGGCGAGCAGTTGCGTGTCGAGAGGTTCGGAGAGCCACTTTGCCCAGTTGCGGATGTTGACAGGGTTGGCGCTTCCTGCGACGGTTGTGGTGATGTCCGGATGAGCACATGAGAATTGAATTGCCAGCTTTGCGATATCGATACCATGCTGCTGACAATGTTCAGCCGCTTTCCGTGCGGCTGCTTTCACCGACTCGGGTTCTTTGAGCCAATGCGGCAGTGGAGCATTTGTCAGCAGTCGTGCCGAAAACGGACCCGCGTTCATAATTCCAATTCCGCGTTCCTTCAGCCATGGCACTGATTCGTCGACGAATCGAGTATTCTGGAGGGTGTATTGGTTGTATGACAGCACACAATCGACGTCCGTCTGATCGCAAATGAATCGGAAGATCTTCTGCGGATAGCCACTGAATCCGATGAATCGCACCTTTCCGGATTTCTGGATCTTTCGAAGCGCCGGTATTGTCTCATCGACAATCTGCTGCATTGGAACAAATTCGATATCGTGACACAGAATGATGTCCAGGTGATCGGTTCCAAGTCGGTGTAGACTGACATCAACGCTTTCGGCAACACGCTTCGCGCTGAAATCAAAATGCGAAAGATCGTATCGTCCCAGCTTTGTGCAGAGTGTATAACTGTCCCGCGGGACGCCTCGGAGTGCAATCCCGAGCATAACTTCGCTCATACCGCGTCCGTAGAACGGAGATGTATCAATAAAATTCAAACCACAGTCCAGCGCAACGCGGACGCTGTTGAGAGCTTCGTCCAGCTGTACGGACCGAAACTCCTGGCCCAGTGATGATGCTCCAAAGCTCAGTACCGGCAGTTGAAGCCCGGTACGCCCCAGTAGTCTTGTCTGCACGAATGACTCTCCCTGTAATTTCCAGTATCTGGATCTCGAGCCTATTCACCGAGAAACAGCGGCTTCATATGTCTGTCAAAGATGTTCTCGGTGACCTGCTTTCCAACGATTGTATCGTTCGCCTTCAGAAGGTCTGTGTATCGGCTGCCGGCCTTTGCGGCGACTTTGAAGGATACGTGAAGCAGCTGGCGAATATGCGCATTGAAGTCCGGATTCCCGGGGATATGCCGCAGCGCTGAAGCGAGTCGCGGTCCGCTCCATGAGTTCACTACATCCGCAGCCGGGAGTTTGCCACGATCAATATCGATGACGCTTGCATAGGGTGCACAGAGTTCATCGACATGGGAAAACGCGTATGCGTAGATCTCCTGTGCGAGTGTAAGCCCATCGCCACCAGCTTCCGCCAGTCCGATCAATTCTTCGAGCCACGTTGTTCCGGCAGTTTTGAGATGCAGTCCAGCTCCGGTCTTCGCCAGAGATCGCCGAATGATTGGGTAAAGGCTGAATTTATCACTGCCGCTGTGGACACTCAGTTTAAGATTCTGAGGCAGACCATACTGGCGAACGGCAAATGCGATCACGGCCAGGTCGTCGTTAAACTCCTTTTCGAACTGAATCAGGTCACCCACATAGTCGACGCCCTTATTGAAACGCCCGGTGAACTTTGGGGCAATCGTCTGAGGGCGAATCTTCTCATCAGCAAGTGCTGCGAGAATGATGAGCAGCTCCGGTGGCGTCTGCGGGGCGTCTGTTTCATCCATAGAGACCTCTGCAATGATGTTCCCTTCACCCTTTGCATCGGCAATATGGCGGTAGATTTGTCCAGCTTCCTGAACTGCAAGCAGATACTTATTGGCAACTCGTCGAACATCGTCGTTCGAAACGCTGAACGGGCTGTTGAGTCCCTCAAAGGTGTGCGTGCCGATAAGCTCCGGATGTCTGTTCAGAAAAGCATCGACGTCCGCTGAAGACGCGGGCTTGCCAATTGAATCCGCTACATCGATGGTGAAGAAGTCTGATGACGACATGAATCGATCGACTGTTTCGAGTCGAATATGATCCGCATCGACATGCCATGCGTGTTTCCATCCCAGCTCTTTGACAGCGGAGATCGCGGCATCCCGCACAGACTGAGGTTCTGATCCAATAAACGTGTGCTCGCGATTCGACTTGTTCCACACTGGTGCCACATGGATGCCTCGATCCAGCAACAGCTGAAAAGCCCTGAGTTGAGCTCGTGCCTGGTGAGCAAATCGGTCGCCTACGCCAAACGAAAATCGATCAAGGACCAGCATTACAGACCTCGGTGGAAATGTTAAATCGTCGGCCGGTACCAGTTTTGAAGTCTGTGAGACATCTGCTGTGCTGCTGAGACCGACATCACAAGCCAGCAGACATTTAAAACTGCGGACAAAGATCTTAGCCAGCAGTGTTGAGTGAATCGACAGGAGCGGCTGTGCAAACGAACTCCAGTCGCGCGGTCACTTTACCTCCCACTGTGACCTTGCCCTTGAGATAGAACGCGTTCTGAAGGCGTTCCGTCAGTTCGGCGTGCAGCTCGATGGTCTCACCCGGTCGAATCATTCGGCGAAACTGGACGTTATTCAGACGTGTGACAACCGGAACTTCTCCATTTCCGGTCACGACGATCCGCGAGATCAGAACAGCGGCCGCCTGGAAACAGGCTTCGCACTGAAGCACGCCGGGAAAAATGGGCAGGGACGGGTAATGTCCCTGGAATACCGGCAAATCGGGGCTGAGGAACTTCCTTGCCACTATATGCGTTGCGGTAATCTCTGTGACTTCATCAAGCCAGAGAAATGGATCTCGATGAGGGATGCACGATTCGATTTCTTCCCGATTCACTGCTCTGTTCTCGCCTTCCTGGTTCTTCCGTCCTGATAGTCCTTAAAGTTCAATCTTTAGCTCTTCGATCTTGCGGTAAAGACTGGACAGCCCCAGTTTCAGCCGACGTGCAGCTTCCTTCTTGTCCGGGCACTGCTTCAGAACTCGTGTAATATGCAGCCGCTCATAGTGACGCAGAGCTGATCGGAGGTCGTCGGTGTCAGGAAGTGATGAGCCCATTCCGAGCAGATCCGGTGGCAGGTCCTGCGGCTGAATTTCTTCGCCTTCGCACATCATCACGGCCCTTTCGACTGCGTTGTCGAGTTGTCGAACATTGCCCTTCCAGTGGGCTGCCATCAATGTTCGGATCGTCTCACTTGAAGCTCCTGTCACACGCTTTCCCATCGCATCACGATGGCGAACGACGAAGTACTCCACGAGTTCCGGAATGTCGTCAAGCCGCTCGCGAAGTGGCGGGATTCGGATCTTTACACCGTCGAGTCGATAGAAGAGATCTTCCTGGAAGTTGCCTTCTGCAACTTCTCTCATCAGATCTCTGGATGTCGCCGCTATGATTCTCGCCTGAACCTTAACAGCCTCTGTTCCTCCAACAGGCATCACCTGCTGATATTCAATCGCTCGCAGAAGCTCGGACTGCGTCCCTGGGGGCAACTGAGCAATCTCGTCCAGAAACACAGTGCCGGTTCCTGCAACTCGGAACACGCCGGGCTGTCCGTTTTCCACCCCGAAAAGCTGTGCTTCCAGAGTTTCGACCGGACGAGTTCCACAGTTTACGGCGACGAACTTCTCGTCTTTGTTTGGGCCGGCCATGTGAATTTCACGTGCGAACAATTCTTTGCCGGTACCAGTTTCACCCACCAGCAACACATTTGAATTGGTGGCAGCCACCTTCCGAATGGTCTTCAACAAATTCTGAAGCACGGCACTCGATCCCACAATCTGATCGAATCCTGAATTGCGGACCAAATCTTTGCGGAGACGCTGATTCTCTTTGTATAGGTCCTGAAACTTAAAGAGTCTTTGAAGACGGTTCGTCAACTCTTCAAATCGAACCGGCTTGACGAGGTAGTCAAACGCGCCAGCAGTGAACGCCTCCACCGCGTTTTCAACTGTGGCGTAGGCCGAAATGATCAGTACGAAAATTGATGGATTGATTCTATGTAACTGGCGAAGCAGTTTAACGCCGTCGCCGTCCGGCAACTGCACATCACACACTGCCACGTCGTAATCGCGCTCCTTCGCGATCTTCAACGCCTCAGTGACGGTCCCCGTGGACCGCACTTCAAATCCCTCGCTCTGAAGGAATTCCGCAAGCGTCTCACGAATGATCTGCTCGTCTTCGACAATCAGTATCGACTTTCGCTGTGCAATGATTCCCGACACTCGCTTTGCCCTTTTGCCTGAGTAATACCTGAATTACTGATGAATTCGTTCAGGTGATGCAATATATCCCGATCGAGGACCTTTGACGAACGGGTTAGCGGCCTCTCAATTCCCAATTTCCCGAATCGGGTAGCAAATTACCCCGACTATTCCGTCTGGTGCAACCCGACCCCACTTTTCAGTGGGGGTTTTGCAGCAGTCAGGCAAGCTTTCTGAGAGCTGCTGCAAGGTGCTGAACCGCTGTTGGCGCCATATGATTGAAATAGTTCCACGAATGTCCCCCACCTGTTGTTTCCAGATCGCGTTCGTGCAGGATTCCCGACGACGAGAGTTTCATTCCCAATCTCGCACATCCGTCAAACCACTCCACATCCGTGGGATCACAGCAAAAAAACTGGTGTCGGGGCCAGGCCAGAGGGTGAAGATTCAAGACCACAGTTGCCTGCCGAGCAGATTCCCGGTCCGGAAACATTTGATCCAGCGGGATGCCGGAACCATAAAGCTGATCAAAGTCAACGGCGGGCGAAATTGCGGCTACTGCTGGAAACCGCGATGCATATCGATAAGCCAGCTGCAAAACTCCCTGCCCCCCCATACTTACTCCGAGGAGACCGATTCCGGGAGTCACAATTCCAATCTGCGATTCAATCCATGGCAGGAAACGATCCACAATCCAGCGTTGAGGCGTTATCTCAGGGCTGAAATCGGGGCATAAAACGTCCAGCCACCACGATTTTCCCCCGTCCGGACACACAGCGATGAGCCCATGCTCTTCGAATTGGCGGGTGAATGCCGGATTTTCCTTCAGCATCACCCTACCATGGCCATGCAGGAATAAGACTGCGCCGGAAACATCACGTTCAGGTCGATACACGTCCACTCGACGATTATCAAACTCTGTTGTCACCCAGCGAGTCTGCCAGTTCGACTCCGGACGGTGTTCTGAGAGAACTTCCGGCTGCCCGGGACGAAGGATTTGCCTAATTTTTTCGAACATGCATACTGCCGCCGAGCATGGTGGGTTGCACCAGAGGTGCCTGTGAAGACGTTTCGAGCCCTGACGGATTCTAGAGGCTTTTTCCCTAAGTCAATCCTGCACAATGCTTTGCGGACGAATTTCAGAATACCGAAAATAATTGACTCACGCGGCGCATCGTATCTATAGCTTCTACGAAACGGTTCGGAGGTTACAGGTTGTCTGAGGAGGATGATCGACGCAGACTGATAGAAGAGTCCTGTCTTCGGTGGGAAGCGGACCTTCGCGCGTTCCTGCGGGGCGTTCTGCGAGATGGTCATCTCGTTGACGATTGTTTCCAGCGGCTGGTCGTACAGGCATTGAGGAAATATGAGTCCGTAAATCCCGAACGGATTCGGGGTTGGTTGTTTCAGATTGCCTTGAATGAAGCGAGGCTGATACGCCGAGTTGAACGCCGAACCAGAGACGTTGTTTCTTCATTGGGTGAAATCGTTGAGGAAGCAGAGGTCTCGTATTCGGCATTGCCACTTGACGCCAGCCTTGTTGCTCAGGAACTGAAGGATGCCGTGAAACGATCGCTGGCTTTGTTGCCGGACGATCTTCGCACGGTTGTCATGATGAGGCTTTATGAGGGACGGTCGTTCGCATCGATTTCCGATTCGCTCGCTCTTCCCATCGGGACTGTTCTCACTCGAATGCGACGTGCTATTCAGAAACTCAGGGATGACCCTGTTCTGAAGGCATGGTTCCAGGAGTGAGTTTGTCATTGACTGTGATGCCGATGTCTTTGTACTTCCGCTCTTGAGCGATCGGAAGTACGACCCAACTGGCACCATAGAGCTATAGGCGATACCGAGCTACTGGATATGTCGAGCTACGCGATGAATGAACCTGAGGACGAAAGTACCAACCGAGCTGCAGACCATAAGTCAGCGGCAACAGAGCCGTCAGAGGAATTGATCTGGCTGGCGTTTCGATATGTTCTGAATGAGCTGTCGCAGCCTGAATCTGAAGCCTTTGAACAGCAATTGGAGGATGATGAATCTGCTTGCCTTGCGGTCGCTCGTGCTACTCAGCTTGCGTCAGCAATGCAGGTTTCGTGTGAAGAATTCCATCGCGAACGCTCATGGGTAACAAATCCTGAATCCAAGCGAACTCAGCAGCGGGATGAACTGGTCGAGAAACTCCGTGCCCGCGTTCAGTCAGAACGAGAGAGGGCAGTTTCGATCCGGCGTCCACTCAGGGTGTTTGCGACTGTGGTTGCCGGATGCGTGATTCTGAGTGCGGCCGTCGCGACGTATTTTCAATCGTCGTCGACTGGGCGTCTTTCCCTTGATCCAAGCGGACGTACTGCTGGTACCGTACAGGAAGGCACGTTGATGATCGCGGATCGCAATCATCAACGTGCCTTTAGTCCCGCTGAGAACGCAGCTGCAGAGAATCTGCTGGGGCTATATGGGGCCGAATACGTTCCAGGTGATACCGGTCACGTTACAACAGTGACAGGCGCTGATGAACTTGATCTATCGAACTCGGATTCAGGCATCGCAGTTCCGGACTGGCTGTTAACTGCCGTTGAGCTCGACCATGCGAACGGCAACCGGTCATCTTCAGACCCGAACGACGAGCACTTTGACGACGAACAGTTTGACGATGGTGCGGATTCCAGTCCCGATGAAACTTCCGATCAGTCATCCGAAAAGTCGGAGGTACTTTGAAGTGATGTTCAACTGTTGTGATGCAATGCGTTTGATGTCACTAAAGGCAATACCAATGCCAGTGAAGATGTTGCTCTGTCTGCTGGCGTTGAGCATCTTGGCGGAAAACGGCATGCTGATCAGCCATGCTCAACAGGATGCCAGGTCTGCCGAGGATGTTTCGGAATCCAGAGTATTGGAGTTTGCAAAGGAACATCATCCTGAACTCGCCGGTTTGCTCGAGCAGCTGCGAACGTCGCGATCGAAGGAGTTCAATAAGGCAATGCGGGAGCTTTCAGGTCAGGTCCAGAAACTGGATCGGATACGCGAACGGACACCTGCTCGGTTCGAACATGAGTTGGGCCTCTGGAAGAATGAATCACAAACAAGACTCCTGGTTGCTCGATGGGTCATGTCGCAGGATCCGGAACTGGAGAAAGAAATTCGCGGGCTGTTAAAGCAACGTCACGAAATGAAGCTGACACAGCTCAAGCTCGATCGTGACAAGCTCACGGAACGCCTGAAGGCACTTGAGACTCAGGTTGAGACGGCAGAATCTGATCCCGATGCTCAGATCGAAGAAGAGTGGAAGAAGCTTTCTCGGCGGAACAACCGCAAGGCCAGCGAATCGTTATCAAGTCCTCCACCGTCGCAGAAGGCAAAGGACAGCAAACAATGAAGTTACTCGATTCATTTTCGTGTTCAGCATTAATGACCCTGTTGATCTTCGCCAGGGCATGCACCGTATATTCCCAGGAGAATCCAACTTCAGCGGACGATGCAACCAGGGAAGTCACATCTGAGGCTCCCGCGCTTGAATCAGAATTACGGATGTCGGTCGCGGAACGATTCCGTTCACTGGAGGCAATCAGCGAAACACCTGACTTTCAGCGGCATGTTGTGCCTCTGATGGGGAAGCTCGGTTGTAATGGTCGAGCCTGTCACGGTTCATTCCAGGGCCGAGGGGGCTTTCGACTTTCTCTGTTTGGCTATGACTTTCAGACAGATCACGATGAACTGCACGGACGGCTGGATCCTACGGCTCCTGCGGAGAGTCTGATTCTGCAGAAGCCTCTGATGCAAATCCAGCATGAAGGTGGCCGGCGTCTGGACGAAGGGAGCTGGGAGCATCACCTGATCCTGAAGTGGGTAGAAGCACAGGCACCGGCTCGCAGCACAAACCCGGATCGGTTGATCCGATTGGAACTATCGCCGCCGGAAGTCGTTGCAAACAACGAAGGTGAACAACAACAGCTCCGAGCAATTGCGGTTTGGTCTGATGGCTCAAGTGAAGACGTGACTGCACTCTGCCGATTTCAGTCCAACGACGAACAGGTTGCCACGATCTCTCAGGATGGGCTTGTCACCGTGGGCTCTGCTGGCGACACACATATCGTTGCCTTTTATGACAGTGCCGTGATTCCCGTCCCTGTGATGCGGCCGGTAAGTCCAATGAACGGTGAATCCTATCCTGAAGTGCAGACGCCATCGCGAATTGACGAACTGGTGGTTGGTAAGCTGAAGAAGCTTGGCATCGTCCAGTCGGAGGTGTGCAGCGATGAAGATTTTCTCCGCCGAGTCAGTCTGGATGTGACCGGAACACTTCCGACACCCAACGAAGTGAAAACATTTCTTGCAGATACAGATTCTGACAAACGTACTCGCAAGATTGACGAACTGCTGGAGCGTCCAGGCTATGCAGCATGGTGGACGACACGGCTTTGTGACTTCACCGGAAACAGCGACGATCAATTGAATAACGTGACGCCGGTTCGTGCGGAAGCGTCTCGTCAGTGGTACGACTGGATCGAGAAACGAGTTGCGTCAAACACGCCGTATGATGATATCGTGGAAGGCATTGTCATGGCGGTAAGTCGTAATCCCGGTGAGTCGTATGAGGAGTACTGTCAAAATCTTTCAACGTTGTATCATCAGGGCAGCGGAGTTCGATTTGCAGATCGAACATACATGCCGCATTACTGGTCGCGACAGAACTTCCAGACTTCTGAAGACCGAGTGATTGGATTTGCCTACACATTCCTGGGCAGCCGCATTCAGTGTGCTCAATGCCATAAGCATCCATTTGATCAGTGGACTCAGGAGGACTTTCAGAAATTTGAAGGCTTCTTTAAGGGAACTCAGGGAAGAGGTAACAACCCTCATCCAACTGCGAAGAAGGAATATGATCAGATGTTGGCGGGCCTCGAAGGGACAGAAGGCCTCAAGGGCAATCAGCTGCTCAATCAATTCCAGAAGCTCCTCAAAGAGGGGAAGACAGTTCCGTTTGGTGAAGTTTATGCACTGACACCATCAAAAGGGGCCAGGGCAGATAAGTCTGCAGAGAAGAGTCAGGAAAACCCGCGCCGAAACCGGAGTCCAGTGCCGACAACCGCACGGCTTCTCGGCGGCCATGACATCGATCTGACTCAGTATGATGATATTCGCCGCCCATTGATGGACTGGCTGAGGTCACCGGACAATCCGCTGTTTGCAAAGGCTTTCGTGAATCGGGTGTGGGCCAACTATTTTCATCGAGGAATCGTCAATCCTTCTGATGACCTGAATCTCGCAAACCCGCCGGTGAATGCTGAACTCCTGGATTATCTGGCGAAGGGGTTTGTTGAGCACGAATTTGACATGAAGTGGCTGCATCGGGAAATTCTTAATAGCCGCACGTATCAGCTCACCTGGGTACCGAATGAAACGAATCAGCATGATACCAGAAACTTCAGTCGTGCTGTTCCGCGCCGGATTCCGGCTGAAGTCGCCTGGGATATTGTGACACAATCACTGGCCAACACTTCAAAGAACGAAGAATTAATCACTTCGGTCAAAGATCGAGCAATCCATATCTCGGGCTCGGGGACCCGCAATCGTGGTCGTTCGCCGGCAGATTACGCGATGACCGTATTTGGGCGGTCGGTTCGTGAAAGCAACTGTGACTGCGATCGTTCAGAAGAACCCAGCCTGCTTCAAACCATCTTCGTGAGGAATGACGGTCAGGTCTTACAACTGATCGATGATAAGAACGGGTGGCTTGCTGAAGTTGCAGCTCGCTATGGACTAACATTTCGACCAATGGCACCAACAGAGTCGGATCGAGGGTCCGAGCAGCGTGCCAGGGCCGCAAAGAAGCGCTCCGAAGAGCAGCTGGCAGCGCTGAGGAAACGTCTCAATGCCGCTCAGGAAGCCGGCAATAAGACACAAGTCGAACAACTGAAGGACCAGATTAAGAAGCTCAGGGAAAAGGCGGCGGCCGACGGAATCGCCATGATGGAAGAAGGCGTTGCCATGATGGAGGACGGCGTTGCGAAGATGGAAATGGAGTCTGACAGTGGATCTGACACTGCTGTTGATGCAGTCGTTGCAGTGACAACGATTTCCGGAGCAGCCGCTGTCGAAAAGGTCTCTCTGCCCGATGGATGGAACTCGGAAGAACTTGTTCGAGAGGCATACCTTCGGACGCTCTCACGCAGTCCTCGACCTGAGGAACTTGCCACTGCGACTCAGTTCATTGCTGAAGCAAACAATCCAGTGGACGGGCTTCGCAGTGTGTTGTGGGCACTGGTGAATACCAAAGAATTCATTGTCAATCACTAAACAAAGTCAATCACTAAAAAAAGTCAATTACCACGCAAAGTTAATCATCAGGCACACGTGTTTGAGTTTCGAAAAAGACCTGGATGGGGGTATCGGATATGTCGTTTCATCGAACTTGTGACGGAATTGGCCGCCGCGACTTTCTGCGAGCTGGCGCTGCCGGGGGAGCAGGGTTAACGCTGGCCAGTTATCTAAAGATGACAGAGGCCGGAGAGGTTCGATCCGGAGCAAAGGCTAAGTCCGCGATTTTTGTAAATCTCAACGGCGGACCGTCGCACATGGATATGTTCGATATGAAGCCGGAAGCACCCGACGAATATCGAGGAGAGTTCAGTCCGATCCAGACGAATTTGCCGGGAGTTCAGATTTCCGAGCATCTTCCGAGAATTGCCACGTGTATGGATAAATTTACCCTGTTGCGAGGAGTGACTCACTCTGTCGCTGCACATCAACTTGGCACTGAATACGTGAATACAGGGAATCGACCACTTCCTTCGCTTGAATTTCCAGGTTACGGCGCGGTCATCAGTCGAGAACTTCAGGGGTCACCCGAGCTTCCACAGTTTGTTGCCATTCCAAACAGTGCTCAGCGACCTGGGTATCTGGGTGTTCGCTACGCACCCATGAATACAACAGCGACGCCTCAGATCGGAACACCGTTTCGAGTTCGTGGTATGTCACTTGGTGGTGGTCTTACGATTGAGGAGGTCGAAAAGCGATCCAACCTGCTGTCGCAGCTCGACAATACGTTTGGTGACTTTGAGAAGCAGAATCAGCTTCTGGAGGGGCTGGATTCCTTTGGCCAGCAGGCTCATACCATGATTACCTCAACAAAGGCGCGAGAGGCATTTGATATCAGTCACGAAAAGCCCGAATTCGCTGATACGTTTGGCAGGAACGGATTCGGCGGCAGCTGCCTGCTGGCACTGCGTCTGGTGGAGGCGGGTGTCCGATTTGTAACGGTCAGCAATGGGGGCTGGGATACTCATAACGATAACTGGAATCTGTTGAAAACTCGCCAGCTGCCATCGTTCGACAGTGCGATTTCCGCCTTGTTCAATGGGCTCGCCGAACGAGGCCTGCTTGAGTCAACAATTGTGTTTGTGACCGGAGAGTTTGGCAGAACTCCCAGGATCAATAAGGAACGCAACGGCCGCGATCACTACCCAAGAAACATGTTTATGCTGCTCGCCGGAGGAGGTGTTCGTGGGGGTCAGGTTCTCGGTGAAAGCGATGAAACCGGAAGTATGCCAAAACATGACGGCTACAGTCCCGATGACGTTGCAGCGACGTTCTATCATGCTCTTGGAATTGACCATACTACGGAGTACCACACAACCAGTGGCCGCCCAGTCATGATCGTTCGTGACGGTCACGTGATCCCCGAAGTCTTCGTTTGATTACAGCCGGTTAAAAAAAAGTACTCATCACGCTCCGCCGTGATGTTGAAGACCTGGCTGCGATTCTCGCCCGGAAAACGGTGAATACAAGCCAGGGTTCGAACGACGGCTCGACATCACGGCGGAGCGTGATGCCTACTTTTGGGGGGACGGCACATTTTGTGGGGTGCGTTCGCTGGAAGGCTGAGCACGATGCGTCATACTGAACGGATTGCGGCGGAAATCGTTTCCGCTTGACGTTTCTTTTCTGGACAGACCCTAATTGTTACGAATGGTTGTCTGATGTCGATGCTCTCTCATATGGTCTACTTCACGCTCCACGATTCCTCTGAAGCGGCGATTCAGAAACTGGTGAGTGATTGCCATAAATATCTGAAAGGTCACCCCGGTGTTGTGTTCTATGCGGCCGGGACTTTGGCACCCGAATTTCAGCGTCCCGTGAACGATCTCTCCTTTCATGTGGCTCTGCATGTCGTATTTGAATCCAAAGCTGCGCATGATCAGTATCAGGTATGCGAACGACATCAGGCGTTTATTGTCGAGAATAAGCCCTCGTGGGCGCAGGTGCGAGTATTTGATGCCTATGTTGACTAGCGTCCCGGGATTCTTTGCTGACGTCGCATGATAAACCCCCTTGATCGACGCGATGAAGTCTGCTGGTCCGACTGGCTGTTAGCCGTCATTGTTGGATGCCTGCTCGCCGGCGGTGTCTGGTATCCGCTGCTGACTGGTGGTGGACTTGTCGGGGGAGATACGTATTCGTATTTCTTTCCTCAGAAACAGGTCATGGCGGAAGCGTTTCATGAGGGACGTATTCCGCTGTGGCATGATCGCACCGCGCTCGGCTATCCTCTGCATGCCGAAAGTCAGGCCGCGATCTTCTATCCGACAAATCAGATTCTGTATCGCCTGTTTGATATCAATCGAGCATACAGTTACAGCATCCTGCTTCACTATGCGGCGGCCTTTGTACTGGCTTGGCGATTTGTCAGATCTCAAGGTGTATCCAGTCTGGCCGCCCTCTTTGCAGGCATGATCTTTGTGTACGGCTGGTTTCCCGCGAGACTTTCGCTGGAGTGGAGCATTGTCGGGGGAGTCTGGTTTCCCGCGTGTCTCTGGATGACAGTTCGGTGGCTGGAACATTCTTCAGTACGACGATTGATGGTACTCGCTGGCTGTTTCGCAATTCACATGCTCGCCGGACATTTTACTCTGGCATTCATTACTCAACTGTCCTGCATTGCGTATTCGCTCTTGCATGTGTTTCTCCGCCATCCGGCGCAGGAGTTGGCGGGAGGCGAAATCCGTTGGTCGAGGTTCAGGATGGGACGCCCGGCTGGTATTCTGCTGGCAATCCTCATTTCGACTGGACTCGCTGCGGTTCAGCTGCTCCCCACAATCGAGCTTAAACTGGCAAGCCAGCGGCACGGAGCCGGAGCGGTCTTCAATCCCGCCTATGGGCATCTGCCGCCGATTTACCTGACTCAGATTGTTGCGTCATGGTGGTACTGGCATACACCGGAAATGGCACAGACCCGCGAAATGCTGAAGTATCCTCTGTTCAGCATTAAGGCGGATTCCAACCCGGTTGAAGCTCACTTGTATTTTGGGCTGTTGCCATTGCTCCTTCTGACTGCGTCGCTGGTTAATGAACGATACCGAAGTCAACTGTCGCGTCAAATCCGCTGGACATGGTGGATCCTGTCCATCGCTGCAGTGATCTATGCGACCGGATGGCTGGTTGCAGTATTTCAGCATTTGCCTGGATTCGGTTTCTTCATGGGGCCAGCCAGATACACGATCATCACAACAATGGGAGTTTCTGTCCTTGTCGCGGGCGGACTGGATACGTTCTGGCGAAAGAAGCGAATCAGCAGTCGATACATCTTGCTGATAATTCTGTTCGCGATCACGCTCCTGGATCTTCTGATGTCTTCCCGATTTCCAATTCGCGATGCGCTGACGGTTGCTTCACCGCCTCTGAACGGCCTTCGTGACAGCTGGATTCGGGAAGAAATCGCCAGACTTGGCCCTGAACATGTAAGGCTCCTTGCCCCCGGTCCAAACGTTGCCAATCTTTACGGTGTCAGTTCCGTACCCCAATATCTGGGACTTGGGCCCTCAGAGTACTTTGAAGACGAAATTCGCTACCGCCGAAGTCCGCCGGAGTCCGATGATGTGTTTCCTTCCGACGAGGAACTGGTCATTTTGCGGGAGCGCGGAGTGACCCACATTCTGACGACTCAAAGAATTCGAGTTCCATCGCATGGTGTTGAGCTGGTTGCATCAGGGGCCGATGCGTTTTTGAATCGAGTCTGGTCTCGAGGAAATGACTCCTGCTTTTTGTACCGGGTGATCGATGCCCCATCTCGAGTCGCTCTGGATGACGATCGGAAACCGATTCAATGGAAGTTTATTCGGAAGCTGCCGGAAGATGTTGAATTCGAGGTAGACCTCGCAAATGACTCTGCTGTCCACCTTCGCGAACTCATGGTTCCGGGCTGGAAGGTGTATGTGGACGGTGCAGAAGCACGTCCAGGTTCTGTTCGAGGATTTCTAAGGTCCGTAGATGTCCCTGCCGGCCAGCATATCGTTCGTTGGGTGTACTCGCCGTTGAGTTTCCACATTGGTGTGGGAGCCAGTATGCTGTGTTGTAGCGTGGTGATTGGGTATTTGGTCATGAACGGACGGGGGCTCGGCTCTCGGAGTGCTTAGTCAGGCTGGGTCCACAAGCTGCGTGAAACTTAAGCAGGAATCGGAGATTCAACAGATGAAAGCAGCGTATATCAGTCAGACCGGGCCGTGGAATCAGATTCAATATGGCGATCTGCCTACGCCGAAGGCCGGGCCAGGTGAAGTGCTTGTAAGAGTAGAAGCGGTGGCCGTAAATCCGATTGATACTTATATTCGAGGCGGAATCGTCAAATTTGAGCTGCCCTTTCCATGGGTTCCAGGTTGCGATGTCTGCGGCGTTGTGGAAGAAATCGGCACCAATGCAGGTCGATTCAAAAAAGGAGACCGAGTCTGGGGCAGTAATCAGGGGCTGTTTGGCCGACAGGGGACATTCTCAGAATACTGTGCCATTCATGAACAGTGGTTGTACCCGGTTGCCGAAAACATCAGTTCCGCAGAAGCCGCTGCCGGTGCTTTGGTCGGGATCACAGCACATCTTGGCTTGTTCCTGCATGCCGGACTTCGAAGCGGTGAAGTTGTATTCGTGAATGGCGGGACCGGAGGCGTGGGCTCATCGGTTGTTCAGCTTGCAAAAGCGGCAGGAGCAACGGTGATCACCACAGCAGGGTCTGCTGAAAAAGCCGACCAGTGCAGGGCACTGGGAGCTGATCATGTCATTCAGTATCGCAATGAAGACATTGATGCTCGATTCGCAGAGATCACCGCAAAGACGGGGCCGATTCATGTCTGGTTCGAAACACTGCGTACTCCGACACTTGATCGATGTGTTCCATTGATGGCAATACGCGGCAGAATCATCCTGATGGCAGGACGAGATGCTCGCCCGGAGTTTCCCGTTGGTCCGTTCTACGTAAAAGATCTGCGTATGATCGGCTTCGCAATGTTCAACGCCAGTCCCGACGAGCAGCGAGCCGCAGCGGAAGCACTCAACGCATTCGCCGCAAGCGGTGCATGGAAACCACAAGTGAGCCGTGTAATGCCCATGTCTCAAGCCGCAGAAGCTCATCGACTTCAGGAAGAGAATACTCTGCAATCCAGCGGTCAACTGTCCGGCAAGATTATCCTGATGCCGTAGTAAAGTAGCAGGCATTCTCCGAATGCCGTCCGCGCCGCGGTGGTGAGGGTTTGGCGGACGGCACATGGAATGTGCCTGCTACGGTAGCAGGCAGACTCCGTCTGCCGTCCGCGCCTCGCCGGCAGGGTTTGGCGGACGGCACATGAAATGTGCCTGCTACGGTAGCAGGCATTCTCCGAATGCCGTCCGCGCCGCGCTGGCAGAGTTTGGCGGACGGCACATGGAATGTGCCTGCTACTTTTTCGACTATGGCAGATCGGTTGTGCCCATGAGGTAGCGGTCGACTTCCCGGGCTGCTCCGCGGCCTTCGTTGATCGCCCAAACGACAAGACTCTGACCACGTCGGCAGTCACCAGCAACGAATACTTTTGCCTCGTTGGTTGTGTACTTTTCATGGTCAGCTGTGTACCAGCTCATGCCACCGCGGCCTTCGCGGATATTAACACCCAATTGTTGAGCAACCGGGTGTTCGGGGCCGAGGAACCCAAGAGCGAGGAAGACCAGATCGGCAAGGTACTCCTTTTCTGTTCCTGGGATCGGAACAAACGGAGGTCCACCTTCGGTCATTGTCTGCCAGTCAACTTCGCAGGTTTTCACAGCTCGAACATTTCCCTGTCCGTCGCTGAGAAACTCAACGGTCTGAATACAGAATTCACGAGGATCGCGGCCAAACTTTGCTTCTGCCTCTTCGTGACCGTAGTCCACACGGAACACTCGTGGCCACTGCGGCCATGGGTTGTTTGGTGAACGTTCGAGTGGTGGGCGTTCGACGATTTCGAAGTTCACGATTGACTTGCAGCCGTGGCGAAGAGAAGTCCCCAGGCAGTCATTGCCGGTATCCCCACCACCAATCACAACGACATGCTTATCTTTAGCGCTGATGTATTGACCGTCACCAAGACCGGAATCCAGCAAGCTGCGGGTATTGGGTCGCAGGAAGTCCATTGCATAGTGGATTCCTTTCAGGTCGCGGCCTGGAATTGGAAGATCGCGAGGACGTGTTGCTCCGGTACACAGAACGATTGCGTCAAACTGTTCCTTGAGCTTTGCAGCCGGAAGGTCGCGTCCGATTTCCGTTCGAGTCACAAACGTGATGCCTTCTTCCTGAAGAAGACGGACACGGCGATCAACAATTTCCGACTTATCGAGCTTCATGTTGGGAATTCCATACATGAGCAAGCCGCCGACTCGGTCATCTCGTTCATAGACCGTTACAAGATGCCCGGCCTTATTCAACTGTGCTGCACACGCCAGACCCGCAGGCCCGGAGCCAACAACAGCCACCTTTTTGCCGGTTCTGACTGTCGGAGGTTCGGGCTTGACCCAACCCTGTTCAAAGCCGTAATCAATAATCGAACACTCGATGTTCTTGATTGTCACTGGAGGCTCAATGACTCCCAGACAGCAAGACCCCTCACAGGGAGCAGGACAGACTCGGCCGGTAAATTCCGGGAAGTTGTTTGTCTTGTGCAATCGATCCAGTGCATCCTTCCAGCGTCCCCGGAAGACCAGATCGTTCCATTCCGGAATCAGATTGTTGATGGGGCAACCGGAGGCCATATTCGCCATCATGTCTCCGGTATGGCAAAACGGAACACCGCAATCCATACAGCGAGCCCCCTGGACCTGGAGTGAGTCCTTGGGCATATGATCATGGAATTCCTTCCAGTCCAGAATTCGCAACAATGGTTCTCGGTCTGCTGGTATCTGCCGCTTGTATTCCTTGAAGCCTGTGGGCTTACCCATCGTAGTGACTTTCGTATTTCCAGGTAGATCGTAATCTCGTTCAGTGAACTCAGGACCGCTCCCAATCAGACGGCAGCTTTCTCCGCTGCCATTTCCCGAAGCGCTCGCTTGTAGTCCACAGGCATCACTTTGCGGAACTGTCCGAGTGACGTTGACCAGTTGGTGAGGATTTTTCGACCAACAGCCGAGTCCGTAAACTTTACGTGGTTCTCGATCAACTCACGCAGCTCTTTCACATCCTCGTCCGCCGTGACATCTTCCAATTCGACCATTTCCAGATTGCAGTTCACAAGCAGCCGGTTGTCGGGATCAAACACATAAGCCACACCGCCAGACATTCCAGCCGCAAAGTTGCGACCGGTTGGTCCCAGAATCACGGCACGGCCTCCGGTCATGTATTCACAGCCATGGTCACCCACACCCTCAATGACCGCCCAGGCACCAGAATTCCTGACACAGAACCGTTCAGCGGCGATGCCTCGGAAGTAAGCTTCTCCGGATGTTGCTCCGTAGAGAGCCACGTTTCCGATCACAATGTTCTTTTCTGCGGCAAAGTCAGCTTGCTTTGGAGGATAGACGATCAGTCGTCCACCTGACAGTCCCTTGCCGGCATAGTCGTTTGCGTCACCTTCGACTTCAATCGTGATCCCGTGGACCAGCCATGCACCAACGCTTTGTCCGGCAGACCCCTTCGCCTTGATATGAATCGTTTCTGTCGGAAGTCCAAATTGACCGTGCGCCTTGCTGACTTCGTTGCTCAGAATCGTCCCAAATGCCCGGTCGATGTTCTGAATCGTTGTGTCGATTCTGACATGCTTCTTCTCTCGCAGTGCAGGTTCACACTTCCTGAGCAGTTCCATGTCGCGAACGTTTTCCAGACCGTGCTTCTGGTCAACTGTGCAGAACGTGCCAGCGTGAGGATAGGGCTTCTGAGCCGGAGTCAGGATTGGAGACAGATCGAGAGTACGAGCCTTCCAGTGAGTCACGGTTTCGTCGAGTTCAAGCATATCTGAGCGTCCAACCATCTCGTTGATGGTCCTGAAGCCGAGTTCTGCCATCAGTTCCCGAGTCTCTTCCGCAACCATGAACAGGTAGTTCACGACATACTCAGGCTTCCCGTGGAATTTCTTCCGCAGGACCGGATCCTGTGTGGCAATTCCAACGGGACAGGTATTGAGATGGCATTTTCTCATCATGATGCAGCCGAGAGTGATCAGCG
Organism: Planctomyces sp.; assembly: GCA_016795105.1. Classification (GTDB taxonomy): domain Bacteria; phylum Planctomycetota; class Planctomycetia; order Planctomycetales; family Planctomycetaceae; genus F1-80-MAGs062. The sequence goes on from JAEUIH010000001.1 coordinate 175,905, forward strand.
GCGCGGTGGCAAAACCGTATTCTTCGGCCCCCAGCATCGTGGCGATGATAACATCGCGTCCGGTCTTCAGCTGTCCGTCAGTCTGCAGGCGAACTCGACTGCGAAGGTCGTTCATCACCAGTGTTTGATGAGTCTCTGCAATTCCCAGTTCCCATGGAAGTCCGGCATGCTTGATACTCGTCAGCGGAGACGCACCGGTTCCGCCTTCAAATCCTGAGATCAGGATATTGTCCGCATGACCTTTCGCCACACCGGCAGCAATCGTACCGACACCTACTTCCGATACGAGCTTCACCGAAATTCGGGCAGCGCGATTCGTGTTTTTCAGGTCGAAGATTAGCTGACTCAGGTCTTCAATTGAGTAAATGTCATGATGCGGTGGCGGGCTGATGAGCCCCACCCCGGGAGTTGACAGTCGGGTTGACGCGATGACCTTATCGACCTTGTGACCGGGCAACTCACCGCCTTCTCCGGGCTTTGCCCCCTGAGAAATCTTGATCTGGAGTTCATCGGCATTCGTCAGGTACCACGACGTCACCCCAAATCGTCCGGAAGCGATCTGTTTAATGGCGGATCGGCGAGAATCACCGTTCTCCATTGGTTCAAATCGTTCGTACCGTTCACCGCCTTCACCCGTATTGCTCTTTCCGCCAATACGGTTCATAGCGATCGCAAGTGATTCATGAGCCTCCGCGGAAATTGATCCGAAGCTCATGGCACCCGTGCAGAATCGCTTCACGATCTCGGCCGCACTTTCCACTTCATTCAGTGGTACAGGGGTCCCCTTACGAAACTTCAGGAGTCCACGAAGATGGCACTGTCGCGCCGTTTCTTTATTCACAAGCGAAGAAAAGTCCCGATACGCATTCTTGTCGCCGGTTCTGGCCGCCTGTTGAATTCGTCCGATTGTATGCGGATTCCACGCATGCTTTTCACCGACTCGACGCCAGTGATACAACCCTGGATTCGGCAGTTCATGAGAAATGCTGTCGGGATTTTCCGGGAAACCCAGATGATGTCGAATCAGAGCTTCCTGAGCCAGAACATCGAATCCAACACCTCTAATTCTGCTGGGTGTTCCGGCAAAACACAGGTCGATTACATCCTGTGAGAGCCCAAGAGCTTCAAAGATCTGTGCTCCCTTGTAACTCTGAAGGGTCGAAATCCCCATCTTAGCCATGACCTTCAGCAGGCCGTTGGCAACACCGGATCGGTAGGAGGCGATGATACGATCATCTTCCCAATCCTCGGTGAGCTTCCCATCAATGCGTGCCTGACGCAATGCGTACAGAGCCAGGTAAGGGCTGACAGCATCGGCTCCATATCCGATCAGGAGACAGAAGTGATGGACTTCGCGAGCCTCTCCGGTTTCAACAATAAGGCCAATCTGCGTTCGCTCTTCATGGCGGACGAGATGATGGTGGACTGCTCCGGTTGCCATCAGTGCACTGACGGGGACTCGGTCGGCACTGATGGCTCGGTCGGAGAGCACAACGAGACCGAAGCCATTCCGGATTGCATCCCGAGCTTCCTGACAAATCCTCTTCAACGCGGGCTGAAGTCCTGCCGCACCTTCTGACTTTGGATATGTAATATCGATGACCTTGCTCTTCCAGCCCCGATAGTCCATCCCCTTCAGATTTGCCATCTGGTGGTTGGTGAGAATGGGATGAGGAACGGCCAGTCGATGGCAGGATTCCGGCAGGGTATCCAGCAGGTTGCCTTCCGGACCGATGTAACATTCGAGCGACATAATGACGTCTTCGCGAATCGAGTCGATCGCGGGGTTTGTCACCTGAGCAAACAGCTGATGGAAGTAATCGTATAACATGCGTGGCTGGTCGCTGAGGCACGCAAGGGCAGCATCGTTGCCCATTGAGCCAATGGGATCCTTGTTTGCCTTCAACAGAGGCAACAGCATGAAGTCCATGGTTTCGGACGTATAGCCAAAGGCCTGCATCTTGTTGAGCAGTTCCTGATCAACAATTCGCTCAGGAGGCGTAACCTTTGGAAGTTCGCTCAGCAGGATTCGCTGCTCTTCGAGCCACTGCTTATAGGGGCGTCGGGAAGCAACATCTGCCTTGAGTTCAGCGTCATCGATGATCCGTCCCTGTGCAAAGTCGACAAGGAACATGCGACCTGGCTGAAGTCGACCCTTGTAGGCAACGTTTTCGGGTTCAATGTCAAGAACGCCGACTTCACTTGCCATTACGACACGGTCATCTTTCGTGACATAGTAACGGCTTGGACGCAGGCCATTTCGGTCCAGAGTCGCTCCAATGAAATGGCCGTCTGTAAATGAAATCGATGCCGGTCCGTCCCACGGTTCCTGAAGAGCCGAGTAATATTCATAGAATGCACGCTTGTGCTCGGGCATCGTTGAATGATTCTGCCATGCCTCCGGCACCATCATCATGACCACTTCCTGAAGTGTTCTTCCGGAGTGGTACAGCATTTCAAGAGCGTTGTCGAAACAGCCGGAGTCTGATGTGTGTGGTTCGATGATCGGAAACAACTTCTGAAGATCTTCTCCGAAAAGTCCACTCTTCATCATTCCCTGGCGAGCAAACATCCAGTTTGAATTGCCCTTGACGGTATTAATTTCACCGTTGTGGCTCATAAACCGGAGCGGCTGTGCTCGGTCCCAGCTGGGGAATGTGTTCGTCGCAAACCTCGAATGCACCATGGCCAGATGGCTGTCGTAATCCGGAGCCTGAAGGTCGCGGAAGAACTTCACAACCTGATGCGACGTAAGCATCCCCTTGTAGATGATCAGCTTTGTGGAAAGTGAGCACACATAAAATGCCAGTGCCTGTGACATCTGACTATTGCGGAGCTTATGGCTTGCCAGCTTACGAATGATGAACAGCTGTCGTTCAAAGGCTTCCTGATCAAGTCCAGGAGCTGCACCGACGAACAGCATTTCCATGGCCGGTGCAAACAGTCGGGCGGTTCGACCAATGTCAGCGCCGTCGAAATCAACAGGGAGTGGCCGCCAGCCGAGCAGAGTTTGTCCTTGCTGAACAATCAGCTGTTCAACCGTTTTGCGGCAGGTTGCTCGCTGTTCAGCATCCTGCGGAAGGAAGACAACCCCTGCGGCGTAGCGTCCTGGTTCCGGCAGAGTTACACCGAGATCTTCTTTGGCAACGCGGGCAAGGAACCCGTGGGGCAGGGCGGTGAGCATTCCGGCGCCGTCGCCCGTGTTTTCTTCGCAGCCACAGGCACCGCGATGGTCCATGTGTCGAAGAATTCGATCGGCGTCATCGATGATCTGGCGGGAACGCTGACCTTTGATGTGGGCGACAAATCCCACGCCACAGTTTTCGTGTTCATTCTGAGGGTCATACAACCCGGTGGCCTCAGGTGCTCCAAACGGAGGTGAAAACGGAGCCGGATACTGGTTGCCGCGAATGTCTTCCATGGAATCAGTCTTTCAAGTCACTTACAGTAAGGCACCTTCAGGACACGGTGTTTTTCGGACTCTTGCCAACTTTAACCGGTCGGCGCGGCGTGCGCATCGATTCTGCCACCGGGACTCGCATGACGCACATGGTTTTGGGTCTGCGAAGGTGGCTACGCGGCGTTTGTCGCCGCGTTTTTCACGCGGACAATCACTGCCGCGCGTTTGGATGCAGCCTCCGCCACTCGATTCACGCTCGTTGACGTCTTAACTTTGTTCAGATTTGCTTTTCCGAACGCCGTTTTATCGAAAACCTGAATGCTTGACGCCGTCATACAATTGGTATGAGAGCTTGACACCGTCATTTCTGATGACGTTCGGATCGAGTCAGCGTACGTCTGATTTGCTGATGCTGTTGCAGAATCGCCCACTCCGCCGACTGCAATCGCCCCCGCCCTCACGACTTTGGTCGCGGGTTCGGTCGCCTGACTGGGCGCTGTTGCACTATCGGGATTGCGGAGTTGAGACATAGTTCTTTGATGAAACAATCTTTAGATGAAAACGAGCCAGTTTGAAGCTATGAGTCGTTGACACACCCTCGGGGTATCTCGTGACAACAACAAATCGGCCGGATTCTCACAACCTCCGACCCCGAAAACAAGCCATAGATGCCGTCTTCTGGGAACTCCGAGTCGCAATTTTCCGCAAATTCCTCATTTCGCCCGGCCGCGTCCGTCTCGCTTCGGTTTTTTCGCAGATTCCAAACCAAACGCAGGTGTCTTCATTTCTGAGAATCGAAACCTATGTTCACCAAAGGCAGTGGCTACTAGGTCAGGATGTCGTTTACGACTTCACCGTGCACGTCCGTCAGACGGTAATCTCGACCGGCATGGCGCCAAGTCAGACGAGTGTGGTCAAGTCCCATCAGGTGCAGGATGGTTGCATGGAAGTCATGCACATGAACGGGCTGTTCAACGGCCCGGATTCCATGTTCGTCCGTCGCACCGTGGACGTGTCCCCGCTTCACTCCAGCTCCGGCCAACCATGAACTGAACCCCCAGTTATGGTGCTCGCGGCCCGGATTCTCAGCCGTATTATTAAACGGTGTCCGCCCGAATTCGGTCGTCCAGACGATGAGCACATCGTCGAATAGTCCTCGCTGTTTCAAATCCTGGATGAGTCCTGCGATTGGCTGATCCACCTGCGGCGCAAGTCGACGATGGTCGGCCATGTTTCCATGCGAATCCCAGTTGCCGCTCGACCCTGTATGAATCAACTCCACAAAACGTACGCCACGTTCTACAAGGCGTCGTGCGACGAGACACTGCCAGCCGAATCCTTCAGTCTGGTTTCGCTCCATACCATACATCGAGAGCGTATTGTCTGTCTCTGACGCAAGGTCCAGTGCTTCAGGCATCGCTGACTGCATTCCAAATGCAGTTTCAAACGACTTCATCCGAGCAATCAACTGCGGATCGTCCAGTCGATTGCGAAGGTGGTTTGTATTGATTTCCTTCAGGGCGGCGAGTTCCATTTCCTGTCGTGTTGTTGTCGGAACGCGTCTCACAAGATTCGGAATCGGCTCACTGCCCGGAACGACTCGTGTTCCCTGATGCTCACCAGGCAGAAAGTCCGAAGCCCACACCTGAGTTCCCGCGTACGGCATCTGCGGTGCAAGCACAATGAACGACGGGAGATTCTGATTCATTGTTCCGAGTCCATAACTCAGCCACGCTCCAATACTTGGCCGAGCAAAGGCAAACGAACCTGTGTGCATCCCGAGCGTCGCGTTGTAATGGTTCGAATGACTGGTATGCATCGATCGAATCAGTGTGATGTCATCGATCTGTCCAGAAACATGCGGAAACAAATCGCTGGTCTCGATGCCACTGTTCCCACGAGGTGCAAACGTCCAGTCCGGCTTCTTCAGATACAGCTTCTCGTACCCTGGTCGGTTTCTGGCTTCCGGGTGGTCGAGCGTGACTTCTTTGCCATGATCACGAATTAAAGATGGCTTGGGATCAAACGAGTCCACGTGCGACACGCCGCCGCTCATGAACAGGAAAATCACTGATTTTGCTTTCGCAGGATGGTGTGTTCCGGCAGCGTTCGAACTCCCTGGCGACTGATTCTCAGCCGCCAGCAACTCATGCATCAGTCCGGACATCAGCATTGACCCGGCCACGGAAGACTTCAGAAATGTCCGGCGCTGGGCCTGAAAGGGCTGTGTTATCATCTGAGTCCTCCAGTGTCATTCAACAAATAAGAATTCATTGCTGCACAGCATGAGTCTGCATCGCGCCGCCCAGGCCTGCCTTAATCGTTCGTCTTCCGGCACGCCATGCAGGAGTGTTGTATACTCACTGACAAATCGCTGAGTGCTCTGGACTTCTTCGTTACTGGGCAACCGCTGCAGGCAGCGAATGAAAAGCAGGTTGGTTTTTGCAGCGTCTCCGTCGGCCGCCTGCAGTCGCTCATTCAGCTGTTCGGCACAGGAGAAAACGAAGGGATCATTCATGAAGTAAAGTGCCTGCGTCGGGACAATTGTTGACTGTCTCTGAGGCGTACTGGCATTCGGATCCGCGCCGTCGAAGAGTCCCAAAAACGGGTGACGTCGATTTCTCTGCACCATCAGATACACGCTTCGCTGATTGGTGTCATAGTTGGCGCTGAATGGGTTATGCTGACTGAAGCCCCAGGTGCTCTCCGGCGGAAAAGGATGAGCCGTCCCGGGTGTCAGATCCAATTCTCCGGAGGCAAACAGCAACGAATCACGCAGCTCTTCTGCACTCAACCGTCGACGCGAATGCTTCCACAAAAGTGAGTTTCCTGCGTCGATTTCCAGTGCCTCGCGACAGAGGACATTCTCCTCTTCACTCATCGGCAGACTTGCTCGGCGCCAGGCATTTGTTCGCATAATGATTCGATGCATATGGCGGATACTCCAGCCGCTGACTTCGAATTCTTTCGCAAGCCAGTCCAGCAATTCCGGGTGCGAAGGTGCCTGCCCGCGGGTGCCAAAGTCATTTGGTGTTCTGACAAGTCCCTCCCCAAAGTGATATTGCCAAATTCGATTCACCATGACTCTCGAGAACAACGGATTCTCCGAGGATGTGAGTCGCTCAGCCAGTTCCAGCCGACCGCTGCGATCGTTTGTGCCCAGTTCAGCAGATCCAAACATCGACAACCATCGACGCGGGACCACAGCTCCCGGTTTCTCCGGATCACCACGCTCGTGTATGGCGGAGTCGTGTATGTTGCCTTCCCAGACAGCATAAGCGACCGCCGGCGCCGGCATCGCTGCTTTCTGTTTGTCGCGTTCCTGCCTCAAAGTGCTGATTTCCTGCAGCAGTTTTGAAGAAGCGACCACCGATTCTGTCACATCGTCTGGATAGAGGTCCAGTGTCCAGTCAACGCCGTCCACCCCAGGATGCGCATCTGCGACTCGACCAGTGACTGTGATTTGGCCTTCAACTGGACTGATCCAGCCAATGGCCACCGGCCCATCGATCCCGGGATGAACAAAAACAGACTTCGCCGGAAGCGATGTCCAGACCGGGACCGCGGCGTCTGATGAGTTAACAAATACTGCTGGATTGTCGCCATTGCGCCATGCCTGCAGTGCCGGCTGATCGTTCAGCGCGGAGATTGCTTCCGGTAAAAGCTGAATGCCCGACCGCACGTCGAGAAACGCCCATCCCCCTTTGGCCTGTGTTGTGCCGGGATGTGGATTTGAAACGATGAAGTTTGTCAGCACTTCATTGAGGTTCCACCGCGAACCGTTCCCAGACAATTCCTGAATCTCCAACTCGATCAGAGTTGTGTCAGCTCCATAGTTTCCATGTGGGTAAATCGAAAGTACCAACAGATCGCCTCGACGCACAACAATTGACTTTAATGCCGGAACCGCATCAGCGGTCAAAGCGTTCTGTCCTCCATCCTCAACAGCACCTTCGGCAATTCGAAGCTGAAGCTCTTTTGCTTTCTCCGGGCTGACAGATGCGGTCTTTTGTTGCTCTTCAAGTTGAACGATCTTTTGATTCAGTACCTCAATGGGTGCCTGATAATCCCGAAATCGCCGCTGTTCCTCGGCAGGTGGCAGGGTCGACACAAGGTCGCGAGGCATCTGCTGGGGTTCACACCCTGGGAATGCAAAGCGAGTACTGTCAAAGATTCCATATAGCGCATAGTAATCTTCCGCGCTGATAGGGTCATACTTGTGAGAATGGCAGCGAGCACATCCAATCGTCAGGCCTAAAAACGACTTACCAAAGGTATCAATGATGTCTTCATGTGTCAGATGCATGTCTTTATCAATGTCATGACCAAATCTTCTGGCAATGGCAAGATAACCAGTGGCAACGATCAAATCTGCATATCGCTGATTAAGTGCCGTGTCTGGACCACCGCTGGTGGTTGCTGATTCTGCCAGCTTTCTCGCCAGAATGTCGCCAGCGATTTGTTCTCGAACAAATTGATTGTATGGCTTGCCCTGATTGAATGAGTCAATGACCCAATTGCGGTATTTCCATGCATGTGGCAGGGGATGGTCAGAGTTTTCCCCTGCGGTGTCAGCGTAACGCACAATGTCCAGCCAGTGTCGGCCCCAGGTTTCGCCATATTGTGGTGACCGCAGTAATAACTCGATCACCTGATTCAGGTCCGTGTTTTGATCGCCAGCGGTGGTGTGAGCGTTCTCAAGCAATCGGCGAACAGTGCCTTCCCACTGATCGGCGGAGTGTGCCGGCAATCCTGTCAGATCAAACGCGGCTCTGCGAATCAGCGTACGATCGTCTGCAGAAGGCAGCGCTTTGAGATTTGCTTCGCTCAGCTTTGCATCAATGTAGTGATCGATCACACTCGCAAGTTCTGCAAGCTGGGCTTCCGGGAGTCCAGCCTCGGTGTTTTCTCCCGGTTTCGATTGAACCTGTTCGGATGGCCGAAGAGAAGCGAAGGCCCAGTGTTTCTCCGATTCGAATTTGCCGCTGGTCGAGGGCCAGAACGCTCCACCTTGAATCCATTGTTCCAGAGCATTCACCGACTCAGGGTTAAGGGGCTGATCGGGGGGCATCGCAGATACGTCGTCTGCTCGATGCACCGCTCTGATCAAAAGACTGCCAGCCGCGTCGCCCAACACAATCGCTGGACCGGATTCTCCTCCATTCAGCAACGCATCCCGAGAATCGACACGCAATCCGCCTGCCGTCCGTTCCCCACCGTGACAACGAAAGCAAACACTCACAAGAATCGGACGTACGTGCCGTTCAAAGTGTTGTTCCTGATCACTGCTCGATTCATCACCTAATACAAGGCAGGAAGCCAGTGACCATGCGGTCAGGAGAATCACAGTCTGCCTCATGAGTTTCTCAGACTCCGGATAATTGGGGGGTTCCTGTAGCAGGCAGACTCCGTCTGCCGTCCGCTGCGTTTTCGGTAGCAGGCAGACTCCGTCTGCCGTCCGCTGCGTTTTCGGTAGCAGGCAGACTCCGTCTGCCGTCCGCCCGATATGTCAGTAGTACTTTGCGGACGGCATTCGGAGAATGCCTGCTACGGGAACACGGCGGACGGCATTCGGAGAATGCCTGCTACGGGAACACGGCGGACGGCACTCGGAGAGTGCCTGCTACTTTAGACTTCCTGAAGTTTTTCGGTGGCGTCTCCGAAGTGGTCGACATGGAGTCCCATCTTCTCCATCATCGACATATAGAGTCGACACATTTGACGGTTCGATTGCTCACGATAGTCAAGGACTCGACCACCGCGGATTGATCCTCCTCCTCCGCCAACCATCACGACCGGCAGTTGAGTTGCATCGTGAGCTCCAGTCATCATGCTTGAACACAACATGAGCATTGAATTGTCAAGGGCCGTTCGTTCGCCTTCCTGTATCGCATCCAGTTTTCGGCACATATAGGCCATCTGTTCAAGAAAGAACTGATTGACCTTCAGCCAGTCTGCAGTGTCCGAATGCGACAGCAGGTGGTGAATCATGTAGTCAACGTTCAGGTTCGGGAACCTCAGCGAGGAATGGTCGTTGTTCAGCTTCAGCGTACACACACGAGTTGTGTCAGTCTGGAATGCCAATACGAGAATATCGCACATCAACCGCATGTGCTCGGCGATGTCCTGAGGAATGCCGTCAGCGGGTCGTTTGATGTTGGGTTCAGTCAGGGTTGGCCGCCAGCCCTGAAGTTCACCACGTTTCCCGGAGTGTTCAATCCGCTGCTCCACTTCCCGCACCGAATCCAGGTATTCATCCAGTTTCCGTTGATCATTTCGGCTGATCTTTCCTCGCAGGCTTTGAGCATCAGCAAGGACGGCATCAAGGACACTTCGGTCTCCCTTCTGGACTTCGTCTTTGAACAGCCGATCAAACGCCAGGGCCGGATAGACCTCAAGTGGTGTCGGAGTAGTTGGGCTCGACCATGAAATGTGCGAGCTGTACAACATAGAATAGTTCTTGTGGACCGATGGATTTGCCTTTTCACAGCCCAACACCAGACTCGGCACTTTGGTTTCTCGGCCATAGTGCTGAGCAAGCATCTGGTCGACGCTGGTGCCCGAACGAATCTCACCGCCCGATGCAAGTGGTGCACCGGAGAGCAGATTTCCTGTCTGAGAACTGTGAATGTTGCCTTTCAGAGCTTCTGCGTTATACAGGCCCTTGATAAACAGGGTCCGTTCACGGAAGTCATGCAATGGCTGCAGGACTTTGCCAAATTCCATCGACGCACCTTCGCCCTTGGCCCACCACTCCGTACCGTGGAAGCCATTCCCGGCAAACATGATGGCGAGCCGCACCGGGGCTTCACTCCCTGGCTCCCGCGACTTAGGCTGATCTCCCCAAACCGTCAGAGATTCCAGCCATGGCAGTGCCATGGTAACTCCGGCGCCTCGCAGCATGGTACGACGTGAAAACAAATGAGTCATTGCAATCGTCCTTTATGAATCGGGGCCATGTTTCATCTAGTTCTCGGCAACAACATCTCGTCCGCGAATCTCTCGGAACTGACGACTCTGAATAATCGAATCGATCGCAACCGAGATCCTGTAGTCGTTTTGCTGAAGCTGTTTCTGCATTTCGGAGAGGAGCGGTTCATCAGACAATTGTACTGCTCTTCCAAGTGAAAACCCCAGCAGCTTTTTGCAGAATTGCCTGAGGATCGCTTCTCGTCGAATATCGACAAGATAGCGCCGGAGTTCTTCAAATCCACTGAGCTTCGTACCATCCAGTACTTTGGTGTTCGTCTGAATTGGACGGCCTCCAAGGTCGGTTGTGCGTGATCGCCCAATCGCATCGAATCCTTCCATCGAGAACCCATATGGGTCAATTCGAAGGTGGCATCCGGAGCATCGTTCATCACGAGTATGTCGTTCGACAAGCTCACGAACCGTCAGTGTTTCCGCAGCTTCATCTTCGGGCAGTGGTGGAACTCCCTTGGGTGGCTTTGGCAGCTTTTCACCAAGGATCACTTCAGACAGCCAGTTCCCACGGAGGATTGGGCTTGTTCGCGATGCACCGGATTGCTTCGTCAGGGTTGCTCCCAGTGCCAGAATTCCACCTCGGGAGTATTTGCGAATCCCGTCCACTCGTCGCCACTCAGGTCCCTGAACTCCGGGGATCCCATAATGAGCGGCGAGTGTTTCGTTCAGGAATGTATGGTCTGCGTCAAAGATCTCCAGCACTGAGCCGTCTCGTTGAATCAGATCGGTAAAGAACAAAATCGCTTCTTCATACATGGGCTGCCGAACTTCTCGAAAGGTTGGAAAATGAGACTCGCTCTTTTCATCCAACTGATCGAAATCGTAAATATGCAGCCATTGGCAGGCGAATTCTGTCGACAAACGACGAATTCGTGAGTCCTTCATCATCCGTCGAGTCTGAAGACGAAGACCTTCCGGGTCACGGAGTCGGCCATCTGCGGCTGCCTGACGAAGTTCAGCATCGGGCTGCGAACACCACAAAAAGTAGCTGAGCCTGCTTGCCAGCTCCCAGTCATTGACAGGAGCGGCCTCCAAACCATCAGACGGAGTTTCAAGCCTGTACAGAAAAGCGGGAGAGACGAGAAGTCGAGCCAGCAAAGTGCTGATCGCTTCTTCATGCGGTAGCTCCAGTCGGCGCAGTTCTGAGTACAAACTTCGAATCTGTGTTTCCTCTGAAGTTGTCAGCGGTCGGCGATATGCCTGCTCCGCAAATCTGACAAGTGCCTCAACGTGAGTCGGCTCGCTCTGTGACAGAATCTCTCGAAACTTGTCGGCTCGAGCGTGAATGGGTCCGCGAAGCGGCTCAAACACCGATGGGTCTGCATCCTGAGTTGCGAATTCCATGAGTTGCTGGTACGCGTCGACAAGTGCAAAAGCATCGCGACTGACGTAGTGCAGTTCGTCCCAGAGCTGATCCAGCTGCCGACATTCTTCTTCGGTCAGCATCAGTCGTTTCAGGTGATCATCTTCACGATAATAAAGTGTCAGCGTGACCACTTCGTCGACAGGCACGATTTTCGTGTAACACAAAGCCGCCGGAAACAAATTGCGAAATTCGGTGAACGATGCCTCGATTCGCTGCCGGGCCGCACTTCCATCACCGACCAGAATCGGAGATGTCAACTGCACACCTCGCAGATTCGAAGTCCATGGCCCGCTTCCGGGAGTGGACTCGACACCAGCAGCCTTCAATCCCGCGGATATCTCCGGAGGTGTGAGAGCTGCACTGGCCTGCACACTTCCTTCACGTCCTGCAACTGGATGCAAACTTGCGGACGTGACAAACTCGCTTCCCCCGATCAAATCGGCAGGCAGTTCGATCGTAATCACACCCGGTGCTTTCAGGCAAAGGCTGGCTGGCTCAATTGCCCCGACATCGGGATGTCTGCCAAACTGATTTGCCGGCAAGCCAAACTGGCTGTCTTCGGGAACCGGAAATTCCGCGGGGTTCGATGAGAGTGAAATGAGAGCCGCAGAGAGCAGTGGTCCATTGAGAGACGTTAACTGCTGATAAAGCGCCCCATCCGGACTCGCAGGATCCAGATCGCGGCCTCGACTGACCAAAGCTGCCTTCAGCTGTTTTCCAATCTCGTTTCGTGCTGAGATATCTGCTTCAGACTGCCAGCGAGCAAGCATTGAGCCGGCTGGAATCACATGACCAGCGGATCCGGTAGCAGGTTCACTGAAAATATGCCAGACATCCGGATTGCCATGTCGGTCAGGATGAGGATTGCCCGCAAGTACATCGGGGGCGAGATCACCTGCGAAGCTCCACTCCTGAGTTGCCGATTTCAGCGTCAGATCGATGGCCGTCAGATCACACGAATGATTTCCATCTCGAGGACCGATGACCATTGCGACAACATCGCCTTTACGAATGGAGATGTCCTTCAAGGGACCAACCGGAACGACTGCGGCTCCATGACTGATTCCCGCTGCAAGATTCTGTTTCGTGTTTCCTCGTCGAAGCTCCAGAGACCAGACAACACCGTTACCGCATTCCGGGTGAGCATGCTGCACAGCGCCTTCGAGGCTAAACGTTCCGTCAACGGGACTTCGCCATGCAACGCCGATCGAAAGTGTCGGGGTGGGGTGCACCGCGACACTATGAGGCTTCATATTTCCTGGAACTCGGACATGCTGATCGGACGAGTTCGCGATCAGGCTGAGTGCATCATCGGCCACCCAGCCTTTGATGAACTCATAGCCGGACATTGATTCCACTTTGCGGGACAGCAGGTTTCCGATCCTCGCGGGGCCGGCCGTGCCTATTCCAAGATAATCCAGCCATGCAGAGAGGGCCTCGGGGCGAATATTGTGCTTCTGCGCAAGTGCTGTCACATCGGTTTCAGATGCACCGTCGGCTGCCGCTTCCGCCGCCGCGGCCAGGCAGCGATCAGCACTGTCAAACAGTTCGTCGCGGTGGGAGTTCAAAGCTGCCGTCAGCACACCGAGGTCCTTCAGGAGAATATCCGGGCGACCGGGTGCAACGAACCGAGGTCGGTCCCAGACGATATAGTCCCCTTCACCGTTATCGCCGGCGTTAACGCCCGATAAGTAAAGTGTCACTTTGGGTGATGTTGACGCAGGTGTTGCCGAATTTGCGACTGCCGGAAACGGAACTCTGATCTCCTGTCGAGGGGCAATCGGACTGACGGGCTCCATCCATGCAACAGGACCATTTGTTTTGCCGATGTGCCCGACTGTGGTGAATCGCCAGAGTCCGTTTTGCCATCGTGCAATCCCGGTTGCCAATTGTACGGCATCTGTCGGAGTTGCTGCTTTCCACTCATTGCGGAGATGATCCAGGAGAAAGGAGCCTGAATTCTCTGCATTGAGTGTCTGCCAGAGATTTGTCAGATACCTTTCACTTAGACCTCGCTCGGCAGCAACGCTGGCCAGAGATTTCTTTCCCGACTGAATCGCGTCTCGCTCGGCAAGCGTCGCTTCAAGGTACTTCACGATGGGAAGTCGTCCGCCATCGTTTGTGGCGAAAATGATTCCCTGCAGATTGACCTGATCACCACCGCCATGCTCAGAATATCGGCCGTAGAACTCACGAATCCGATCCAGAGTATCGTTGGTCCAGTCATTGCGTGTCTGATGGGGAGAGAATCGAATTCCGTCCGGAAGCAGAACCATGTGTTTCGAAATCTCTTTACCTGCATCGAGGTACTTCGTGACCATGGCCGGAGACATCACAAGCGAACTTCCTGTGTTTGTGAATCCTTCTCCGGACGCACTGTCCACTGGAAATTCGCGAGCAGGAAACAGAGCAACTCCAGTCAGGTCCTGGATGGTATAGGTGAATTCTGCATTGCTGAGTCGACGTAAAACCACGGGGCCTGGGTCGCCGGCGTTGGCGATTGCTTCAGCGTCGAGGTACGTCTTTACCCATGTGCGAAGCGATTTTCGTTCTTCCGGGGTCGGTTGCTCAGAGTCTTTCGGTGGCATTTCTCCGTTATCAAGCATCTCGACAACTTTGACCCAGGTTTCCGGATGCTTACGTACTTCAGCCAGCCCCGTGAACTGTTCGAGGTCCAGCTCTCCTTCAGGCTTTGCAGTCGCGTGACAGTCCAGGCAGTATTTCGAAAGCAACGGCAACGCGGTTTTCGAATAGCCGGACGAGACTTCTGCAAAATCATCCTGCGCGGACGCTTGCGATGGTGTCAAAACTGACAACACGCAGAGTGAATTCAAACACGCCTTTGCGAGAACTGAAACCAGTTTCCGGATTCGCCCTTGCGATAAGGTGTTAACCTGCCCGAAGGTGCCGACGGATTTCTCAAATAGACTCATGACGTTTCTCCCGACCGGTGTGATGCTGCCACCCGATTTGCACCGCTTTCGATCCGATGTCGGTGGCTTTCAATGTGGTCTCTCAACAGGCTGCAGGCTGTGGAGAGCTGGCCCTGCTGAAGAGCTTCGAGAATCTGAAAATGGGTTTGAATTCCTGCCTTCCATTCGGCCTTCCTGATTCCTTCACGAAACCGCTGAAAGAAGGCAGTCAGAAGGTCGCCGAACGCTACCAAAGGAGACAAGCCACTGGCTTCCAGCAGGCACCGATGAAAGGCGATGTCCATTTGAATGATGGCAGATAGCTCTTTGGCATTCGCAAAATCTTCCGCTGCCTGAAACAGGGTTGCTGTAACCTGCGGCTCATCCTTCATCTTCTGCATGACGAGCGGCAATCCGCCGGTTTCGAGGATTATCCGAGTATCAATCAGCTGAATTGGGCTCGCGTTCCGGATCGCCGGATGGAACTGCAGATAGGGAGTCATCTGCTGAAAATCGACGGTCCCAACGGTAAGGCCTCGACGTGGTGACGCATCCACTACTCCGATGAAACCCAGCGCCCGCGTTGCCTCGCGAACAGCAAGTCGACTGACGCCGAGTGAATCCGCGAAGTCATGTTCTGTCGGTAGCCGATCCCCCGGTTGAAGGTTGTTGTCAACAATGTGACGACGAATCCGGTCCGCCACGATGTCGCTCAGCCGCTGCTTTTCAATAATTTGCAACGCACATTCTCCTTCGTAACGGCCAGATTCCATCTGCTGTCTTTCTGTAGCAGGCAGACTCCGTCTGCCGTCCGCCCGATACGGCAGCAGCTTACGGCGGACGGCACTCGGAGAGTGCCTGCTACTAAACACGGCGGACGGCACTCGGAGAGTGCCTGCTACTAAACACGGCGGACGGCACTCGGAGAGTGCCTGCTACTAAACACAGCGGACGGCACTCGGAGAGTGCCTGCTACTAAACACAGCGGACGGCACTCGAAGAGTGCCTGCTACTAAACACGGCGGACGGCACTCGGAGAGTGCCTGCTACTTAAAGACACTTTGACAGATGTTCAGATTTCGGTACGATCTTATTGTCAGACAATTCGCTCGTCAATCCTTATCATTCTGAATCCTGCTCGCGATGAGCGTCAGGACACGGAGTCTGCAGTTATGCCGAAAGTGGCTGTGACCGACTATTCGTTCGAGGCATTGGATGTTGAAACAGCAATCCTTCAGCCGCTTGGCTGCGAATTGGTTGCGATTAAGGAGAAAAAGACTGCGCCAGAATTGATACCGCTGGTGAGTGATGCGGACTGTGTGATTACTCAGTTTGCTCCCGTCAACGCGGAAGTCATATCGGCCATGCAGAAGGCGAAAGTGATCGTTCGGTATGGGATTGGAGTGGACAACGTCAATCTGGCTGCGGCTAGAGAACGTGGTATCCCGGTGTGTAACGTTCCGGACTATTGCATCGACGAAGTTGCGGATCAAACGCTCGCGTTTGTTCTCTCAGCAACTCGACAGCTCCAGCCAAACTCTCTCACGGTTCGAAGTGGCGCTTGGAAACTGGCTGTGCCATTGACCGGAATGAAGACACTCAAAGACCTTACGGTAGGACTTGTCGGTTGCGGGCGAATTGGTCGTGAAGTCGTGCGACGGCTTCTGGCGTTTAAGTGTCGAGTTCTGATCTATGATCCAATGCTGAAAGGTGAAGTCATTCGCGAACTCGGAGCATCTCCCGTCTCTTTGGAAGAGCTTCTGACGACGAGTGATGTAATCTCGCTGCATTGTCCAAGCACCGATTCCACCAGAAAGATGATCAACGGCGATACAATTTCGAAGATGAAGCCGGGCGTTATCATAATCAATGTCGCTCGCGGGGATCTGATCGAAACTGAGGCATTGATCGGTGCTCTGCGTTCAGGCCATGTTTCTTCTGCCGGACTCGATGTCTTTGATCCGGAACCGATTCCAAAGGACAGTCCGTTGCTAACAATGGACAACGTGGTCGTTGCCGCCCATATTGCGTCCGCCAGTGTATTGGCTGTGAGAAAGCTCAGGGAAACCGTGGCGGGGATTGTGGGTATGGCGATCCGTGGTGAAAAGCTTCCAAATATCGTGAACGGAGTTGATGCATAATGAGTAAGCCGTTATTTGAAGGGGTTTGTGCATCTACAATTACGCCGTTCAGGGCCGACGGCAGTCTGCAGCTGGAGTTATTGCCGGCACATATTGACTGGATCATCGCTGAAGGTGCAAACGCGATTTCGCCATTGGGAAGTTCGGGTGAATTTACGGCCCTGGAAGTCAGCGACAGAAAGCGACTTCTTGAGGCAGCGATTGCGGCGAACAATGGTCGAGTCCCCGTGTTGGCGGGGACTCATCATTATTCAACCCGACTCACCGTTGAATTGTCGAAGCATGCCGAATCTGCCGGCGCCGACGCGTTGCTCATTGTTCCTCCATATTATATGGCGCCAACTCCGGCACAGGTGATGGACCACTTCCGCAGAATTGCAGAAGCCGTTCGAATTCCGGTAATCGTGTATCACAATATTCCGCTAACGGCCGTCGATCTTCGGACTGAGCATCTGCTGCAGTTGTTTGAAGAGAAAGCGATTGCGGGCGTCAAGATGTCGAACCCGGAGCCGGATCGGATCGTGCAGCTGCTCCAGGCGACGGATCGGAAGTTTGTCGTCTATTGTGGGATCGACAACGTGGCGTTTGAGGGGCTTTCCCATGGTGCTCACGGATGGATCTCGGGAATTCCAAGTATGGTTCCAGCTGCCGCAAGGAAGCTCTATGAAGCAATCGCCATCCGCAGTGATCTACCGGCAGCACGCACAATCTGGGCACAACTGGCTCCTTTGATGAGACTTCAGTTCAGCGCGTATCATTCACGTGGGGAAGGCGCAAACTGGTTCAGCGTTATGAAAGCGGCGCTGAATATGATTGGACCTCCAGTGGGCGACCCGTGTCCTCCAATTCTGCCGCTCCCACATCAATTCCGCGAGCAGCTTGCAGCAATGCTGGCAAACCTCGGCTACAAGGTTCGCTGACTGATCCGACTGATCCGACTGATCTGACTGATCTGACTGATCTGACTGATCTGACTGATCTGACTGATCTGACTGATCTGACTGATCTGACTGATCTGACTGATCTGACTGATCTGACTGATCCGACCGATATTCAACCTCACAGACTGGAGTGAAAGATGGCTGTTTCTGTCGAAGCCCTGCACGACGTTTGTATGCAGGCACTGACCAGGATTGGTGTATCTCCGTCTGATGCTCAAACCACAGCCGACGCACTCGTGCTGGCCGATACCTGGGGCGTCTATACTCATGGCTCGAAGTTGCTGGCCGGGTATATTCGGCGACTTTCCGGCGGTGGCTGGAACGTAACCGGCCGGCCGGTGATTGACCGGGAGGGGCCTTCATGGGCCATTGTGGATGGTGCACATGCACTGGGTCAGGTTGGCGGCGAATTCAGTATGTCTCTTGCGATTGCCAAGGCAAAGACAACGGGAATTGCATACGTCGGCATGAAAAACACAGCTCATATCGGTGCAGCGGGATGTTTCGCGGCACAGGCGGCTCAAGAAGGCTTAATTGGAATTGTGACCGGGAACGATATTCCAAGCGTTGCTGCTCCGAATGCTCGAGGCGCAGTCCTTGGAAGCAATCCCCTGGCGTATTCGGTTCCTGCAAAGAAGCACCCACCAATCCTGCTGGATATGGCCACAGCGGCAGTGGCGGGGGGAAAAGTGTATGCAGCCCACCAGCGGGGTGAAACGATCCCGGCAACCTGGCTGATCGGGCCCGATGGGCATCCGACCACCGATGGGAGTCTATATCCACAGTCCGCGTCGCTTGCTCCAATGGCCGGCCATAAAGGATATGGACTGGGATTGCTGGCAGAGATTCTTGCGGGCGTCATTCCGGGCGGTGCACTCACATGGCAGGTTGGCAGCTGGATTTTCGATGAAGCAAACCTGCCATCGAAGCACAATGCTGCATTCATCGCCATCGATGTCCAGCAATTCTGTGGCGATTCGTTTGGTGAGCGAGTCGATTATCTGATCGACGAACTTCATCAGGCACCTAAAGCTGAAGGGGCGACTCGAATTCTTGTTCCCGGCGAACTTGAATGGGAACGTCGCGAACAGGCATTAAAGAACGGTATTCCTCTGCCCGCAGATGTCATCGAAAAACTCAACATCGTGACGCAGCAATTCAGCCTGGCGCTTCCCACAATCTAGTCGCTGAGTATCCACAAAACCAAATCACAGGCAGGGCTGGCGTTTTGACCACGGAAGACGCGGAAAACAAGGAAGAATCGCAGAAGTACCCGAGTGCATCTTTTCGTGTGGTTCGTGTATTTCGTGGTTACCCATCACGCTGGCTACGTGCTGAACGCGGTCGCAACCATCTGACAGCAATCCTCACTGCACAAAACGCCTGCATCAATGAACATACGCAACTCGCCGTAGAAAATCTTTTCGGCTCGAAACGAATTCAACTGTGAGTAGTACGAAAGGCACGAAAAAGACAGCCGAGCAATGATGTGGTTATTTTGTGTCGCTCAAGGATCGAACGCCCGCCCTGAATGAGATTCACTCAGACATACCCAATCTGCTGCCCAAAGTACTCATCACGCTCCGCCGTGATGACGAGTCCCTGGGGCCGTTCATGGGCGGAGAATCGGGCGGAGAATCGGGCGGAGAATCGGGCGGAGAATCGGGCGGAGAATCGGGCGGAGAATCGGGCGGACGGCACTCGGAGAGTGCCTGCTACTTTGGGGGCGGCCTTGTGCTGGGTGAAGTTGGGTTGGTAGCATGATGAGTGTCATGAGTGGCAAGGGCATGTCTGGGAGTGAGGGATTCAGATGCGATTTCGTCGGCACGCTCAGAATCATCGGTCTCCGTTGAATCGTCGTGACGCAATGTTGCGGATGGGTTCCGTCGTCGGAAGCGGGCTCACTCTTCAGCAACTTCTGGCAGCTGAACGCACGACCGCCCAGCAGGACTCGGCACGGACCGCGACTGCCGAACAGAGTGTACCGGGGACTCACAAGGGCAAGGCGAAGTCGTGTATCTTCCTGTTCATGTGGGGCGGCCAGCCTCAGCAGGACATGTGGGATATGAAGCCGGATGCACCTGTTGGTATCCGCAGCCCGTTTCGTCCAGTCCAGACAAATGTGCCGGGACTGCAGCTCAGCGATCAGCTACCTCTCACGGCTCGACACGCGGATCGTCTTGCCATCATTCGTTCACTGACCCATTCGGCCACTGACCATGGTGTGTCGGTTTATCATACGCTGACCGGCCGAGCCATGGTGCCTCCGCGAACATTTCCATCGAACGGTCGACGACGAACGGACTTTCCTTCCGTCGGCTCAATGTTCTCATATCTCGGCGAGCCAACGACGACTCCAGCAAGCTTCACGATCCCGCGACCCGTCGCACATGACGGATTGTTCTATGCCGGAACGCACGCCGGGTTTCTCGGTGCACCATACGACCCCGTGGAGATTGGTCAGGTCTTCAATCATGTTCAGGCCGGTCCTCGATCAGATCCTCCCTCAATTCCGCTGACACTTCCGGACGACGTCAGCCTCGCGAGACTCAAAGCACGACGAGGTCTGCGAGAACTTCTGGAAGCATCGGACCGAATGGCTCAGAAGTCCGGCGCACCAGGTCCACCTGGCAGCACAGAGACGTTTCAGAGATCATATGAATCTGCGTTTCAGTTGTTGCATTCAGCCAATGTGCGGGAAGCACTGGACCTGAGTGGTGAGCCGTCAAACGTCCGAGAGTTGTATGGGCGCAATGAGTACGGAGACAGTTTCCTGACGGCTCGCCGACTCATCGAAGCTGGTGTTCGAATTGTGACGGTCAACTGGATGTTCATCACACCTGCCGCAAAAGTCTACAATGTCTGGGATGCTCATGGCGGTCTGAATGATCTGGAACACGGGCAAACCGGGTACGGAATGCTGAGGGCCAACTACTGTCTGCCGTCATTTGATCGAGCCTTTTCAGCTCTGCTGACAGACCTTACAGAACACGGGCTCCTGGATGAAACCGTCGTTGCCTGCGCCGGGGAATTTGGACGAACTCCGACGATCAACGGCAACAATGGACGCGATCACTGGCCATTTTGTTATTCGGCGGTGCTTGCAGGCGGAGGAGTGCAGGGGGGAGCCATTTATGGCTCCAGCGATAAACAGGCCGCGTACGTGAAAGAGAACCCTGTCACGCCTGGTGACTACCTCGCAACAGTCTGCGCCGCATGTGGGCTTGATCCGGCAACCGAGGTGCATGATCTGGACGGAAGGCCCTATCGAATCTGCGACGGCGAACCCATCTCAGCCATTTTGTAGATATCGATTTCCCCAAAGTACTCATCACGCTCCGCCGTGATGTCGAACCCAGGCAACGTCTGCCATGAACGCACCCAGGGACTCGTCATCACGACGGAGCGTGATGAGTACTTTGAGGGGCACTCCAGCCAGGCAACGACTGCCATCAAAGGACGCAACCTCGAAGCAATTTCTGTGGAACACATTTATCCCGGTGAGAGGTTTCGCTGATTTGTCAATAAAAGTTGTTTGTGAGTTCCAGGATTTCTCATTGTGGGGCGAATTCCACAGCGCGGTTATTTGCCGTCAGGCCTGAGGTGGCTGAAGAGCTTTCCGAGTGGAGAATTTGATGTCAACGATTAAGCCTGAAGTCGCTACCGATTCTTCGCTTACGACAAGATCGCTTACGACAAGAATTGTTGCCCTGTCTCTGTTGTATCTGGCCATCTACGCAGCTGTCAGTTGGGCGGACTTGTTTACCACGAAGCTCGCACTGCAACAGCCAAACACCGTCGAGGGCAACGTCTACGCGGTCGGCGATGAGGGGTATTCGGCCGCGAAGGCGTGGACTATTACAGCAGTTGGGGTACTGTTCATTTTGCCATTTTTGGTATTTGGACTCGTTGCTGCTCGGCGTGTTTCGGATCGGTGGTTGCGGCATCCGATCCGTTCGTTCGGCAAGTTCTATGTCAACCCCTTCTCCAGCAGAGTGATTGACCGTTCGCCATTACACATGCTGAGTTTCGTTATTGCCTTCCCTTTACTCCGATTGCTCGCTGCCGGCAACAACTGGCTAATTTTCGAGACCGGAACTGGGCCTCTCGGGTGGCTGGTAGGTCAGGTTTCGAACGCCACCAATCCGACTCTCGGATTCTGGTTGGTTTTAGGCCCGCTCTTCTATCTGCTTGCGTTTGCTTGCTCGCCGCTTGCCGTGTCTGTCCTTCGACGGTTTGGGGCAGGAAGCCAGGAAGCATAACGGCCTGCCGAACCGGGGGCTCTGTCGCCAATTGAGGCGATGCAGCGGGCGGCTCGTGATATGTGACGCCAGGATGCCAGGGACGGATCAGTGCGTCATTCATCACGACGGAGCGTGGTGAGTACTTTGGGGTGCACGCAGGGCTTGTCAACCGAAATCGGCCTGACCTCGAAGCGATTTCTGTGAGGGTCAGGAACAAGCCCGGATTCTGCTGGACTGCAGTCGCCCGCAATACTTGCCCTACGTAGACTGTGGAACTCGGCAGCATTCCTGCGGGTATGTCGCCCAGAGGAGCGAAGCACGCGCGGGGGTGCGGTGGTTTATTTCAGAGGTTCGGCGAAACATGAATCAGGCAATGGTCGCCATCGGAATGTCGATTGTCGTCTTGGGTCTAATCGTCGAGTTTGTTGCAATTGCTGCTATGGCGTTCTATCCGATTCGTCGCCTGCTTCCATTAAAGTCTCCCATTCAGTTGCAATCAGCTGGCTGCGCTGCTTTCTTTCTCGGAGTCGTCACGCTGTTTCTCGCTCGGCTCTTTACGGCAGCACAACCAGATTGAGTTTAGAGTATGAGTGACGACGCCGACCTTATACCTGTCTTTATACCTTCGCTTTCTGCGGTTCTGATCGCGGCAGAGGACACAAAGGGCGAACCGCTCACGAATGACGAGGTGCTCTCGATACGCGACAGTGCTGTTTGCATCATGATGACCCCGTCGGATGTGGCAAAGCTGGCTGAATCTCGTGGCTACGACGACATTGATCCGGAAAACTGCTGGTATGAATGGCAGATGCTGCGTCGAGAACTCGACCGGAAACCGGATCTCGACCCAGGTGCTCGCGTCGATATGTTCATCGCGTCTGACCCTGCGTATGAAGAGTGTGTCGCGAAGGCACGCGGAACGCTTGATCAGTTTCGAGAGATGCTTCCCCGGTTTGCGTCATCTTCGTGCCTGATCAAAACGAAACTGGATGACGGTCAGAGCAGCGGTTTCGTGTGGCTGTTTAAGACAACAATTGCGAGTCATGGATTCATCGCTGAATTGTTTGAGGTTCCGCCGTCGGTTTCACTGTTGCAGGTTGGCCAGGTGTTCAATATCTCTGACGCGGATGTCGTCGACTGGATGATTAACGACGACGGAACTCTGCACGGTGGGTTTTCATTACGATACCATCGTGCAAAACTTCCTGCTGAAGAACGGGTGGCGTTTGATGAATACGTTGGCGTCACAAAGTACGTGTAAGCCAGTAAGATCGCAGAGTTGGATATCATTGAACTTCATGACGCAACCTCATGATATCTCCTATGAGTCCATACCGAAATGGCATGCGTGCTGACGCGCAGGATCCGAATTGAGATTTGGGCTGTTTTTTTGTGAGCGGGAGAACTTAATGTGAGTAAAGCCCCCATGTCCACAACGTTCAAAGTCTCGAATGTTGCCGCGGCGACTGAACCGCTGCGGGAGCTACCATATCCGGAAGCTCTCGCCAATTTTCTTTGCGGACCTGTCGAATCATGTTCAAGACATCAGGGAAAACTTGTCGCCAATGTTTACTCACATCCGTTGATTGCAACTTTACACGGTGGATTTGCGACTCACCGGCCCGTCACTCTATCGCCTGACATTGTCTGGCTCACCATTACTCAGGGTTTCGCGACACACATCAACCAGAACGCCGAATCTCTTCGTCGTAAGTTCGTGTCGCACGACGGTCAGTTAACGATCAAGGTGCGTCGGGATGACTTCATCAAAGGCTCTCCAGAGAATCCATGGCCTGAGGTGTTCTCTGAGTTTTCTCAGAACATTCATGATTATATCGGTGACGCTTACGACTTGATTGTCGCTGATTTCTCGACAACCGGTCCTGTGGAGCGGGCGGCCTCGGAAGTTGTGCTGCTGGATTCCATGCAGACTTACTTCGAGTATGAGGTGTATACAATCTGTGGAATTCCCAAAATCACATTGGAAGGAACCGTTGCCGATTGGAAGTCCATCGCTTCGCGCCTTGAGAAGTTCTCTGAATTTGGACTGAGTTGGTGGGTCGACACATTGAGACCCATCATCAAGCAGTTTGTAGATGCTGTTTCCGGTAATGTGGACAGGAGATTCTGGGATTCTATCTATAAATTCCTGGGACCAGAAGGAAGCGGTTCCCCTTACGTCACCGGCTGGGTCAACGGATTCTTTCCCTACCTCAGAGACAAGTCCGGGACCTTGCATCGCAATCAATGGATCGATGCTCCACAATCGAGGAAAGGTCCGTCCCGCGAGGCGCTTCCGAACACAGCATCCCGCGCCCCGTTTAAGTGGTTCGTTGGCACTCCATTTGAAACCATCATGTATGAGATGGAGTTCATTGGAGGTCTAATCGGTGTTGCTCAATGTCCAGACTCCCTTTCGCTTCGCCCCGAAATAGGCTGGGCAGTCCGAGAGACTAAGACGCGGACGGCCTCTTACCGATTTCGTCCATGGATTGACGACCTCGATAGGTTTTCGGTGCTCTAAATTTTTCCGCAAGCTGCGCTCCGGATACCAAACTCAGAACAGTGATCCAGCATGATTCGTAAAAAGTGAACGCAGAGTCGCAAAGACGCAAGGACGCAGAGAAGGCAGCAAAACCACGGATCGATTCTCTGCGCCTCTGCGCCTCCCCGTCTCTGCGTTCAATTTCTCACGTCACGTGCGATAGCCCATCAACAGCCCATTAAGACTTCAAATGTTTTTCCGATGGCTGATCTGGAGGATCGCATTACCTCTTTTGGTCATCGGAACAATCACTTGCACGATGTGGGGAACGAGATATGAGGGAGTTTTCGGCGTCCTTGCCTGGGTTGGCTTTGTGATTCATCTGGCTGTGACATGGACATTCAGTAAGACCCACGCTCTGGATACCGGTTCCGTTTTGTTTCTACGCTGCGTGTTCGCAGCAATCGCCGAACTCAGTGAATCACATCGACGCGAACCGGCTCTCCACGTATCTTTGGCAATTGGTTTCGTTTTGATGTACGCAATCTGCAGCTATGTTGGAAGAATCCGTGTTGAGGGTGTTGCAGCTGCTACTGGTTAGCTATCAGACAGCAACACATCTGACTCCAACGTCAACGGCCATTGACGTGATGCTACAAACGAAATGAGCTTTACCAGATGGGGTTGCACCGTCTCACGTTCGATGTCGCTCGCAAGCTTGTCAGCACCGTTCTTCAGTTACTGGGCTACCGACAAACAGATAACCGAGGCTTGCTCACACTTCGTGTCATTCTCAATGTGGCCGCAGTAACCACCGGCGCATTGTGGTTTCTGTCAACCACCCACGTCATTCTGGCGGATATTGGGAACAATGCCAAAGCACTGCGAGGAATCGGATTCTTCTCTTCCCCAAAGGGAATAGCGGTCTGTCTTATTGATCGTGCTTCGATCACAAATTCGGTTGAAGTCATTGACGTAACCGCGAGTCCCAGCCGCTGGGACTGGGACGCAATGCAGCAGCCATTCGACAACAAGTGGACGTTCTTTGGCTTGTCCGTCTGGTTTCGTACTCGCCAGTGCTTCATGATGGTTGCAGCAAAGTACAGCACCGTACTTGTTCTCCTGATGTGCGGTATAGTGCTCCTTGAATGGACAACGAAACGATGTGTGGTCGGACAACGGACTCAGGATGGATGAATTTGCAAAGCAACACTATCGCGGTTGAGATGAAGTCGCAGGCTTTAACCGCGGATCCCGCGGATGAGTCGCAGGACTGGAGCGATTGTCGAACCCCTTGCCTTCTTCGTACTCGTGCTCAGTGAAACGGTACTCGTACTCGAAAAGAACGCTGCTGACCGCACCGCGTTCCGAACATGAGAGCCGAACGGTTTGTCGGAAAAGGTACCGCAGTGACGCGAAGACGCAGAGAAAGCTGGCAAAATCGAGTACGAGTACCGCGTTGCTGAGTACGAATACGAAGGAACTGCATTTCAGGGTTGCAGTGCGAGTCAGCCCCGACGAGGTTTCACAACAAAGCCGGGGATCGCCGCCGAGCAGCGAACCCCGAAAGCGATCTTGAATCTCAAGTTTGAATTTGCCATGCTCATAGCCCAATGGACGATTTCACTTTTACTAATCGCATTATCGACGTATATCAGCCTTGGGCAGTGGTGGGCGATGTACTGGATCCCGAAGAAGCGAAACGCACTGGGCCAACCTCGCAACTATTCGATGATTCCGTTGGTTGGTGGCGTCCTCGGTGCGATTGGCTGCTGGCTCGCTCCCGCGCCGTCCGTCAGGAGCCTTTGGTGGCTGCCGTTAATCTTTGACCCAGGCTGTGTGCTGCTCTTTGGTTCGTTGGTGGTTTTCCTGACCATCGAAGGCATCGAGAGAATGCGAATGTCCGGAAGAAAGTGAGTAAGAGAATCGAACTGAGTGCTTTAATTGTTCATGTGGAACAGACTGATGAATGCTTGCCACGCACATGGAGGTGAATCATGAATCGGATGATAGTCATTTTTCTCGTAACCGCATTCTTTGTTGGCCAGGATGCGGTCGGCCCTGAACTGCCGGAGACTCGCGTGATGTTCCTTGATCCGATTGCGGGTCCCCGGAACCTCGCCGTTGGGGAGGCTTGTTTTGGGCGAAAAGGTGTTGAATCGTGGGAAGCAATCGATGATGGACATCGAATGCGACAGGCAGGAGAAGAGATCGGCGCCATTTCTCACTGGAAGCGTCTGGCGATTCGATATCAGGAAACCGACGTTGAAGCTGCCTGTGCGGCACTCGACAACGTTGCTGCTCTTTATTCGAATCGCGGGGAAAAGGCGGCAGCCGTGTCTTACTACAAACTGCTTCTGGCAGTCGGGAGTTCTTCGGAAGGTTATGCCCCTTACTCCGCCTGCAGACATTTGTCAGATTTGTACGTTGAACTCGACAATATCGACGAATCTCTCCGGTTTGCTCGCATGGCGCAATGTCAATGCTCCTACCCTGCCATGCTCTTCTGTGGAGTCGGGCGAATGAGTGAGGAGTATGCGATTGATCGACGGATAGAGGCCCTTTCAGCAGCGAAACTCACTCGATCCAAAGTAGCCCTCAAAACAATCAAGACCAGCGGAACTATTGAACGCTGAACCCCGTCTATGCCAAATATGCTGGGTTAGGGCCATCCCGGCAACATAGGCCGCGAAGCTTGATCCGAAGAAGGATGATTCGTTAGATCTTTACATTGATACCACGCACATGCAGAAGAGCAGGAAGTCTTTGTTTATTGGAACGGTTTAGGTCAAGAAGTCTTTTGTGAGCTTCCACTTGATGCCGGTTTATCTGAACCCCGAACTCCTTGACGGGATGTCGCCGGAACTGAAACGTCGAATGCAGGGTAAGCCCTGTTTCACCTTCGCCGAGATCGACAAACGGCTGTCTAAGGAGTTGTCGGTACTCACGAAGGCGGGCTTCGCCAGCTACAAAGAACAGGGGTTCGTACTACTAACAGTTGAATTCTTTCCGAGCCGCAAGGATTCTGAACGGCGAGTAACGTAAGTTGTTTGGTGCTGGCGTTTTGCGCAGCGGGGATTGCAGTGAGTCGATTCCGACCCTCATACAGTGTGTAGCCAGCGTGATAGGTAACCACGAAACACTCGAACCACACGAAAGAACACAATCGGGTCCTTCTGCGATTCTTCCGACGCTTCCGCGTCTTCCGTGGTCAAAACGCCAACCCTGCCTTCGACTCGAACACAAAACCGCGAACACAGCCCATGAGTCTTCTCGTATGGCAAGAGAATGAGGGCAGAAGAATGCCGGACTCGTCCATTCTCCTGCCGCCATTCCTTTGCCATATGCCGATCTCATGGCCCCTGCGATTCTTTCGTGTGGTTCGTGTCTTTGTTGGTTAAATTACCATCCCTGGCCTGCGATTCGAATTCCACCAACTGTTTGTTCCACACGACTACACAACGATCGACAGCTTCGAAATTCTGCAAATTGGGTTTGTCCCGACGGTTCAATTCTGTCCGTCGAAGTCGGTTTCAAGTTGTCACGTGCTGAGTCTCAGGATACTACGATGACTAAACATACCCCAAGTCCATCATCGCATCCTGGCGAGAAGAGCCGGTTTGGGATCCGGCTGCTCATGTTCTTCAACTTGCTGGCAGGACTGGGTAGCATCTATTTTCTCCTTGACCTGTTTTTGACGCACCACCCGGACAATGTCATTGTTGGACTCTTTGGAGTCGTCTACACGGGAAGTATGGGGCTTTCCGGGCTCTGCATTATGATTCGGAAACCCTGGAGTTGGCCTCTTGCGGCGACCGCTCAGGTGATTGCGGCCGGATGTCCGACTATCCCTGCTCTCTATGGGATTTACGGTGCGGTCACATCAACAGGAGATTTTGCACATGCTGCTGCTTTTGGAGGATTTCTGATCTTCTTCGGAGCCATCATCCTTGCGATGATACCTCTGCCGGGAGTGTTCCATTTGCTGAAGCCGGGTGTCCGAGGGCTGTTTCAGGTGAGGCCAACGGTTGATCATTGATGTGACCCTCCGGACGTCCGAGAGCGAGGGCCTTTAGTTCGCCTTTCGCAAGGTGACCGTATCAAACAAACGGCCTTCGAGGTCGAAAGCTTTGATCTCGAGTGTCTGTCCATTGACCATCACCATGCAGTAGTGATGGCCATGCTTGACGTTATTCTGAAAGAACGGCCTGAATGGACCTGCCTGTTCCAAACTTCCACCAGCGCCACCGGTGATCATGTAGACCGTTCCATTTGATTCGACGGCTGTCCCATTGCGGACTGGCCATGTGCGTTCATAGCTGTGTATGTGACCGCTCCAGACAATGTCCACATGAAATTCATCGTAGAGCGTGCTGAGCTGTCGAGCCCGCAAATCTCCGCGACTCGATTTGTTCATTTTCCAAAGGTCGCCATAGTCGTTTTCGTCAGAAGAATACGGTGGATGATGATGGCATGCGATTTTCCATGTTGCAGTAGACGAAGCAAGTTGGGTCCTCAACCATTCGTACTGTTCGGAGCCGGGGTCGATGTTGCGATTCGAGTCAATCATGAAGAACTGAGTATTGCCATAAGTGAACTCGTAGAAGTACTCCTTGTCCGGTAACGACATATAGTCGAAGTAGTTTTTCGCGTTCTCTTCGTGATTTCCAAGTACGGGGTAGAAGGGAATACGTTGTGCGACGGGCTTCATGCCTGGAAAAAAGTGTTCGGTCCAGTGGCTGTCGGTAGGTCCCTGATCAACAAGATCGCCAACATGTACGAGGAAACTCGGTCGTTGTGCCCATGCCATCTGAGCCAGTTGTCCGGAGACAGTGGGGTTCTTCTGTGTGTCGCCGAACACGGCAAACGCGAAAGGTGTTTCCTTCAGAACAGCCGTGGAAAACGTATATACGGGACTTTCCACCAAAGTTCCGTCATCCAGAACCGTTTCCGTTCTGTAGAAGTACTGCGTTTCGGGAGTGAGTTCACTCAGACGCACTTCATGAATTTCCGAGCTTCCTGCAACAGTCGCTTCACATTCACATTCCGCTGTCTCTCCAAAGTGAACCACGGAAGTTCCAACAGCTTTTGTCCTCCACATGATGGTCATACCGGTCTGAGTTCCAAACTGAAGATACGGGTCGACGGCGAACCCATGGTCATCACGGGTCAGTCGAGCTTCGAGACTGGCGAGTTTGGCATCATGTTCGAATTCCTGTTGAACCCAGGATTCAGTTGCTGCAAGATCGAAGAGTTTGATCTGTCGGATACGGCCTGACAGGCGATGATCCTCGTTCTGATCTTTGAACCCACCGATCACGATTTCGGATTTCTCCGGATAGACGATCGTTCCCCACTGTTCGGATGTTAACGCTTCTCGCTGACCATTGATGTAGAGCTCAGCCTTCTCTCCGTCAAATACACCCACAACGTGGTACATCTGACCTCTGACATAAGACGTCTTACCACTGAGTATTGTCTGGCGACCATTCCCGTCATCAGCCCCGGACGTGGAAAGGATCAGAGTAAACGTTGACTCATTATGCCCAAGCAGCCAGCCGCGTTCGATGTCGCCATCGTCCTCGATTGTACCAAAGATTCCACCCCACTTCTGTGGCGCATCAACAGCGACCCACGCAGATACAGTGAAGGAGTCTCTGGGAAGCAGATGATCGAGGTTGCTGTCGTTTGGCAACAACGTGCAGGTTGTCCGTGGGCCGAAGACCATCGACTCGCCCAGCGAATCTGATTGAAAGCGAATGGAACCTCCTGTTTTAGCATCGAGTCCGATGATTGCCTTCAGTGTCGATCCCTGAAGCTGCCGCTGATTGAACTCCCAGCGACCAATCGGATCCGGGCCTTCATGTGCTGAGACACCTGCCGTCACTGTCAATGACAGAAGCGTGAGGACGAAAGTACAGCGACTCCACATGTAGACTCTCCCGGGGATCTGTCTGTTTTCAGTGAACAATCAGAACTGGGCATGATGCGATGACTGAATCAGATTTCCAGACTCCTGGCTTCATCTCGATTCACTTTGACGCATTCTTCACAAACCCGCAGCCCATTGCCAGCTGGAGTTCACGACGGATATCTGATTCCTCCAATGTGCAATTCGTAGATTGTTGTTTTACAATTGTTTGCTGAGATCGTAACACCGGGACGATGTGACTGGACGATTTGCATCAACAGTTTGCAGACCGATAACGAAAGGAAATTCATCAATGCAGGGATTCGGAGCTGGACTCGCGTGTGGAATCGGATGCGGCATGGGATCTGGAATCGCAGTGGGAATGGGGGCTGGGCAGACAAGTGTTCATAAGAAGCTAAAGGAACTACTCGCCGATGGCTCTATTGCCGTAACAGACCGGAGTGGCAAATCGCTCTCGGGCGATGAGTTGTTGAAATTGCTTTCGGCCAAACAGAAGTAGTTGCACCGCGTGTAGCGAACGGAAGCCGGCTGTATGGACAACTCGATGCTGATTCGCTCATTTGATGACCTGCGAGAGATTTTTTGAGAGGAGGCTCGCAACGCGTTTCTCGACCTTGTCGATCGCCGTCCCGGGGAACAGGTCTGTGCATTTGCAGTCGTTACCGATGACGATGCTGACGGAATTCGAGGTGCTGGCGATACAGTCACTCGTCGCGAACGTCGGCTGGCCGCACCTAAGCCAGAAGGTCGGGACAATGGCGCATTGCACAGATGGGAATGCTTCTGGCAGCCCGACGAATGGGATGACATCTACACAGAGGAAATACCGAACACAAGAGTACCACGGATCTCTGCGAAAGACTATTTTCACGCAATGCTGTCATTTCGCAGAGAATGGACATCTGCTTCCGGCAGGAACGATTATGGATTCCGACGGAATGCCCTGAGATCTATGCTCGACGCATTGAACTCGCTGAATGAAGAAGGGTTGTTCGGGACAGGACAGGATCGTGATTTGATTACCGTATTTGAAGAGATATCAGACTCAAACGATTCGGATCTCACAAAACTTGCGACGGCGAGAGAATTGAATCCCATGAGTGTTGCACGCCGGCTGACCGGAGATTTGTCGTTGACCAGAAAACTGTTCACCGCGGCTTTCGGAATGACGCGATGGATTATTCGTGGCAGGCTCTTCGCGCCGTGAAGTGCAGAGTCGCATAGAGTCTGATGATTGCCTGAGAAGCAGGTGGCGGATCAAAGACTGTCTGCACGACCTGGTCCGAACCAATACATGTCGAAGCCGATTTCTTCTGAAGTCTCAAGTGAGGATGTTCTTTGTGAAATCAATCGAAACGTCACCGACGACAATTGATTCCTATATTGCCGGCTTTCCGGAAGACATACAGCGAATTCTCACGAAGCTTCGCGGCGTCATCAAAAAGGCGGCACCAGATGCTGAAGAGGCCATCAAATACCAGATACCAACCTTCGTGCTGAACGGCAATCTCGTCCATTTTGCCGCCTTTCAAAAGCACATCGGCTTCTACCCGACGCCTTCCGGCATTGAGCAATTTAAGGACGAGTTGTCGGTTTATAAGAGTGCGAAAGGGTCTATACAGTTTCCACTGGATTCGGCGATTCCATATTCCCTGATTACAAAGATCGTCAAGTTCCGGTTGAAAGAGAATCTCGCAAAGAGGGTGAGTGGAAGAAAGTAGTGCTGAACAAATTTGAGTCTGCCGAGTACCCGACTTGCGTTTCGGCGACCTGAGTCAGTGATGACCAACTTGCTGCTTCTGACAGTCTGACAAATGGCGCAATTATCCAGTTTCAAAGAGCTGCGGGTGCCGCAACGCAACGGTTCAGTTGCGGCGATCATCGGCTATTCATTTCTTCTCTACTTTTCATACCTCGCAATTCGTAACCTGTTTTTGATACCACAGCTTTCGCTTCTCTTGAGGATGGCCAGCCTTCTTTGGCTGCTGCTGGTATTGACAGGTGTCATACTCAGCATCGTCGACGACGGCGGCATCAGGCAGTTTCTGATCAATCGACTTGGAGCATTTTCAAACCGTCAGGTGGTGCGTGCAACTCCTGAGGGGTCTGCTGAGACGATTTCGTTCGGCTTTCTGATGTTCGGGCGGTTCCTGAGTTATCTGGTTATTGATGTCAGGGCGATCTCTTCAATCGGATGGCATTCCGGACAGGGTACTGCCATGGCGGGACGCGATCTGAATGACTGGACCGTCGTCATTTGGTACCACTCGCCGCGCACGCAGGACACACGATCATATCCGGAGATGCGTGTCGAGGAGGTATTTGTGATTGGTGAGTATGGCACGAAAGCGTCAGCCGAAGCGTTTGGTTCGAATCTTGTAGAATTCCTGAAGAGTGTCGGGATCGAACTGCAACCGGGCCGGACCGAACGGGAGTTCAAGACACCGTCACGGCCATACGAAAACGAAGGCAGCGATTCACCTGGCCCGATCTCTTAGTGGTTGTCGATTCGGCAGAGCCTTGTGCGCGACTGAGACTGTTCCTAGAACTCGGTTTGAGCAAGCTGAAACAGCGACACAGCGAGGCCGAGATGGAAAAGTTCCTGGATATTTACGGAAGTCTGCCGAGAGCCGGCCCAGGTTCTGACGAGATTACTCGCAGGGCATACTCCGTGATGCATGAATTGCCTGCAGCTCCTCGCATTCTGGATGTTGGTTGTGGTCCGGGCATGCAGACCATTGAACTGTTGAGGCTGAGCCGAGGAACTGTTGTTGCTCTGGATCTGTTGCCTCAGATGTTGCGACGAGTTGAAGCATCTGCAGCCGCTGCGGGAGTATCAGATCGCCTGGTCACAGTTGAACAGGATATGAACTCTATGACGTTCCCGGCGTCGAGTTTCGATGTCATCTGGTCAGAGGGTTCCATCTACCTCATCGGCTTTGAAAAAGGCCTGACGAACTTTCCTGGCCTACTGAAGCCGGGGGGATTCTTATGCGTGAGTGAGGCTGTGTGGTTGAAACCAAATCCACCGCTGGAGGTCGTTGAATTCTGGAAGGAGTACCCGGAAATTGACTTCGTCGAAGCAAAGCTGAGAATCATCGAGCAGGCTGGACTTGAATTGATCGATCACTTTATTCTTCCGCCAGAAGCCTGGGAAGAGAATTACTATCGGCCGATGTGGCTAAAGATCGCTGAGAAAGAACGTGAGTGGGAGGGAGACGCGGAAGGATTGGAAGTGCTGAGAGCTGCGAAGGACGAGATTTCTGTTTTTCGGCGTTTCTCTGACTACTACACCTATGCGTTCTTTGTAATGAAGAAGCTGTGATGTCGGTACTGTGGATTGAGGTGTACTGAAAATCTTTGATTTGGCAAAAAATCGATGACGTGGAGAACTCTGTGAAGAATCCAGCAGGATTGATCCTTGTGTCAGCCGGTGTCTTTTCCATCCTCGGAGGTGTGTTTGGATGGGAGTTCTTTATCAACAGTGGTAAAGCTAAGCTCTTTGTTCACTTATTCGGTCGAACAGGTGCCAGGTTGTTTTATGTACTACTCGGACTGTTCATTGTTGTTTTCGGTACATTGATCACGATGGGAATTGTGCAGGAGGAGGCTTGACTGCCGCCATCAGATACACGAACTGGATCGTTTCACAGCGTTCAAATGTCAGTCCAAAGGCGACATTCCGAAATGGTTGTTCTGCTTTCCCACGATCCTGCCTGGTCAGACATGTTTGCCACCGAGTCGAGTCAGATCATGGACGTTCTGAGACCCAACGCAATTCAGATACATCATATCGGGAGTACTGCAATTCCGATTACGGTGGCCAAACCGATTGTTGATATGCTGGTAGTCGTTCAGGAAATCAATGCTGTTGATGCATGTTCCGAGTCAATGCAGGCGATCGGTTATCAAGTGATGGGTGAGTACGGAATACCGGGACGACGGTATTTTCGGAAAGACAATTCCTCTGGAGTTCGGACACATCACTTGCACGTCTTCGCAGAGGGCAGTGCCGAAATCATCTGCCATCTCGCATTTCGCGACTTCATGAACGCTCACCATGAATTCGCCGAGAAGTATTCAAGGCTGAAGCAGACTTTGGCAACGCAGCCTCAGATGACTTCAGACAACTATCAAAGCGGCAAAAGTGTGTTTGTTCGGGAGATGGTTCAACGTGCGCTGGAGTGGAGCGGCGAGATTCATTAGTGACCTGAGTTGGTAACTATGGGACAATCATTAAAGTGGGCGGCACAACTCGACAATGTGTCAGAAGTGTCGCTGACGGGAACAGCAGATTTTGACTACTGGAAGAACCATTTGGCCACACAGGGCTATGTTCCAGTTAAGACTGATGACAGAGCATCCATCGCTGTGGTGAGCGCGTCCGGGAAGTTTGCCGGAGTGCGATTCCAGGAACTGAGCATCTCTGTATCGGTTTCTGCCCCCAACGGCGGAATGGGGCTTCCATCCTTTTTTCTGGTACAGGCATTCAGCTCCAATCGGTTCTTCGCGTTCTGTGAGCGAGCCCTCTTTTCGACTCCGTACCAATTCGCGAATGTGACGGTCGACTATCCAGAACCGACGGGAGTCCGTGTTTTTCAAAAGGGGCAGGTGTGTCTTGAATCGTCGATGGCCTCCAACGCCGCGGCCCATCAGAGGTCGAGAGTCGAACGCCGAGATTTATGGCTGGCTCAAATTCTCTTACCTTTCAATCCTCAATCAGCAAGCCTTCGTCGCAGGATGTTCTTCGCGCGAATCTGCGGAAACACTCAGATCTATCCTTTTCTTCATGGGATCGATCGAATCAAGATTCCGGAGCACTCTGGCTGTGGTGCGATTGATTCCCTTTTGAAATCAAACTTCGCTCCTGTTGAGTGGTTGATACGTCCAAAGGCATCGCATGCAAAGTCAAAGACGTACACTATTGAAAAATCTACAGAACTCGAGGCCTCGGTTCGTGATGAGCTGGTTCGCACACAGACACTGATGGGCGGCTGAACTCGTTGCCGTCCAACGTTGACGATCCGAACGAACAAGGCGCTTACTAATCATGAAAAATAACTCGACGACGCCCGGCTATTCGGGCACTCCGCTTGCAAAGAAGCTGGGAATCCAGCCGGAGATGATTGTCGTTGCGATCGATGCTCCTTCTGAATATCAGACGTGGCTGCAGCCTTTGCCGGAGGGTGTCACATTCGTGGTGAAGGTCCGCCCGAGGGCCTCACTGGTCCATTTGTTTGTCTTTGAACAGAAGAAGCTGGCGAGCCAACTTGCGAAGTTCCGGAAATCGCTGGACCCAAACGTTCCGATTTGGGTGTCGTGGCCGAAGAAGTCTTCAGGAGTCCGGACAACGGTCACAGAAGATTCCATTCGCGAAGTGGCCTTACCCCTGGGATTCGTCGATGTCAAAGTGTGTGCCGTAAGCGAGGTTTGGTCGGGATTGAAGTTGGTTGTGCGAAAGGAGCTACGGCAGTAAACATCTGTCCTGGAGGACTGAACGAGGTTCAAAGTGCGTTCCTGGAGAAATAATCGGGAGTTTCTTAACACAGTTCACAAGTTTCCTTCTGTATCCTTACCATGCTTCAGTGCGGGACTGAAGAGAAGTGGGGTAGGGGCTTTGGAGTATGTCCGAGTGACCCATTGTTTCGAATTGAGTGAAGAAGACCCGGCGAGTGGAATCAGGCACAACTCAACTGGAACGCGGGTTCGGAATGGAAGGCCATACCAAGGCTTCAAGTCGGAATCGAAAGACACGTTTGATCTGGTTTCGTCTAAGCTCGATATTGATTGGGCTGTCGTTCTTCCCGCTCCTTGAATTCGTCTGTTTTGTCGCCGACATCGGCCATCCGTCAACCTCCGATGATCCGTTTGTGGGATTCAAGGGTATTCGTCCGCTGTTTACTCCCTCGGAAGATGGGTCCCTTTGGGAGACCTCCCGAGCTCGCCTGGGGTTCTTTGCTCCACAATCATTTACTGCATCGAAGTCGGCTGACGAATTTCGAATCTTTGTGTTTGGTGGATCGACTGTTCAGGGAAATCCATTTCAGCCAGAAACCAGTTTCACGACATTCCTTGAGCAGGCTCTGAACGTTGCGTCGCCGGGTCGCCGCTGGAGAGTCATTAACTGCGGAGGAATTTCCTACGCCAGCTATCGTCTTGTCCCGATCATGCAGGAATGTCTTCAGTATGAACCGGATCTCTACATCTTCTGTGAAGGCCACAACGAATTTCTCGAAGACATTACATATTCGGAAGTCCGTGAGTCATCGGATGCTATCGCAGGCGTTTACTCTTCGCTCAGTCGCTTCCGATCATTCCGACTGCTTTCAAGTCTGTTGAAAGCCGACTCGGAAAGTCCATACCAGCCACTTGATCCGAATCATCCAGTGCTTCCAATGGAAGTGGATGCATTACTGGATCATCAAGGCGGCCTTGAACACTACCATCGAGATGATCAGCATGCTGATGCGGTTGTCAGACACTTCCAGGGAAACATTGAGCGTATTGCAGATATATGTTCAACTTCGAAAGTCCCTCTGCTGATCCTAAAGCCACCATGTAACCTCAGTGACTGCCCTCCGTTTAAGTCGCAATATGCCGCTGGCATCAGTCCCGAAAAGCAAGCGACCCTGACATCATTGCTTGATGAGGCTTCAGTCAGTCTGGCGACAAATCCTGAAGCGTCAGTGAACCTGCTGAAGCAGGCCGTTCAGCTCGACGAGCGCTTTGCGTTCTCGTGGTATCACCTCGGCCATGCACTACTGGCCTGTTATCGAGTGGACGAAGCACAAACTGCCTTTGTCCGTGCCCGCGACGAAGATGTCTGTCCTTTACGAATGACGTCGGCTCTCGAACGAGCATTGGAAGACGCCGTGGAATCGAAAGATCTGGATTTCATAGACACAGCAGAGCTTCTTCAGCAACACTCGACGTCGCCCATACCGGGTGATGGACTTCTGGTCGATCATATTCATCCATCGTTCGAAGGACATCAGTTGATTGCACTGCGAATTGTGGATTGGATGTCATCCAAATCGCTGGCCGATCTGCAGAATCGTCAATGGCGGAGCGAAAGCGAACGGCAATTCCGGGAACATGTAGGCTCACTCGATGACATCTACTTTCTCCGCGGTCGGCGTGCTCTCCGAGACCTTCAGGGCTGGGCCGCAGGCCGAGCAACAAAGCCAAAGTAACCAGAAAAGTCGTCCTCAAATAGTCGTCCTCACGCCTCATAGTCGTCATCACGCTCCGCGTGATGAACGTCGCCCTGGTAACGCCCCGGGGTTCTCAACATCACACCGAGCGTGAGGACTACTTTGATGATCGCAGTTCGAACAGCTGAAACTGGGTACCGGGGATTTCCATGGGACTTCCATCAGCGTCATAAATATGAACCTGATAGCCTCGTTGCCGAGCTGCCTGAACGAAGTCTGCTGCAGGAGTTCGCCCGCCATCTGCGAGCCAACAGACACCATCTTGAGACATCATCGAGTCAATGACATTCAGGACCGGCTCGATGTTGCGGGTTTCATACAGAACATCGCATCCGAAGATCAGCGAAAACTGAGCACTCCATGGAGTACGCCAGTCAAGTTCGCGGCACGCAAACTGAGTCAGTCCGTTGAGATGTGCGTTGGTCGACGCAACGGCTAGAGCATTCGGGTCGTAATCGGTCATCGTGACATGCATCCCGGCGAGCATCGCTGCGATCCCAACCATACCGACGCCGCAGCCAAGTTCCAGCGATTCCGAGCCGTGAACCCAGTTGCGATTCAGAATCATTTCAGACATCCGAATCGACGCCGGCCAGAGCCAGGCCCAATACGGCATATAGTCGTCGGACGCGTTGGCAATTCGAACGGACGGGTCATCCAGAAGTCCATCCGGGACGGCCGGCAATGCCAGCTTCAGAGTCCTTCCTGCAATCAAGAACTCTTCCAGTTTCCAGCCACAGTCAAGCTGCGGCAGCCCAGCGGCATCCGTTTCGTTCAAGGACGCTGCGGCGGCTGAAGGTTGGTATTCCTTTCGAACGTCCATAGAGATTCCGCTTTGAATATTAAACCCAGCAATTGCTGCCCTACCGCGGATCCCGTGTGTCGCGGACGGCACATGGAATGTGCCTGCTACGGTACACCAACTCCCATTTCATTTAACAGATGGTTACTCCCGTAGACCGGGCCTGTGATCCAGAGGATATATCGAATGTCAACGCCAATTGACCGGCTATAGTCCGGGTTCCATGCGAAATCGTTGATGGTCGCTTCAAATGTGCGGTCAAAATTCAGTCCCACGAGTTCTCCTCGACTGTTCATTACCGGGCTGCCAGAGTTCCCTCCGGTTGTGTCCGTGTCATAGAGGATTGCAACCGGTACGTCGCCGAGTTGAGGATGTCTGAACCCTGTGGTATCGCGATTTTTGGCTTTTTGCATGACGATGTCGGGAGTCACAAACGGCTCATTTCCGGTTGTCTTCTCGATTACACCACGTACTGTGGTAACCGGTACGCGGCGGATACCATCACGCGGCGAGTCTCCTCGGATGTGGCCAGTTGTCAGTCGCAGAGTTCCATTTGCATCCGGTATGAATGCAGAATTCTGGTATTGTCGCTTCAACTCAAGAAAAGGTCCGTAGAGCTGAGTCAGCTGTCCGTCTCTTCGCTTGTCAGTCTCCCTCAGCTTCATGTATTCAGGATACATTGTTTCAACCAACATCAGAAACGGTTCATTCAGTCCCTGAAGCTGCTCTGGCGACATGCTGAGACACTTCCTGACGAAGTCAGGGTTTGTCAGTTGAGTCTGTGCGAACAGTCGTTCCACGGCCTGCTGGCTGTTGTCTGCTACTCCCGGAATCGCAGCGATGGAAGACGATGGTGTTGCAGGTGATTCAGCGAGTCGACGAGTAAATTCTGCATAGATCTTCTGATCCACTGGCAAATGCAGATCCTGAACCGCCAACAGCATTTGCTGTGATGTCAGCTCAAAGTTGCGATCCATGTAGGCAGTCTCGCGTTGCAGATCCGGTTTCTGCCGTTCAACCGCAGCATCGAAGATTTGGAAGGCAAGGGAAACGCACTGACATGAAGAGCGAAGACTCTGCAGAGGCAGCTCGAATGAGGCTGCCCCGCTGATTTCGGTATAGACTTCATCGATATCGCCGAGAAGGCTTCCCGCCTGAGCTTTCCGTTGTTCGTCGCTATCGATCCATGCCTGAAACTGCATTTCTTCAGTGATCTTTGCCTGTTCAACATTGGTTCGGCCAAGCCCAAGCAGCTGCCCTCGAGATCGCTTTTCGACGTTGGCAAGCGATTTGATACGGTTCGCAAGGCGAATGGCAACTGCACGGTCTTCAAGTCCAGCTTCCTCAAGAGTTTTGATCTCCCATGCATTGGTATCCACCACATACGGAAGCCGAACACCCTGTTCATACTTCAAAAACGAGGCTGTTCGCTGTCGAACAGTACGCCCGGGATATCCGAGAAGCATGACGAAATCACTTTCATTAACACCGTCAGGCTGAACCTTCAGAACTCGACGTGGTCGATACGGAACATTCCTTTCAGAATACTCTGCCGCACTTCCATCGGGAGCCGTGTAGGCCCGCATGAAGGAGAAGTCTCCGGTGTGTCTGGGCCACTCCCAGTTGTCAACCTCGCCTCCGAATTCACCAATCGACGCCGGAGGAGCGAAAACAAGTCGAACGTCTTTCAGATATGTGTAGAGAAAAAGAACATAGGTCCGACCACTAAACATCTCCGCGACCTCAGCGCGAAGACCCGGATTGTCGGTCTCCGCCTGCTTTTCCAGTTCCTTACGGCGAAGTTCCATGGCCTTGGTGCGTGCCACAAAGTCCATATCCGCTGTGGCCGCCGATAGGACCTGTTCAGAAACGTCAGAAAATGACTCAGTGATCCGCACCGTGTAGCCTTTGGCGTGAAGTTCCTGAGCCTTCGATGCAGCCATAAAGCCGTTCGTCAAATAGTCGTGCTCCGCAGAACTCAGACTCTGAATTGCCTTGTGAGCGCAATGATGGTTCGTCAGGATTAATCCCTCAGGCGATACAAATGACCCCGTGCACCCGTTGACTCGACAGATGCCATCCACGAGGCAAACCTTGCCTGCGTCGAAGACCTCCGTGGTCGACATTTCGAGTCCGCGAGATTTCAGGTCAAATTCCGAAAGCTGAGTAACGGGGATCATTCCCTCTTCAGCCTGCAGCAATGTCAGCAACGTTGCGAATATCCCTGACGTAAGCAGAACAGCGCGAGTAATTTTCACAACAGGCTTCCTGTCAAAGTGGACGAAATGACAGAACGATTCTAATCGTGTTCTGTCGGACTTCGAACCCGAGGATACGTGGTTTACAAACAAAAAGACGGAGAACCATATGGTTCTTCGTCTTTAGTTGATCAGTCTTGTTCTTGACTCTTCCCGGAACCTCGTTGCTGGAGACGCTCCTCCCTTAAAGCTGCCTTTCAGCGTGATTGGTGACCACGAAATACACGAAACACACAAAAAACCCAGTCGGGTACTTCTGCGATTCTTCCGTCTTTTCAGCGTCTTCCGTGGTCAAAAGGAAAGTACTCATCACGACGGAGCGTGATGAGTACTTTGGGGATCTGAACCTGGTTGCGGCTGAGCGAAGCGAAGCCGGGGTGTGGTGACCCCGGCTTCGGTTTCTCCGGTCACATCTCTTTCAGTGCTTACAGCACTTTTGTGACCCCTGGGACTGCAATGTCATAGGTCATATCTTCACGTGGTACGACAGGTGGCGTGTCGTTGAAGCTGGTGTACTTTTCGACAGGCGAAATGACCAGTTGAGAGTTGATTGCATCATTCCAGGAGATTTCTTTCCCTGAGTATGTTGCCATACGTCCCAGAACTGAGGTCATCGAACTCTTTGCTCCGTATTCGCCTTCATTTGGAATTCGGCCAGCTCGGATATCTGCGAACAGGTCGTGGTGTTCCTGCTGCCATCCGTCATGAAGGTTTCCGATTCGTTTTCCATCGGCACCGACGCGAGGGTATTCCCACTTGAGGTTGCCTTTGGAGTCAAAGATTCGACCATTGCCGAGATCGCACCATCCATCGCTGCAATGAGCAAACTCGTTGACTTCACTCCAGCAGTTTTCGATGTGACGGCACTGGCTCAGCATCACGCTTCGATCCCCGCCATTGTCGTATGTAAATTCGACAAAGTGATGGTCGTAGATTTCTCCGAATTCTTTGCCAACACGAACCTGACGCCCCCCCTGTCCCTGAGCCGAGACTGGATAGGAACCCATCAGCCAGTTGATGACGTCAAGGTTATGAATGTGCTGTTCGGTGATATGGTCACCGCAGAGCCAGTTGAAGTAGTACCAGTTGCGCATCTGGTATTCCATTTCGGTCTGTCCTTCCTTGCGGGGACGAACCCAGACACCAGCTCCATTCCAGTAGGCACGGGTT
Organism: Planctomyces sp.; assembly: GCA_016795105.1. Classification (GTDB taxonomy): domain Bacteria; phylum Planctomycetota; class Planctomycetia; order Planctomycetales; family Planctomycetaceae; genus F1-80-MAGs062. The sequence continues at coordinate 217,754 of JAEUIH010000001.1, forward strand.
GCGACGATCCGCCCGATCTCTCCATCCTGAAGCCGTTTGATGGTCTCAATATAGATGGGTTCGTGGTGTCGCTGCAGACCCACTGCGACAGCTCGACCTTTTTCCTTCGCAAGCCTGGTGGTTTCGAGAACCTTCCGAACGCCTGCAGCGTCTACGGCAACTGGCTTTTCCATGAAGACGTGTTTATTTGCGTTGATAGCCGCTTCAAAGTGAAGTGGGCGAAATCCTGGCGGTGTTGCGAGAATCACCAGATCAACGTCTGTTTCAAGTACCTTCTTGTAGGCATCAAAGCCGACAAACTGACGTTCTTTAGGGACATCAACTTTATCTTTGTGCTGACGGACAAGACCATCAACCGCACTTTGAAGGTTATCTTCGAAGGCATCGGCAACAGCGACGAGCTTCGTAGGTCCTTCGGTATTCATCGCCTGGTCAGCGGCACCTCGTCCACGACCGCCACATCCGATCAGGCCAATCTTAATGGTCTCATCATAGCTCACATGTGCGGCACTGACTGCGCTCAGCCCTGCCAGGAGTGATGTTCCAGCGACTGCGGCTGAAGATGATTTGAGAAAAACTCGCCGATTTGGCGTCTGAGGATGATGATTCGCCATCTCAATGCTCCCGAAAAACTCAACGAATGACATGAACATCTGTCTCAGGATGGTACGCTCACCTTTCAGCCACCGCAATTGACTGAATCAAACAAATGATGGACGAAAGGAAATCCTTGTGCGACAATCCCGTCAGGTTGAAGTTTGAAGAAAAGTATGAACGGCTTCGTTCGCTGAAAGAATTCGGAACATGAACCGGATGCAGGTCCGCTTACAGCGTGTAGTGCGATTCCATCGGAATCCTGGAGACTGCGAACTCAGACACGTCAGCACGACGATCCGACGGATTTTGTCGGTGTTATTGGTTCTGTCGTATGTTGGAGCATCCGAGACAGAAGCGATCCAGCCACCGATCTTTGACGCGGAGCCCATAGAGGATCGTCCGATTGCGGGACGCAATGCTCCGCCGGATGAAGAAAATGTGCAGCTGAGGCAATTTCTGCAGCGGCTTCGTGAAACTGAAGTAGCGGTTCAGGGAAAGAACTGGGTTCTGGCCGCAGAGCTTTTCGACTCTGGCTGGGAAACAGTGAGCGAAGGGGAAGACCCCGTACTTGCCCCGGGGTCTCGAGATCCTCGACCGTTGCCTGCCGGAGAAGGGCAGCTTCAGGCGGGCGGAAGGGCTCGAATGGAATCTTTGTTTCTCAACGCACCTGCTGAATTTCGCAATGAGTACCTGCGACAGTTTGAACCACGAGCAAAACAGACGTTCAATGCAGCGATCCAGCAGGGTTCATCGAAGGCACTTGAGAAGGTTGCCGGGCGATATCGTTTTTGTCGCTCCGGCATCCAGGCGGCTCAGCTCCTTGCGAGAACCGCAATTGATCGAGGAGAGTATCTGGAAGCGACGTTGCAGCTGTTCCGAGTCATTCAGACAGATGCTCAGATCAACCCAGGACTTCAGCTTCAGGCGGCCGTGGTTGCATGGAAGGCCGGACTTCGGGCTGATGCTGTCGACACTCTGACGACTCTGATCAAGACGTCGGCAGGAACGGAGATACGCCTTGGAGATGTCATTCTGAAGGTCCCGACGGAGAGTTCGCCAAATGAGACCGCGGAGTGGCTGAATCGCGTATCCGCTGGGATTGGCCCGGAGTCTTCAACATCGCAGAACTGGACACAGCCGTTTGGAAGTTATCGCAGGACAGACACTCAGCCGCTCGGGCCAGTGGGGCTCAGCCGAATCTGGTCGGATGACTTGTTTCAGGTGGCGGACGTGCTTTATCAGCAGAGACTGAATCCACTTCTGTCAGATGCTCGCGATGTGTTCCGCCAGATCAATATGCGGCGTCTGTTTGAGAATCGGACGGTGTTTCCTGTGCCGTCGCCTCTGGTGATTGGCGACAAAATCATCTATCGCACGGTCGCGGGAGTTCGAGCTGCGGATTCGAAGACCGGCGAACTCCTCTGGGAGACGACTCATCCGGACGGAAGACTTTTGACGCTTGCTGAGTCCAGGATGCGAGCAAACCGGGGTCAAAATCAGTTTGCGCCAGGTTCATTTGCATCCGCTGTGCTTGCAGAACAGCTGTTCCATCAGCTGACCAGATCCAACACCGCAGGACAGCTGTCTTCAAACGGGAAAACACTGTTTGTATGTGAAGAATCGTCCTGGGTTACCTGGAACCGTGACCCTGACTTTCGGCCGGTGGCCTCAAATCTCCTGCCCGCAAATTACATTCGGGCATACGATGTGGAGACCGGAATTCTGAAGTGGGAAGCAGGGGGGCAACGCGGCGCTAATCCGAAGGTGAATTCGTTGACCGGCTTCTATTTTCTCGGCGCACCGCTGGTCCTTGGTGAAAGAGTTTACGTTTTAGCAGAGAGTGGCGAAGGAATCTTTCTGATTCAGATTGGCGAACCCACAGCTGCCGTGAATTCGCCTCAGTCCACAAACCCCACCGTACTTCATTCTCAGCTTCTTTCGATTCCCGGATACCCGCTTCAGGTTCACCCCGTGCGAAAGCATGCCGGACTGATTCCGTCGTTTGCTCAGGGGTTACTCATCTGTCCGACCAGTGACGAACGAATCGTCGCGATCGCAGCGAAGGATCATTCTGTTCGCTGGATTTATCGGTATTCGGCCAACGTTCAGGTAACAGACCTTGGTGAAGCGTTGCCGGTACTTGCCGGAGCTCGCGATTCGATGCATTCCGATCTGATTGACTTTGAAGTGCGATGGGTTGATTCATTGCCTCGCATTCATGATAACCGGATCTATGTGACCCCGCGTGACAGCGATCAGTTGTACTGCCTTGATCTGCAGACAGGCAAGGAGCTGTGGAAGAGTCCCAGAGGGTTGTCACGAGGAATTGCCACGGTCACTGACACGGCCATCGTACTGCTTGGAAACCGCTATGTTTCTGCATTGAATACGACGGACGGAAGTCTGCTGTGGACAAGTGAAATCCGTGAAGGTCAGGTGTGCGGACATCCGGCTGTTTCTGAAGACACAATCACAATCCCGACATCGGCATCGCTTCTTGAGACTTTCGATATTCAGACTGGCAGGCACCTTGTGAGCCGAAAGGCTCCGAATGGCGATACTCCGGGGAATCTTTTGATCGTTGGGAATCAGCTGATGTCCCAGAATCTCACGACGCTCACGGTCATAGCAGAGACTCCTCAGACGACTCCCGCGGATTCCGTCGCGAAGGCAACGGAATCTCTCCTGAAGGGAGATGTTACGGCTGCGGTGGAGCTGCTTGATTCAGAAGTTGCATCGTCCGAGAACTCTGATGCCGCCCGCACACTTCTGATCGATGTGCTGCTGGAATCTTTGAGGACCGACTATTCGTCCGCCAGCGCAAGGGTTCCACGACTGCGGGAGTTGATTGCTCAGACTTCCGCAGATGACGTACAGGTGGACAGTGTCTTGAGCTCGATGCTGGGAATGAACCTCGCAGATGCCGCAGTGCTTCCTGGACGGCTGGAGACGCTGGATCGTTCGGGCCGCCAACTCGATATTCTGTTTCAGCTCACTGCGAGGGGACTGGATTCGAAGAAGAACGCTCCTCCGGAAGAGCTAGTTCAAATCATCGATGAACTTTTGCCTGCACTTGAGTCTGCTCGAGAACGCGTGATTACATCAGGATTTCTTCAGCGACGCAGCTCTCAACTGATGATCGCCTCCATTCGAAACATTTTGACAGCTCGAACGGCGGAAGACCGCACGGTTATCGAAGCCGGACTGACGGGCCGCATCGTTGGTCGACTAAGGCAGGAGTCTGCAGTTCCGGAACAACAAATTCCCGCCGAAGAAATCGGGCCTCCAGGTTCACTGCCGGCAACCGAGGGTCAGCTGCAGTCAAAGATTCAGTTGATTCGTGATCTTCAGGCCGCCGGGTTAAATGCGGCCGCATATCATGTCGCAGATTTTCTGAAGCAGGAGAGGTCTTTGTCAGTTCCGCAATTGCTGACAGAACAACTTCAAATGCTGATGCTGAAGGAAGATGCCTCCGGAGACTCCGCACCAGTACTTAATTCACTTCTCGAAGGCTGGAAGAAGCAATCAGACTGGACTTCGATCAACGCGATGCTGCACGATTCACTGTCCTCAGATTCTGCAAACCCGCGTGCCAGCCTGCTAATCAGGACAACGGACCCAGCCAAAGTCGCAACAGCGATCCGCGATCTGTTGAAGAACTCGACCGATGAACAGATGCCGCCGACCGCGTGGTCCAACAAACCAGTTGTCACAGAATCGGATGAACGCGGCAGTCTTCCACCAGACCGGCAGGGGCTTCATGGGCCTCAGTCAAATTTGCCTTTATTTGGTACACCGGGACTATTTCGGGGCTGGTCGTTCGTGCAGGAAGCAGAGGATCCCCAGCTAGTGGCATACGACGCCGATGGATTTCGTCGCTGGATCTTCAATCCTGACCTCGTCATCTCACCTCAGCAGAGTGGGCTGGTCTCTGAGAAATACCTGACGGCGTCCGGACACCTGTTGACGTTGAAGTTGTACGAGCATTTGTTTGTTCTGGACACGACTGAGGCTTCCCCCACGAAGGCTCCGCGGCTTCTCTGGAGTGTCAATCTTGGGGCACTTCATCGAGATCAGGATGCGACGGCATTTCGACAATTCATCCCCGGCTGGGAGAGAATCCCGGGGTACGCAGCGCAGCTGAATGGCTGGTATCCATGCGGACCAATGACAGAGCGAACTCTGCCTGTCGTGGCGGGGCGTCGGTTGTTTGTATTCGATCCGCTGACCGGCGACCGGCTCTGGCAACTCGATGGTATTGCTCAGGACACCTTACTGCTGGGAACGAATGAGCACCTGATTGTGCTTTCTGAGTCTTCTCGTCAGGTTGAGGTTCGCCGACTTGCGGATGGTGAACTGGTCAAAGTCTCAAAGGTACCTGACTGGTGGATTGTTGCGAACGAAAACGTAGGTTCATCCGTCCAGGATATCGAACTTGAAGAAGGCCTCGATATTGTCTGGAGAGTGCTCGTTCAGGATGAGTCCTGCGTGCTGTTCCGGTTGTCCAGCGGGAAGTCGACTCTGGAGTCCCGCAACGTGGTCACTGATGAAGTCGAGTGGTCCATTCAACTTCCTGAGAACACCGTTTACTCCAACGTGGCTGAAGACATGGTTGCCGTCCTGAGTGATGGAAAGGATCTTCGTATCATTCGGCTCGACACCGGAACTGAATTATGCCGACTTGAAGTCACCCCGGTTCAGTCTCCTCGAGCCTTATACCTGCGACCGACTCATGGACGCCTGCTTGTGCTTCCGGAAGCAGTCGATGACCCTTCACTGGAGCTCGATCCAATTGGAAGCGGACTGCATGTGTACGGAACACTCTGGGCGATTGATCAGTCCACGTACAAACTCGCATGGGAACGCCCATTACCGCACTGTTTTCTTCGGATGCTCTATGGCCAGCATGGCCCAATTCTGCCAAATGCTCCGGTCCTTGTGTTGCTTACGCGAGACCGAAAGACCCGGGCAGGTGCAATCGGATTCAGTTCGGTCTATGGGGGCGAAGTGATTGATGTACGGACTGGCGAAACGCTCTACGAGTCCACCGATCTCGGAAGAACTCTCTCCTGGCACTGGATGGAACTCGACGCCGCCACCAGTCAACTGAATCTCAGCTTTGATATGCGCATTATCACGTTTGATTACTCAAAGTAACTTAGCGAATTTTGCACGAGTCATCTTTGCCGGATGCGGGAGAGCTGTTTGCAACCGCGGCAGCAATAAGTGCGAGTGAAAGGTGAATGATGTTGATTTGTGTTGACTGGCGGTGCAGATCCTGAAACTGCTGAGTTCTCGCCTGGCCTGGTGGAGTGATGGCCGCCTGGAGTGGCAAATACACGTTTTGGTAGTCGTACACGGCCACCGCAGCAGATGCGATCGTGAACACGAGTGTCGCGAGAACTCGCTTCCTCTGACAGCCACTCGTCAGGGCAAGGCACATCACACCAACCGCGATGGTGATTCCCAGCGAGTAAAATCCATAACGGTAGTAGTGAGGGAATCGAATCGTTGCCAACTGGTCGCGGATGAGTGAATCAAAGGGTTCTGCTGTCTGTTCCGCGACACTAGTGATCACAAACAGAATCGCTGCACCAACCCATGCCGAAATCGTGAGTCGAAGGATGATCAGCAGGGTGACAGAGGCAAGGTGTCGAATTCGTTCCACGTCCCGTAAGCTCCATGAATCAAAGCACAATCGTTGAAGGATCTTCAGTATTCAGAATAGCATCGATTGCCCTGGAAGGAAAACATATGGTCCGCTCTCTGATCTGACTCACCGTCCTCACAAAGTACTCATCACGCCAAAGTAGTCATCACGCTCCGTCGTGATGAATGACCACCTGGCCCGTCGTTGTTGAGCGTTGCCAGGGATTCGACATCACGGCGGAGCGTGATGAGTACTTTAGCCCGATGAGCACTTCCTGCGGCGGTTTTTGCCGCTGGAGGGAGGGGCATCGGCGATAGAAAGAGAAGCAGCCCTTAGCGGCGGTGGAATGCTCTTGGAGTCGCGACGGCCCAGGAAATAGAGTTTGTGGAATTCCGACTCAACGCAGTTCGATGGAACGCATGGATGCAAACCCTGAACGATCTGGATCAGATCCTGCCTCTTGTTGAATCGCTGTATTCGCTGGAACTCCAGCGACTGCAGATTGAAGTCAATCGACTCAGGCAGAGAAATCAACCCGGAGTCACTGCCACGGCCGTAGTTAAATCGAGTCATCACCGACAACCGATGTTGCCAAAACGAACCGTCATCATCGAAATGCAGTGAGTGAACTGGCTGCGAGCTCAGCAGTCAGTAATGCTACGTCTGGCTCCTGCGAATGCCCACAAAGTCCTCGACCTGCTTTTTCAATGCGACTTCGGTCGGCAAACGTTCCATGGAACTTGCACCATAGAATCCATGAATCGAATCGACTCGATCCAGCATGAATTGTGCGTCGCTGGGCATTGCAATCGGACCTCCGTGGCACAGCACGAATACATCATCGCGGACTCGCCTTGCAGCTTCAGCGATTGCTGCCACACGAGGGACACATTCTTCGAGGGTCAGAGCAGTTGACGCACCGATGGTACCGCTTGTCGTCAGGCCCATATGTGCCACGATGATATCGGCGCCCGCTCGAGTCAAATCGGCAGCCTGCTCCGGATCAAAGGCGTATGGGGTCGTCAGCATTCCAAGTTGATGAGCGGCGGCAATACAGTCAATTTCCAGGCCAAACCCCATCCCGGTTTCTTCGAGGTTTGCGCGGAATACACCATCAATCAGACCTACTGTCGGGAAGTTCTGAATGCCGGCAAACCCGATCGACTTGAGTTCTTTCAGGAAGTGATCTCTCAACATAAATGGATCCGTACCGCAGACACCGGCGAGGACCGGTGTCTTTCTGACCGCGGTCAGCACCTCGTGGGCCATTTCGCGGACAATCTGGTTTGCGTTTCCGTACGGCATCAGGCCTGCCAGGGAACCGCGTCCAGCCATACGGTATCGTCCCGAGTTGTAAATCACAATCAGGTCGATTCCGCCCGCTTCTTCGCACTTCGCGCTGATTCCAGTTCCCGCGCCACCACCAATGATCGGCAGACCTGCAGCAACCTTGTATCGAAATCGACTCAGGATTGATTCTCTTGTTTCCGACATTTCACGACTTCATGCAGATTGTTGCTGAAAGCAGATCGCTTACCGATAAACAATGATCATCGCTTCTGGCGAAATAGCCAGGGAACCATTCCGTCCGGATCCGTGAACGTGGGTGTCCATGAATTGTGCCCAACATCGGGCCACTCAACGTATGTGACCCTTGCACCGACCTCGGCAAGTGCCACGTAAGCGTTTCTACTTCGCTCAACAGGAACCACGGTATCGTCGTCCCCATGCGCAATCCAAACCGGGACGGATCTAAGTACTCTGAGTCGGGAGCAGTCAACACCACCACAGATTGGCGCAATGGCTGCAAAGCGATCGGGTTGCCGCAGGGCGAGGTCCCAGGTTCCAAAGCCACCCATCGAAAGCCCTGTGAGATAAATGCGGCTGACGTCAATCTGTTCGTCGGCAATGGTCTGATCAATCATCTGCATCACTGCGGCAATCTGGTCGGTGGGCTTTTCTGCCATCACTGGATCTTTGGGGGCACTCCAGTCTGAATTCACCCATTTACGATCCGGACGACACTGCGGAGCCAGCACGTAACACTGGTATCGGTCGCGCCACCGCGGTGAGGCCATCAGCGATGGAAGGTAGAGCAACTGCAGAGAATTGTCCGTTCCGCGTTCGCCGGCACCGTGAAGAAACACAACAAGTGGAAACTTCTTCCCTTCCACATCTCCTTTTTCGCCTCCATCCGCGTTTACGTTCGCGGTTGCAGCTGGTTTCATCAGTCGATACTGAAACTCTTCATTTTTGTATTCTCCGCCCGTGTAGCGAATCGAACGACGTTCATACGTCTGCTCGATGTCGATTTTCGCGGACGGTGTTTCGGGTTGGTCAGGAGGCGCTCCCACATGATCTCTCCACAGCCATCGAAGTGAATCCGGCAGAATCGCACCGCCGTGTTTTCCATTGTGACCACCGGTTCCTCCTTCGAAACGATAGTCATACATCTTGAATTTCAGGGATGATTCCATGGACAGGTTGGCAAGCCACCAGTTGCCATGTTCGTTGTCGAGATCGTTTGACCCGTCCTGAAGGAAAACGCGGATTGGTTTCCGTGGAGTCTTTCGAATCATGGCCTCATAATTGTGACCACCTCGAATATTCGTAAAGCTGCCAACATGGCTTAGTACCTTGCTGAACCACTCCGGGTGTTCCCATGCGACGGTGAATGCACAGATTCCGCCGCTGGAGATACCACAGATTGCCCGATCCTGTGGGTCAGTCGAAATGTTCAGGCTCAGGTCTGTCTTGATGTGAGGAATGAGCTCAAACTGGAGAAATCTTGCGTACTTGTCGCTGAGTGTGTCATATTCAATGCTGCGATTGTTTGAACTCCAGCGATTGTCGGGAATTCCATTCCCTTTGTGACCTGGATCGACAAACACGCAGATGGTAACCGGCAGTTCACCTCTGTGAATCAGATTGTCGAACACCTCTGTAACTCGAAACTGCCCGGTTTTATCGAGATAAGCATGTCCGTCCTGAAACACCATCAGGCAGGATGGTTGGCGAGTGAAGTATTGGGCCGGAATGTATACAGAATATTCGCGAGTGGTTCCTTCAAATATGGTGCTGTTCCAGACCCCCGAGATAATCTTTCCTTTCGGGACTCCCTCCTGTGGATTTGAGTCAGGACCCAGCTGATAAATGGCATCAGGGTCATCCTGAGCGACGACGGCCGGGCTGTATACAGAGCATCCGATCACCGTCAGAAGCAGCGTGAAAATGTTGAGGAATCGGATGCGGAAAGATGCGAATTCTCTCGATGGACACTGAAGTTTCGGACGTTGAAACATGGATGCTCTCCCGGTTCTCACTCAATGGCTCGCAGAATTCGTCAGAAAGAACGAATCGGAATGGTTGTATTCGGATCGCGACTGAACAGCAAGTCATTACCCGCGGTTGGAAATCGAAACAAAATTGGTTACAACAGCAGGCGTTTGAAAAGTAGCGGGCACATTCCGTGTGCCCTTCGTCAGCGTTTGCAGAATTGAGAGTACTTATGAAGCTCGCCCGTTGTCTTTTAGGAATCCTCACCATCGTGATCCTGAATCCGATGTCGGTATGCCGCGTGTCAAATGCAGACGAAGGCATGTGGTTGTTTAACGATCTTCCCCTGGAGTACCTCCAGAAAAAATATGGATTTAAGCCTGACGAAAAGTGGGCTGAGCATCTGATGAAGTCCAGCGTGCGGTTCAACGTTGGCGGGTCGGCGTCTTTCATTTCCAGCACGGGGCTGGTTTTGACGAATCATCACGTCGGATCAGACACGCTGTACAAGCTGTCGACTCCGGAACGCAATATCATGGAGGCAGGTTTTCTTGCGAAGACTCATGCTGAGGAACTGAAGGCACCAGACCTTGAGCTGAATCAGCTGGTGAATATTCGCGATGTCACGGGAGAAGTCAAAGGTGCCGTCACGGATGGAATGAAGCCCGAGCAGGCTGTGGCCGCTCGACGAGCCGTGATTGCAAAGATTGAAAAGTCCGCGCTGGACGAAACAGGCCTTCGCAGTGATGTAGTGACTCTCTATGGCGGTGGTCGGTACCATCTTTATCAGTATAAGAAGTACACGGATGTCCGGCTCGTCTGGGCGCCGGAGACCGCGATTGCCTTCTTCGGTGGTGATGCTGACAACTTCGAGTATCCACGGTATTGCCTGGATGCCTGTATCTTTCGAGTCTATGAAAATGACAAGCCGGCAAAGATCGAACATTTCCTGAAGTGGTCCGAAAATGGTCCATCCGCAGATGAGCTGACATTCGTGTCTGGGAATCCAGGTCGTACCAGCCGCATCTTCACTATGGATGCACTGCGATTCCAGCGAGATGTGCGGATGCCGTTTATGCTGAATGGACTTCGCCGACAGGAGATTCTGCTTCAGCAGTACGGACTCAGGAGCACCGAGAATGCTCGTCGTGCCAGGGACGATCTGTTTGGAGTACAGAACTCACGCAAGGCAAGACTTGGTATGTTGGCCGGCCTGCAGGATCCTACGGTTTTGGCCGAGAAGCAAAAGGCAGAAGATGTGTTACTTGCCGCCGTGAATGCTGACCCAAAGCTGAAGCCGCTGGCAACTGCCTGGGATTCGATTCGCGAAACAACAAAGAAACGCGGCGAGCTCCAGGGGAAAGGCGTTTCGCTGACCTCTTCGCTGTTTTCCATTGCGATGAGTATTGCGATGATGGCCGAAGAAGATCAAAAGCCATCGGGCGAGCGGTTGCCTGAATATTCAGAAGCTGGACGCGAGTCGCTGTTGCAGCAGCTGTATTCAGAAGCACCAATTTACGAGGACCTGGATCAGGTGCTGCTGGCAGACTCCATCGCGAGGACGCTCGAATCGCGTGGCTTTGATGACGCTGTGTGCCAGCAGATACTGGCCGGCAAAAGTCCTGCAGACCGAGCCTCTGAATTGATTACCGGAACGAAGCTCAAGGAAGTTGCAAACCGCAGGAAACTCGTTGAAGGCGGCCTGAAAGCCGTTGAAGCAAGCGACGATCCATTGATTCAACTGGCGAGAACCGTGATCCCGGAAATTCGCAAATTCAGAACGATCACCGATCAGCTTGATGAACAGGATAAGCAGGCTTATGCTCGAATTGCCGAGGCGAAGTTTGCGACTCAGGGAACTTCAACCTACCCGGATGCAACATTTTCGCTGAGACTTGCCTTCGGTCCTGTTGCCGGCTACGAACAGAACGGTGAAGCCATCCCTGCCTGGACAAAAGTCGGAGGGACGTTTGAGCACGAAGAAAAGCACAAGGGTCAGGCGGATTACAAACTTCCAGAATCGTGGAAGAAGGCTAAGGACAGTCTGAATCCGAATACGCCGTTTAACTTCGTGAGCACGGCGGACATCATCGGGGGAAATTCGGGCAGTCCTGTCGTCAACAGCAAGCTGGAACTTGTAGGGCTGATCTTTGACGGAAACATCCAGTCACTGACCGGCGATTTTATCTACTCAGACAAACAGGCACGCTCGGTGTCGGTCCATTCCAGTGCGATCCGTGAAGCTTTGCAGGTTGTTTACGGTGCAGAAAACATCGTAAAAGAACTTGGGAAGTAATGACGGATGTAAGAAGGCGACTAAAGGCCTGAACGTGAACATTGATCGACTTTCTGATGGCTGGCGAGATTCTCTGAAAGATGAATTTCGCCAGCCATATTTTTGTGAACTTCTTCGGTTCCTTGAGACTGAACGAAGCGAGGGTGACATCTTCCCTTCGGAGGCAAACGTTCTTCAGTCGCTGGAGATGACGCCACTTGAAAACGTGAAGGTCGTGATCCTCGGGCAGGACCCCTACCATGACGAAGGTCAAGCACATGGACTTAGCTTTTCGGTGCTGCCCGGAGTACGGATTCCTCCTTCATTGAGAAATATCTACAGGGAACTGGAGGATGACCTTGGGATTGCTCCCGTTCGCTCCGGTTACCTCGGCGGCTGGGCGAAACAGGGAGTTCTGTTGCTGAATACTGTACTCACAGTTCGTGCACACCAGCCGAATTCTCATCGCGGGAAGGGATGGGAGACGTTTACAGACCGAGTTCTTGAGGTCGTCAATCAGTTGCCAGCTGTTTGCTTTGTACTCTGGGGCAACCCAGCTCAGAAAAAATCCGGAGGAATCACAGACCGGCATCTGAAGCTGTGTTCTGCACATCCTTCTCCGCTGTCGGCTCATCGAGGTTTCTTTGGAAGTCGACCGTTCTCTAAGATCAATGATTTCCTGATTCGATCCGGCCAGTCAGCGATTGACTGGTCCGCCCACGGTCAGGGCTGAAAGTCTGACGATCAAATCTTTGGGAGTTGAACAGAAGTTATGTTGCACCTTAAAGCGACAACACCGGAACGTTGGCTGCGTCAGGTGGATGAACATCTCTCGGCAATTTTAGTCGACCACGCACATTGTGAACAGAAGGCCGCGTTTACCGCGATGGACCTGATGTTCGACTATGTTGAAAATGAAGAGCTCTGCGATGAAATGACAGAAATCGTTCGCGAGGAACTCGAACACTTCCAGCAGGTGCGAAGCCTGCTGAAGGAAAAGGGTGTTCGCTTCTGCCGGCTGAAGCCCGGTACGTATGGAAAGAAACTAAAGGAGTTAGTTCGTCGACAGGAGCCTCACCGAGTAGTTGATCGCCTTCTGATTGCTGCGATTATTGAAGCACGAAGCTGCGAACGATTTGTACTTCTGCGTGATTACCTGCAGGATCCGGAATTGAAAGCCTTCTACGGGAGTCTCTACGAGTCAGAGGCACGTCACCACAGCACGTACGTCCGACTCGCAAAGCACTATGCACCGGACCATGAGGTGATTGACCGGCTCAATGAACTGACGACTTTGGAAGCGGAGATCATCACCGTTGGTTGTGAACTCCCTCGCGTCCATAGTTGACGCGTTACGGGGTCACCGGGGTTTCCTTTTTTGGGCCGTGCTCTTCCTCCATGTATCCGAGGAATACTCGTGTCTCCGGGTACTTCGCCTTCCAGTCGCCCCACTTTGTCAGCTCGTACTCTGCTTCTGGCAGAGGAATATCCTTTGAGGACTGACTATACATTCTACCGTTAACCATCAGAGCCATTTCGTCGTTCATAAATCCTCCGACTTTGACGTCGGGTAACTGGCCCTCTTTATCAGTAGTGAATACTCGGACGCAATCGCGCTCATCGCAGAAGGTGATGGAGACCGGTGTGATGCCGACGGTATCATTCACGACATGGCTGGCGATTGGTCGCATCACATCCTTCACGTAGCATCGAGCATGACCGCCCTGAACAACGCCAATGACGATCTGTTCGTCCGGCAATGTGACTTCATCCGCTCGGAACGTGATTGGAGCAATCACGGGCGGTGTGATGAATGGCGTATTGAGCGCTCCCATCATTCCCAGAGGGATTGGCTTCAGATCCTGCTGAGCCTGCTGCTCGTCGCAACCGGCAGCCACAAACAAACCAAGGACGAACAAAACGCGGGTCGAAATCTTCATAGGAACAGCCACCCTGAACACCATTGAACACTGATGAACAAGACACAACAGCAGAGCCTTGTTCTACGGACCATCGTTTCAAAACACACGAAAAATTCAATCAAATCAATGGGAATAGTTGCATCGCAGGCACAATACGACAACACGTTTTACAGCTTTTCCGCATTCTGCACGTTTGATTTCAATTGAAATGCCCCGATTTTCATGCCCGTGGCCGGCGAATCCAAACCCGGGGTTACGGCAGCGGCCCTGGTTTCAGGCAGAATCTCAGACAGCACTGGAAAACTCCGTGGGATCAATCTACAACTCGCGTGGAGTACGTACTAATTAATACACTAGAGTAGGTCACGCAAGACGGAGCCCTGTGCGGCTTGAATGGCGAATTGTCAACGCCGTGAATTCCAGCCTGTCGGCGGGAGGGGAGATGCTGACTTTTGGATTGCCCTGGATTTCAGATGAGTGCTCGCGTCGGTGGATAGGTCCTCGACTTTTCCTCTGGCCGGCAGATGCGGTAGCGGCAGAAACACGAATTTCGATTCTGTCTTCACGACTGGGGCTGGATGTTGCAAAGGAACAAGAATGGTTCCGGAGACTCAGGGACTGCCTGCGGTTGGCTCGGGAACGAAGAGCAACAGTCCTCACTGCGGAAAGCGCAACTGCTCATCAATTCCTTGCCGCAACCGCAGACGCACTCTCGATTGATCTGTGGGTGTTTAAGTGCCGCGATCGAACCAATTCGATCACAACAAGCCGACAACTCGACAAGTGGATTTGCGATTCGACAGCTCAAGCCAGAAACCCCGCTGCCGGATATCGAACTGTCTTTGTGTCTCCGGTGCTTCAGCCGTTGGCCACAGAAGATTTTGAGTCCCGCCTGCGAAACTTAGTCAGCTTCCCCCACGGATTTTCAGAGATCTCCAGGCAACCTGATTCAGAACTTCCAACGTATCCCGTGGCGGATCGCTTGTTGATGGCGGCAGCCACGGAAATCCATATCCTGCGGCAACGGAATGGTGGATTCGTGGGCAGGCTTGCAGAATTGCATGTCGAGGATCCTGAACGCTGCTTAATCCCGATTCACAAAACCGAAATGAGTTCAACGCCGTCGCGCAGTTCAAAAGCGAAGTCAGGCAACAGGAAAAATTGCCAACGCGGCAGCATCGAGAAGAATTCCGATCACACGCGAACGGCGGAAGATCGTCCCGAAGATCATTCAGTGTTTCGTTCTCCTGAAGAATGGCTTCTGCACTGGACACGGTCATTCTATGGGCCATGGCCAGGTCAAACGAGGAACGACTGGCTTCGGGAAGTTGTGCTTACTGAAGTTCCAGCAGATCATTCAGCATCCGGAACGTTGTATCGAATTCTTGATGAACAGCGGATTCGTGCAAGCTCCTCAGGGATTCGTGGCAACTACAACGTGGTCTGCTTTACAGAGGTACCGTTGAACCAGTTCAGGTCTCTGCGAGCGTATCGAAAGCACCGGAATCGCTACGACTTCGTGCCCTTCGGAATTGCAATTCGCCGGTCAAAGCTTGAGGCGACTGGCGCGAAGCCTGTGATATATGGGGATCAAGAACTGTGGCAGGGGCTGAGCGACAGTGAGCGACCGTGGTTTCAACTCGGGGCCGGGAGCCCGG
Source organism: Planctomyces sp. (assembly GCA_016795105.1). Classification (GTDB taxonomy): domain Bacteria; phylum Planctomycetota; class Planctomycetia; order Planctomycetales; family Planctomycetaceae; genus F1-80-MAGs062. The sequence goes on from JAEUIH010000001.1 coordinate 233,132, forward strand.
AAGCTCTGCGAAATCGAATTGAGCGGGAATGGCGAGTTCAGGGCGATGTGCTTCTGGATACTCTGGATCAACAGGACGTTTGCGTGTTCGTCGATCAGGAGTCAGATATATGGAGATTTCGCAAATTCACCTGCGATGTCGTGATCGTACCAGGTGTCGAGAGCAAAAAATGTGGGCGTGACAATCAATAGTCAGTCCGCGGGGACTTCTGATATACTGTGAGCGTGAGCTGGAACCGAGACATGATTTCTACCAGGAGAGTTCGGTGGTCACACTGACTGATTCAATACACGTTATTGTTCGAAACCACTTTATTGTTCGAAACCATTGTTTGAAGACGGCCGCCGTCGTGTTTGCAACCGTGCTCTGTACCGGTTTGCAAGTGTCCGGAGACGATTGGCCTCAATGGGGCGGACCGAAACGGGACTGCGTCTGGCGTGAAGACGGGATCATCGATCGTTTCTCGACGGATGGACTGCTGCCTCGCAAATGGTCGGTACCGATTTCTGAAGGCTACTCAGGCCCGGCTGTGGCAAACGACCGGGTCTACGTGACAGATCGGGTGGCGGAGGGGCAGTTGGAACGAGTTCTGTGTCTTGATGCGGAGACAGGGACTCAGATTTGGAAACACGAGTACGAGGCGAGGTATACCGTCAGCTATCCCCATGGACCACGGGCAACACCCGTAATCTTCGACGGGTTAGTCTACACCATTGGTGCCGAAGGGCATATGTTCTGCTTCGAGGATCAAACAGGGAAGATTGTCTGGCAGAAGCAGTTTCAACAGGACTTCGGAACCGGTCTGCCCACTTGGGGTATGGCTGCGTCTCCGCTGATTGATGGCGATCACCTGATTACACTTGTGGGAGGAACGAATGGCGGACTTGTTATCTGTTTTGATCGGCGAACGGGGGCAGAGATCTGGAGGGCCATCGATGACCCGGCTGTCGGATATTGCCCTCCGGTGATCTATGAATTCGGCGGGCGGCGGCAACTGATTATCTGGCATCCTTCAGCTGTTACATCGCTTGACCCAACCACCGGCAAGTTGATTTGGAGTCATCCCTGGGAGATCAAATACGGCCTGACGGTCCCGATGCCTCAGCAACTTGGTGATCGTCTGTTTCTGACAGCATTCTATGACGGACCACTGATGCTGAAGGTTTCAGATTCTTCTGCGGAAGTCGTGTGGAAAGGAAAAAGCGGAAGCGAAATCAACACGGATGGCCTGCACTCGATCATGCCGACGCCGGTCGTGAGGGAAGATTTCATCTTTGGTATCTGCAGTTATGGACAGATGCGGTGCCTGAAAACTGGCACGGGTGAACGCGTCTGGGAATCTCTCGATGCAACCGGGTCGGGCAGATGGTGGAACGCTTTTATCGTGCCACAGGGCGATCGCTACTTTATACACAATGAACAGGGCGATTTGATCATTGCGAACCTTGGCGGTGAGGGTTATCGTGAAGTCAGTCGAGCGAAGCTGGTGGAACCAACTCGACCGGTTCAGCGAAGGATGACGATCTGGTCGCATCCTGCTTTTGCGATGAAGAGTGTGTTTGCGAGAAACGATAAGGAGATTGTGCGAATCGACTTGTCGGCAGAAAGTCCATAGCAGCAAGTGAATCCCCGCGAATATTGTTTCTGGATCAAGTGAGCCTCAGTCATGCAGAATCAACTCCAGTCTGTTGTTGATGGACTCAATCGTCGCGTATTTCTCGGTCGCCACGCAGGGTCTGTCGGTCTGGCAGCCCTTGCTTCGCTGATCGCGAATCCGGTTGCGAGCGGTCGTGACTCGTCGACGGGCGGTGCTCCACATCACGCGCCAAAGGCGAAGCGAATCATTTACCTGTTTCAGTCGGGCGCTCCGTCACAAATGGATCTGTTTGATCCAAAACCTGCGATTCAGGATCGGCGAGGCGAGAACCTGCCGGATTCGATTCGTCAGGGGCAGCGTCTTACAACGATGACAAGTGGACAGTCAACATTCCCAGTTGCACCGTCCATTTTTAAGTTTGCTCAACATGGCGAATCTGGCATGTGGATGAGTGAAATCCTGCCCCACATGTCGTCGATTGCCGACAAGTTCTGCATGATTCGGACGCTGCACACAGAAGCCATCAATCACGATCCCGCAATCACATTCTGCCAGACAGGTTCTCAGCTTGCCGGCCGACCCAGCATTGGATCGTGGGTCAGTTATGGACTTGGCAGTGAGAACCAGAATCTGCCGGCCTATGTCGTGCTGACATCGTTTGGAAGTGGCCGCCCGGATGATCAGCCCCTGTATGATCGACTCTGGGGGTCCGGGTTTCTGCCGACTCAGCATCAGGGTGTGAAGTTTCGAAACCAGGGCGATGCGGTGCTGTATTTGAGCAATCCTCCTGGTATCACAGCTGAAACACGTCGGTCGACCCTTGACCGTCTTGCGACGCTGAACCAACAGAGACTGCTCTCTGTCGGTGACCCCGAAATCCAGACTCGAATTGCACAGTACGAAATGGCGTTCCGGATGCAGTCGAGTGTACCGGAGCTGCTCGATTTTTCAGGCGAGCCGAAGCATGTTCTGGATTCCTATGGCCCGGATGTCAATCGACCTGGAAGTTATGCAGCGAATTGCCTTCTGGCTCGGCGGCTGGCGGAACGAGACGTCCGATTTGTGCAGTTGTTTCACATGGGATGGGATCATCACGGTGGACTTCCCGGAGCCATTCGAGGTCAATGCAACGATACGGACCAGGCGACCACTGCTTTGATCAACGACCTTGAACAGCGAGGCCTCCTGAAAGATACACTGATTGTCTGGGGCGGAGAATTTGGTCGTACGATCTATTCACAGGGAAATGTGACCGAAGACAACTATGGTCGTGATCATCATCCCCGTTGCTTTACAGTGCTGCTGGCAGGTGCAGGCGTTCGCACAGGAATGACGTGGGGCGAAACGGATGACTACTGTTACAACATTGTCAGCGGAGCCGTTCACGTTCATGACCTGAATGCAACCATTTTGCATCTGATGGGCATGAACCATGAACGACTCACATGGAAGTATCAGGGACGCGATTTCCGACTGACAGATATTCATGGTGAACTGATCCAGCCCGTTCTTTCCTGATTGCCATCATTCGGGAGCCATCCTTTGTTGATCGAGACGGTTCTGCGGATCGGATTCATCGTGCGACTATCGTTGCAGCTCCACCTGGATATGGCATTGCACAATCCTCAGGCGGAGCTGTTTCCAGGTCCACAGTCAGAGGATGGGAAGCAATCATCCAGGGATGCAAATCAACAGTCTGATGATCGATCAATTCTGCCGTTTGTGACCACCGATGAAATCATCAGACGGCATGCGGAGACTGGTGCCACATCCAGGGTGAGTGGTGTCATTCAGGATTTCTCCGGAGATATGGTGTCCATTCGCCGAGGAGGTACAGGAAAAGAAGAAGTACTCCGACTCAGAGAAATCGAGCAGATACGTTTTCGGAAGTCTGCTGAATATGAAGAAGGTCTCCGATTCATTGCAGCAGGCGACTGGAAGAGAGCGTTGAGTTCACTGACGACGGCTGCTGAACTGGAGCCTCGTCCCTGGGTTGTTCGGGAGATTATGGCCAGTCAGATTCGATGCCTGACAGCGATCGGAAGACGTGCCGACACCATTCAGATTGTTGAGGAAATTCTGGAATCAGACCCGCATACTCGACATGTTGCTCTGCTCCCGTTGGTCTGGGATGAACGACTTCCCGAGTCAGAGCGGACAATGGTCCCCCTTTCAGATCTTGAAAGCAGTTCGCTCGTTCGAAAGCTCACTGCGGCCTCTGTCTGGCTGCATGACGATAAGCATGCGGCCGCTGCTCAGGCAGAATTACACTCGCTCCGTTTGTGCGGTCGAAAGCGTATTCAGGAACTGGCAGAGATTCAGTTGTGGAGAGTGCGAGTGATACACCCTGATCGACTACGAACCGCAGATACAGAAATCTGGGAAGGACGGGTCGTCGATTTTGAACGGCCGATTCGGGGGCCGGCGGCGATTGTGCTTGGACGCGCATTTCTGCATCAGCATCAGTATGACAAAGCTGCATTCGCATTTCTCTGGATGCCTGTGCTTCAGGTTGAAGATCGTCCACTCGCCGCAGCCAGCCTGAAGTATGCAGCGATTGCGCTTCAGACTGCGGGTCGCCCCGAGGAATCCTCGGTGATCACATCAGAACTGCTGAACCGATTTCCAGAAACGTCCAGTGCTCAGCAGGTCGCAGCCGCAGAAAATTCGAAAGTGCCTCAGGGGAATTCGCAGGAAGGTCGATCAAATGAACTCGCGGTACCCTGAATTTGTTGTGGGCGGATCCAATCTGCAGATTGGTCAGCAGATTGGCCATGCTTTTCGTGATTCAATTCGTCGATTCACGGAACTCGGCAGAATGCGAATTCACGAAACTCTTCCGGTGACTGATTCGCAGATCGATGAGATATGTCAGAGGAGTCTTGCCTACGTCGAAAAGTACAGCCCCGAATATCTGGAGGAACTGCGGGGGATGTCGGAAGGTTCCGGCAGAACGCTGATCGATCTCATGCTGCTTCAAATCCGAAATCAGTTTCATGGCTCAATGAACTCCGAGCTTGCAGCCGACAGCGGCTGTACGTCGTTGTCGATCTCTCACAGTCGAAGTGCCACAGAAACACCAATTGTGGCTCAGAACTGGGATAATGATGGGGCGCTTGATGAGTTCACCGTTGTGGTGACTCGACGCCCCGTGAACCGTCCGGCGACACTCTGCATCACACAGACGGGGTTGATTGCATATATTGGTATCAACGAATTCGGGATCGGTGCCTGCCTCAATTCGCTGCCTGCTCCGTCTCGCGTATTGGGAGTTCCGCACTACTTTACATTGCGACGCCTGCTGGAGAGTCACTCCGTCACTGAGGCCGTGGCGGCTGTTGAAACCGCAGAGAGAGCGATTCCGGCTAATATCATGTTGAGTACTCCGGAAGGACCACGAAACCTGGAAGTTACAGTTGATACGATTCGAGTTCTGCATGACGAAGGATGTGGGCTGCTGACTCATACGAATCACTGCATCCATCCAGATCTGGTTGCGATCAATCAGCTCTATCCGGAACTCATTCAGTCCGGACCACGAAAGTGCCGCATTGACCATCTACTCACGGGAAAACCAAGGATCTCCATAAACGATTTGAAGTCGGCATTTGCGGACCATAACGATTTCCCTCAGTCAATCTGCCGCCATCGCAACATTCATCCTCCTCATGGTTGCTGGGAGACCGTCTTCTCTGTCATCATGCTGCCCGAAGAACGCAGACTTCTGGCCACGCGGGGAAATCCGTGTGACAGCCAATGGGAAGAGTACATTCTGCAGCCAGACCCTTGATCTGGAACTTCACGCGCCTTCGAGAACGATTTCGAATCACCTGCCGAGACAATCATGACGAAGAACCTGCCACTGAATGGTCGCCGCTATTTCTGCTTTGTCGGAGATGACTACGAAGACCTTGAACTCTGGTATCCAAAGCTGCGATTGATTGAAGCAGGTGCAGAGTTTATTGTGGCGGGACAAAAGTCCGGACATCGATACGTTGGAAAAAATGGATACCCATGCGTGTCAGACGTGGGTATTGATGGAACAGATACCTCTGCATTTCATGGGCTGATCTGCGCAGGAGGCTGGATGCCGGATAAACTCCGACGAGATCCCGAAGTTCTGCGGATTACTAGGGAATTTGCCAATTCCGGTAAGCTCGTTGCAGCGATCTGTCACGGCGGCTGGATACCGATATCAGCGAATGTCTATCGCGGTGTTCGGGTCACAGGTTCACCAGGGATCAAAGACGATCTGATCAATGCGGGTGGGTTGTTTGAAGATGCACCTGTTGTTGTCGATCGCCATTTTATCAGCAGCCGTCGACCGGACGACCTGCCGGACTTCTGCAGAGCGATTGTCGAGCTTTAGAGTCTTGAAACTGCTTTTACTTGCAATTCGTTCCGGATTGTTCAAAACTGCCAAAGCAGTGGTAAATTACGCAGCTTCTTTGGTCATCTGAGTCTACTGTTTGGTGGAGGGCATTTTGTGAAACGACTGATGCATTTAGGCCTGTTCGTCTTTCTGGCCCTCCTGTCAACGTCGGGTTCAAAGGTCAGTGCTCAGTCCTATGTCAATCTTCTGAACGACGCAGAGCTGTCTCACTGGATGAAACCCAACGGCGATCCGGTCCATCGTTCGGAGGATGGGACCTCTGGCTGGCGAATGGAGGACGGCGGCATTCTTCACTTGTCGGGGAATGGCGGCAATCTGCTTTCTCGCGAAAAGTATGGCGACTTCGATCTGTGGTTCGAGTATCGAATCTCGGAGAAGGGGAACAACGGAATTAAGTACCGCGTCGCTCAATACAACCGCGATTGGCTGGGACTGGAATACCAGATTCAGGACGATGCCGCGTTTCCAAACATGAGCCCAAAGCACCTCACCGCGTCGCTCTACGATATTGTTGCTCAATCCAGCCCAATCTTTGAACGCGACTATCGTCCACTCAGCGAATTCAATGTCGGACGCATCATTCTGCAGGGGAACCAAATTCGGCACTGGCAAAATGGACGGCTGATCATTGATGAATGTGTCGGCTCAAGTCGCTGGCTGAAAGCGGTTTCCGAAAGTAAGTTCCGGGATCGAGAACACTTTGGGCAAAACCAGCACGGGCATCTGATGTTGACTGACCATAACAGCGAAACGTGGTTTCGCAATGTGTTCATCAGACGGCTGGACAAGTGCCCCTGATGTTCAACAGTCGCTCACTTTTGTGTCACGGCGGAGGAGGAAGGAGCCGAGGGATCACTCACTCCTTCAAGTGCTTCGGCGGGTTGTCGGAACGACTGAGCCATCATCATCATTGCTCCAATGACAAGAAATGAGTCAGCAAGATTGAAGATCGGCCAGTCGAAACTCCCAATGATGAAATGCAGAAAGTCTCGGACCGCCTGAGCTGGTTCTGTTCGATTGGGAAACGCGACGCCATGAAGTGCGAGGCGATCGTATAGGTTTCCAAGTGTGCCACCCGTGACCAGGCCGAGAGCGGTGGTGAGCCAGGCACTTTGAGCTGCACCTTTAAAGAACAGCCAGTAAACAATCCCGACAAGAGCAATCACGCTCAGAAGCGCAAAGACGGGAGCGAATCCCTGTCCCATTCCCCACAATGCGCCTTCATTCAAGCTGG
>JAEUIH010000001.1:240365-248442 GCA_016795105.1 Planctomyces sp.
AGCAATCACGCTCAGAAGCGCAAAGACGGGAGCGAATCCCTGTCCCATTCCCCACAATGCGCCTTCATTCAAGCTGGTTTGGATCCGAAACCGCAGCCATGAATCCAGAATCCAGTCCGAATGCTGGTAAAGCCCAAGCTTCGAGAAAGCAATCTCTTTGGAGCCCAAATCAACACACAACGTAACCAAAGCCAGGGCCGCGTAGTAGTACACGCGATGCTTTGGATAGACTCTCTGCCCCGAGTCCATAGGTTGATCTGGATTTGCTTGCATCAGCGACGCTCTTCCCGAAGCCTTTCACATTCCACACAATTCTCGGCATATGGTATCGCGTGGAGGCGGGCTTTGGGAATACGAGCTTTTGATTCTGGTTTGCCAGTTTCCAGACATCGTTCACAAAGACCGTAGGAGCCCTTGTCGATTTTTTGGATCGCGGTCGAGATTTTCTGGAGGACTTCCTCGTCGTTTTCCACAAGGTGCAGCGAAAAATCGAGATCCCAGGCGTCGGAACCCATTTCCGCCATATGGTTTGACGATCTTTGATCATTTCCGGAATCCGCACCGGAAAGTGCTTCTTCCTTCAGTTGTTCAACATCCCCTCGAAGGCGAGCCTGAAGCAGACGAAGGATCGATCGAAATTCTTTCAACTCTTCCGGCTTCAGCATTTCAGCGCCTAAACAACTTGTATGAGATTTTTCATGGAAGATCCGACGGATCTCCCGGAGGGATGAGGATTATGTGGCTAAGTGTTTCCATGGTCAAGTGTTACGAGCAATAGAGCAGCGATTTAATGAAGTGGAATAATTTGTGCACCCCTAATCTGCGGTCTAGAGCGTCCACCGGGAAAAAGTCAGGGCCGCGATTCTTGCTCGACGTCCGCCCGATGACTACCGTCCCGTTTCCGCCAATTCGAACCAGAACGCTCGAAATTCGGCAAGATTTCACTGGAAGAACGTCTATCCTTCCCGAACAAAAATGACATCGAGAATGCAGCTGGACGGCCTGATTTACCGTTCGGTAACGGACTGACGGTTCGGCAACGGTCAGTGTCAGTAGTTAGGCAAGAATGATCATCCTACGGGAGTAACAGCAATTAAGGCGGCAATTTCGGAAGTGTTCGGACGAAATGGATCAACAGCAGCTAGTCCCGCGCAGGAAGGTGGGGCCGCCGCGAATGCTGGTGTTCAGGAACATTCGATGACTGTCGAAGGAAGAGCACCTTCGATTCCTCGACCGGACTTTCGCGGGCCAATTGCATACGGAAATCTGAAGCTCAGCAGCCGTTACCTTTTATCACCGTTGGCTGGCTTCACCACATCACCGTTCCGACGCATTGTCCGTCGGATTGGAGGAGTAGGGCTGGCCACTACCGATTTGGTCAATGCGCGTGCTTTGCTGTCTCGGAACGAGAGAACACTGCAGATGGTGGAATCCCATCCGGAGGATCGGCCCTTTGCCGTCCAGATCTTTGGAAGTGAACCGAACGCAATGGCCGAAGCAGCACAACTGCTTGTCGAACTCGGTGTCGACACCATTGATATCAATATGGGTTGTCCGGTCAGCCGGATCGCTGAATCAGGCTCTGGCGCCGGCATGATGTGTCACGTTGACGGCTCTGTGGCTCTGGTTAAGCGAGTGGTGGATGCGGTTGGAGTTCCGGTAACCGTCAAAATGCGGCTGGGATGGGATGCGAATTCGATTACAGCCCCAATGTTTGCAAAGCACTTCGAAGACGTTGGAGTCGCCGCCGTTGCGATCCACGGAAGAACTCGGGAACAGGGTTTTGGCGGCACTGTCTCCCTGCCTGGAATTCGATCTGTGGTCGAAGCAGTTTCTCGGATCCCTGTCATCGGAAACGGCGATATTCGATCGATTGCGGACGCCGCGAGGATGCTTCAGGAAACTGGCTGTCATGGAATCTCCATCGGCCGTGCTGCACTGGCAAATCCGTGGTTCTTTCGACAACTGCAGGAGTGGGAACAAACCGGAACCTGGTCTCCCGCTGGCACGTTTGATGAACGACTTAACCTGATGCTTCAGCAGTTCGAATGCCTGCTTGACCGAAACACAGAAGAGCGAGCAATCGTCTTGTTCCGCAAGATGGCACATTGGTATCTCAAGGGAATGCGTGTCCAGTCAAAACTTCGGGGCGACTTCCAGAAAGTTCGTACTCGTGCCGACATGGATTCTGCACTTCAAAGAATCCGCGAAGCCGGACCCTTTGACGGCAACCGCACCGGAGTATTGAAAGACTGCCCCATCCCCGTCCCGTCCGGCCCAAACGAACAATGGTAATCTCCTCCCCGGCTCGGATAGGCATTGGTCGGATCGCCTAACGTAGATGAATCGCACGACACCTGCGGTCATTCACCCAGTTGTACATCATAGTACTGACAGTTTAACGGCTAGCCGAAGGCGTCGGAGCCTCGCATCGCTCCGACAAACTCATTCGACACGGCAGCTTCATTGCCTCAGCCAGCGGAAGAGGAGGGCGAAGGCGGGGGAGAAGTCGGTGGGGGTTGCGTTGAGCCAGGCTTCGATTTCAGATGGAAACATCCAGCGGACTTCGGTCATTTCAACAGGGTCAAAATGAATGGTCGCGTCAGAGGTGGTTGTATAGAGCACTGTGAATTCCCACGACGTCTCGGCGCAGGCAGGGAATTTCTCCCGCCGAAGCAGTTCGCTTCGGATGCCAAGCTCCTCCTCCAGTTCGCGTGGCGCTGATTCGTCGTACGTTTCATTCGACGACACATGTCCCGATGCGGAGGATGTCCATACCGATGGAAACTCCTCCTTTGCTGGACTTCGTTTGTGAATCAACATTTCCCCTGTTGGGCGAAACACAAAAATATGAACGGCTCGGTGCAGCAATCGATCGCGATGCACAACACTGCGAGGTTTGCGATCAATGACCTGGTCGTGCAGGTCCACGACATCAAACCACTCCTCGCCAGTCGTACTCGAAGGGCCGCAGGGCGATGAATTCGGGACTTGCTCCTGCGATTGAGGATCAGACAAGTGCATCTCCAGTCATGCGAATCACTGGGTGACGAAGGACTCCATGAAGCAGATCCATGCTTGAGACAACGGCCTGTAGATGGAGTCGCTCACAAACGGTCATATCGTGAAACGGCACAATCGACGAAAAGCCGGCTCTCCGAAAACCTGGTCGAACCTCAACAGGCTCTACTTCATGATTCAACACTCCGTCCGGCACATCAAGGTCCACAAGCAGCAGGCCGCTTCGATGGCACTTCTGAAACTCTTCGATTCGCACTCGACTGACCGAAAACCCCGAAGACCTCCAGCCACACAGTTTGAATCCCTGACAGATCGTCTGACGCAGCACGGAATCATCACACGCGACACCACACGACACTTCGCGTCCCGTCGGCAGGGCGGGCCATAGCGACATGTTACACCGAGCAGAAAAGACTTCTTCCGGAGCACTGGTGACAGGTGGTACCGGGAGACCGTTGTCAAGAAGTTCCAGTTCGCTTCGCACAGTGGAAATCGCCAGAGCCGCAGGAACCCGCACCACAGGTGGCCACACATCGTGGCATCTGCCATCCGAATCACAGAATCGTGAATAGACGCAGAGAACCCGTTTACCCAAAGTCTGCCCGATGAACTCCATCACGTCCTGAACCGGATCCTGGTATGACCATCGCTGCAGGACAACGATGAGATCCGCGGACTGGATCGCCGAGGAACCGGCCAAAATCGTTGATCGCAGATCAGAGAATTCGCCAACAAGGTCAATTCGATGTTTCGCGGTGTGAAGCCATGCGATGAGCTCCGAAAATTCCGGATAAGCCCTATCGCCGATCATGAGCAAACGGCGTTTCATTCCGTGCCACCCGCCGTGCCACCCGGACCGCATGCAGACAACATGAGTCAAATTCCTTCAGACCCGAGATACCTCAATCCCTCGCGACTCGAGTGCGGACAGTAACGAATGTTTAAATTGCAGGGAATAGTCAGTCCAGGAAGTCTTCCCAATTGATGCAAAACGGCAACATGGTTGGGGAAGTGTGATAGAGTTTGCAGGTCAGAACATTCACACAAAATGCGTCATTTTGATAGAATTCAGTCAAAAGTATTCAAAACAAACCACCAGCTACTTGCAAAAAGTGTCATAATCAGTCGAATAGTGACAGATTCTGTGAAGCTGACTGGCGGAAACCTGCATGATTCTGGAAGAACGGCGATCTCGAATACTGCGAATCACCGAGGAACTCGGGTTCGTATCGCTCCAGCACCTGGTTGCTGAGATTGGGGCGAGCGAGTCCACGATTCGTCGGGATTTGGAGTATTTGGATGCTCATGGTCAGATCCAGCGAACTCGGGGAGGTGCGTCCTACCTCGGTGATTCGCTGACCGACTTTGATGCTCGCAGACGCAGCGCTTCCATCCAGAAGCAGCAGATTGCTCGTCGAGTGGCGGAGATGGTGGAACCTGGAGAAACGATCCTTCTGGACGGAGGAACCACAACCCTGGAAGTTGCTCGTCAGCTCACCGGGAAACCGCTTCAGGTCGTCACGAATTCACTGCCGATCGCCGGGCTGTTGATGAACCGTTCGGAGATTGAGCTGATCATTATTGGTGGGTACGTGTATCCGAAGACAGGTGTGGCGCTGGGTGAACTGGCGGTGGATGCATTGAAGTCGATTCATGTGAGTCGACTGATCATGAGTACCGGCGGGATCAGTCGTGACGGGTTATTCAACAGTAATGCGTTACTGGTGGAGACGGAGCGTCGCATGATTCGGGCCGCAGAGCGGGTCACGCTGGTTGCAGACAGCAGCAAGTTTGGAGTCAAGGCACTATCTCACCTGTGTCCGCTGGATGCAGTCCATGAGATTGTCACGGACGACGGCGTGAGTGGAGAGTGGCGTCGAATTGCAGAAGCCGCGGGAATCAGAATGGAAATTGTAGAAGTGGGAAAAGCTCAGGCGGAATCTGCGATCAGGAACTAGCGAAACGGCTCAGCAAGAGTCATGTACAGGAACAGAGGGAAGAGGCAGAGACGATGGCAATCGCGACAACGACAATTGACCGAGCCGACGTAGAGAGAATCGTTCGTGACGTCATTATGCGGCAGGCCACTGGTGGCCGAGCCGTTTCGCCGGGTGGAATTCCGGTATTGAGGTCAGCACCTGCCGTTGAGCAGAAAGCTGCGGGCCGAAGGAATCCTCTGGTTGTGAACATTTCAGCAAGGCACGTGCATCTGACTCAGGAGCATGTTGAGATCCTGTTCGGCGCGGGCGCAAAGCTGACACCGGAGAAAGACCTGTATCAGGATGGATATTACGCAGCAAAAGAAACAGTTGCAGTTGTGGGGCCTCGTCGCCGCATGCTGCCAAATGTTCGCGTCCTCGGACCATGTCGACCGGATTCTCAGGTGGAGCTGGCATTCACCGACGGAATCTCTCTGGGCATTGATCTCCCGGTCAGAATCAGTGGCGACGTCAAAGGTACACCGGGGTGTGTGCTGATGGGACCGAATGGAGTTGTGGAACTTTCGCAGGGCGTAATTCGTGCGATGCGACATGTCCATATGGGACCTGACGATCTTGAATATTATGGGGTTGCGGACGGAGACAAAGTGCAATTGAGAATTGAGTCTCCTGGATGCACAACGATGCTGGAGGATCTGGTCGTTCGAGCTGGCAAAGGGATCAAGCTGGAGGTGCATCTGGATACTGATGAAGGCAACGCTGTGAATCTTGACCGTGCAACGCACGTTGAACTGGTCAAGCCACAGAAATGCAAGTGCGAGCACTGAGTTCAGTTGTGAGCTCTGACTAAAAAGTAAGTTTGTGATCTTAACGACAGTCAGGGATGGCTGTTTTCTACCTGGTTTGCTTGCCAATTCGCTGGATGCGGAGCTGGTCATGCAGGAGTAAAATTGAAATGGCGAAGTCAATGGAAGCACTCGGAATGATCGAAACGAAAGGCTTCGTGTGTATGCTCGAAGCTATCGATTCCATGCTGAAGGCAGCCAACGTTCAGCTTGTATCTTGGGACAAGATTGGCAGCGGGCTGGTTACTGCATTCATTGTTGGTGACGTTGCCGCTGTAAAAGCAGCGATTGACGCCGGAGCAGCAGCAGGATCGAAGCTGGGTCAGGTTGTAAGCGTGGAGGTGATTCCACGACCACACGAAGAACTGGCATCAATTATGCCGAAGTCTAAAGCACCGGCCAAAGCTGGCGCGAAGTAAGACTGGCTTGGCATGGGTGGGCCGGAACCCCTTTAACAGGACAGGCCCGTGACAATTCAACGACAGAAATTCTTTTGGAAATACGATCAATGAGTAACGAAGCAATTGGAATGATTGAAACCAAGGGATTGCTCTGCGCTGTGCAGGCATCTGACGCCATGCTGAAGTCAGCCAACGTCACTCTTGTCAAACAGCTGAACATTGGTGCTGCATACGTCACCACGATTATTCGTGGCGATGTTGGCTCCGTACGAGCAGCGGTTGACGCAGGTGCAGCAGCCGCATCAGCATCTGGTGAGCTGGTTTGTGCACACCTGATCCCACGTCCTGAGCAGTCACTGCTCGAACAGTTCATTTAATGGTTGGATAACACTTCAGCTGGAAGAACAGTATCACGGAGGAGTACCGTCAGATGAAAGTTCTCGTCGCAAATCTCGGTTCCACAAGTTTCAAGTATCGGTTGTTTGACCTGTCGACAGAATCGCAGCTTGCACGCGGCGGTATTGATCGTATTGGTCAGGCTTCAAGTGCCTGTACCGTGGAGATCGGCAGTCATCGCGCGGAGACTCAGCAGAATATTCCGGATCATGCTGCGGCAGTTGGTATTTGTCTGCAGCAGTTGACGGATCCTCAGCATGGGTGTCTGAAGTCGGTTGATGAAGTGGCGGGGATTGGATTCAAAGCGGTGTTTGCAGGCAGTCTCAGCGGTGTTCGCATCGTGAATGAAGAGCTGCTGGCAAAGATGGAAGCACTTTCCGACATTGCACCTGCTCACAATCCTCCGTACGTTCGGGCGATGCGGCAGCTGCAGCAGGCGTTTCCTCAGATTCCACTTGTGGCGGCTCTGGAAACAGGCTTTCACGAAACGATCCCATTCGAACATCGTGCTTATGCTGTTCCGTACGAGTGGTACACACAGCATGAAATTCGTCGCTGGGGATTCCATGGCGCAAGTCATCGGTTTATCGCCGGACGAATTGCTGAAATCACGGGCCGATCGGATCTGAAGGTGATCAGCTGTCATCTTGGCGGAAGTGCATCAGTCTGTGCGATTCGTAATGGACAGAGCATTGCGGCGTCAATGGGAATGAGTCCTCAGGGAGGTCTTCCGAACAACAATCGCGTTGGTGACTTCGACGCGTATGCCATCCCGGTAATCATGAAGGCAACCGGTATGACATTCGAACAGGTGTTGACGGAGATGAGTTCTAAGGGGGGACTGCTGGGAATCAGTGGACTCAGCGGTGACTGTCGCGATCTGGAGGAAGCGGCAGCAAAGGGACACGACCGGGCGGAGAAAGCTTTAAAGTTATTTGAAGCTTCGATTCGCTTTTACGTCGGAGCTTATATGGCCCTGCTGGGAGGCACGGATGTCATCGTCTTCACGGGAGGAATCGGTGAGAACAGTGAACGGATTCGAACGAACGTCTGCCGTGAAATGGAGTGGTCCGGACTTGAAATCTGTCCGCAACGGAATTCCGGAAGAGTCCGCGGGGAAGCTCGACTGACAAAGGATGAAAGTCGGGTACAGGTGTGGGTTGTTCCAACGAATGAAGAACTGGTGGTGGCTCGGCAAACAGCCGGAGCCATTCAGGGAAAGGCCTAAACCATGTTTCTGGCGAGAATCACAGGCAGCCTCGTTTCGACTCAAAAGGTCGATGCGCTGGTCGGCCAGAAACTTCTTCTGGTTGAACCACTGCGGGTGGACGAGAAAGATCAGAAGAGTCTGAAGCCGACAGGTCGATCGTTTGTTGTCGTGGACACTGTGGGAGCCGGTGAAGGAGAAGTCGTGCTCTGCGTTCAGGGCTCAAGTGCTCGGTTTACACCGGGCACAAAGGAACTGCCAATTGAC
>JAEUIH010000001.1:248624-273735 GCA_016795105.1 Planctomyces sp.
TCAGATGATCACATTTGCACTTGTGCAGAGTTCATTCCTGTTTGCCGTGATCGTGTTGTTTGCAAAACAGGGCCGAATGAATTCTCCGGCAGGACCATTGACGTGGGTTGCTGCAGGTGTGAGTGGAATGTTGTTTGTACTTCAGCTGATCGTACCCGGTGTGATTGCTCGATCGGGATTGGCAAAACTGAGTACAGCAGAACTGAAGGGACTCGCAGAGGTTGAACAGTTCCGGAAGGTGATGCCGGTCTTCCAGAGTCAGCATATCGTGGGATGTGCGATGCTGGAGGGAGGCGCTTTGCTGAGTGCGATTTGTTACATGATGGAAGAAAACTGGATCGCGATGGCTGTCTGTGCGGCAATGACAGGAAGTCTTGTTGCAAAATTTCCGACGGCCACGAGTGTCCGGTTCTGGGTAGAAAACAAGATTCGTGAAATTCAATTGCGATAGCGACTTGAAGGGCTTCAATCGCGCATTGCTCAGATGACGAGAGACAGAACCGTGCAGGCGACAGAACAGACAATACGACAGGTGGTTCAGGAAGTCCTGACCCAGCTTACAGCACGCGGTGCCGCGCAAGTCGTGGCTGGCCGTGCTACTCAGGGGCCGGACCAGCGCTGGGGCGTGTTCGACACCGTCGATGAAGCAGTGAAAGCTGCTCAGTCCGGGTTTGAGCAGTTGTCTCGAGCGTCGCTGGATGATCGTCGCAAAGCCATTGAGATCGTAAAATCGATCTGCGACAGTCAGGCAGAAGAGCTGGGACGCCTGGAATTTGAAGAAACGAAAATTGGTCGACTTGAGCACAAAATTGCCAAGCTTCAGGCGATCAAAACGGTGCCAGGGATCGAGTTCCTCCGTACGGACGCTGTCAGCGGAACTCACGGGCTGACCATTACAGAATATGCTCCGTTTGGAGTCATTGGAGCCATTACTCCGGTCACTCACTCACTGCCAACACTTGCCGGCAACTTTGTGAACATGGTTGCCGCGGGAAATACGATTGTCTGCAATCCTCATCCAAGTGGAGCAAAGATCGCCAGCGAAGGTGTTCGCCGTTTCAACAAGGCGATCTTTGAAGCAACCGGCCTGCAGAATCTCGTCAATATTATTGGCAAGCCAACCATTGAATCTGCCCAGGCGGTATTTGATCATCGCGGAGTCAAGGTTTTGGTTGTCACCGGCGGTCCGGCGGTGGCTCGAGCGGCTCTGCAGAGCCCAAAGAGAGCAATTGTTGCCGGGCCTGGAAATCCACCGGTTGTCGTTGATGCAACTGCCGATATCGACAATGCAGCAAAGTCGATTGTCGCCGGAGCTGCGTTTGACAACAACCTACTGTGCATTGGCGAGAAAGAAGTTTTTGCGGTCAAAGAGATCTTTGATGATCTGATGAACGCTGTCTCCCGTCATGCCGGATATCGGCTCAATGCCGCTCAGGTTGCCCAGTTCACAGCAAAGGCCTTCGGTCCGCCAAAAGAGCCGGGTGGGCATCACGTTCTGAATCGAGACTACATCGGCAAAGATGCCGCATGGCTGGCCGCTCAGATTGGCCTTTCGATTCCAGCCTCGACGCAGATTCTTTACGGTGAAACTGACGAGTATAACCCATTCGTCACCGAAGAGCAGATGATGCCATTCGTGCCATTCATTCGAGCCAACTGCACTGATCATGCGATCGCACTGGCAAAGAAGTACGAGCACGGGTTTGGCCATACTGCGATTATTCACTCTCGCGACGTCCACACAATCTCTCGAATGGGCCGGATCATGAACACAACGTTGTTCGTGAAAAACGGACCGTGTATGGCGGGACTCGGACTCGGCGGCGAAGGTTTTCTGTCCTTTAGTATTGCAACGCCAACGGGAGAAGGTGTCACAAGTCCAATGACATTTACTCGCCAGCGTCGTTGTGTCATGGTCGATGACCTCAGAATTATCTAAAGCAGAATTCTCTCAGGATGGTTCAAAGGCATGCCGGTGCAGGTGATGCCAGTTCAGACAGACGTTCGAAAAACAGACGGTCGAAAAACAGACGGTCGAAAAATAGAAAATAGAGAACGGAATCAGTAATGCAGACGGCTCGAGTGATTGGACATGCAACGGCCACAGTGAAGCATCCTTCACTGAACGGCTTTCGCATGGTCATCCTTCAGCCGCTGGATATTCAGAACGGACCTGATGAACTTCCCGTCATTGCGATTGATCACCTGGGTGCAGGACGTGGAGACCTGGTGTTTTTCACAAGCGATGCGAAGTACATCCAGCAGCTGACGGGGCGGAAAGATTCTCCCATTCGCTTCTCGATTCAGGGGATCGTAGATCACGGTTGAGTACGGTTCACTGGTAGGCCTGGGCCTGCTGATGAACTCGATCACGGGTAACAGAATTCATTGAATTTGTTGATAAGAAGATGTCCATAAACAGTCAACTGGTCGAACAAATTGTGCAGCAGGTTCTACGGGAGATCTCGTCCCGTCAGACCACTGGTGCACGGCCGGTTGCTGCGTCTGCGAAAGCCGACGATGGGCTGTTGATTCAGTCGAAAGTCATTACCGAAGAAGTTCTTGTCGGGGCGGGAGCATCAGGCCGACTGGTGCGGCTTGTTCCAGGGAGCGTCATTACTCCAACAGGACGTGACTATATTCGGAAGCACGGAGTGCGTCTGTCGAGTTCTCTCAATGGGATTCACGGCGGAAGTACGACTGGCACCGGTGAGATGTTGCAGGTGAAGAATTCGCAGGCAGCCGCCACCGCGGCCGGCATTCTGAACTGGAAGCTGACGACCGTGGCTGACGAACGGAGTGCAGCGGCATGGATTCTGAAGGAACGCAAATCAGGCCCTGTGTTTTCCGTGGGTGGCGATGCCTCAGTGATCGCCTGTCTGCTGAATCGAAATCGGAACATTCGCGCAGCAGTCGTAACCAGACCGACATCGGTTGAGTCGCTGAGAGATGCGATGAACCCGAATGTCTACTGCTGTGACGGAGTTGGCTGGTCCGCTGTGGATGTGGTGCGATCAGCCCGGTGTGCGGTTGCAAAGGGATGTGGTGTTGCAACGGGAGGTGCAGGTTCAGCAGGAGCTGTACCTGGATCATGGAAGGAACTCGACGGGGAGACCGAACGATGAGAATCATGGAGTGCATCGGTCGCGTCACGCTGTCTCGCTGGGATGCATCATTGACAGGAGCAAGCTGGAAACTGGCAGTGCCGCTGACC
Organism: Planctomyces sp.; assembly: GCA_016795105.1. Classification (GTDB taxonomy): domain Bacteria; phylum Planctomycetota; class Planctomycetia; order Planctomycetales; family Planctomycetaceae; genus F1-80-MAGs062. Next base: position 251,839 of record JAEUIH010000001.1, read on the forward strand.
TGGGAAGGACTGGCGGGGCAGGAGGCCGGAAGGACGGAACCGATCGTGATTTTTGATGAAATGGGTGCAGGCATCGGGAGTCTGATGGCTGTCAGTGAGAGTGCAGAAGCCTCTTCACCATTTCATCCCAATGTGAAACCAATTGACGCCTACAACGCGGCGATTCTGGACAATCTCACAGTGGAACCACCGACAGAAAACAGGAACGACTGACTCTAATCAGGAACGACAACTGACAGAACGCTGGTTCTGACAGAGAGTGGACTCAGAAGACAAGACCCTAAACTCAACTCAAGGCTGTGGACGTTATGTCAAACAAGTGGAATAGCGGAATTAATGATCGAGCTCTGAAAGAAGAGATTTGCGAGATTGGTCGCCGAGTCTACAACAAGGGATTTGCCGCTGCCAACGACGGTAACATCAGCATTCGAGTCGGAGAAAACGAGGTTCTGTGTTCACCGACGATGATCTGCAAAGGGTTCATGAAGCCGGATGACATCTGTGCTGTGGACCTCGATGGAAAGCAACTGGCCGGAAAGAAGAAGCGTACGAGCGAAATTCTTCTGCACCTTGCCATTATGAAACATCGTCCGGATGTTAAGGCCGTGGTTCACTGTCATCCGCCACATGCCACAGCGTTTGCTGTTGCCGGGGAACCGATTCCTCAGTGTATTCTTCCGGAAGTGGAAGTGTTCATGGGCGAAGTGCCGATTGCTCCATACGAAACTCCAGGCGATCAGCGATTTGCTCAGACGGTCGTTCCATTCCTGAAGGCCACGAACACAATTATCCTGAAGAACCACGGAACAGTGTCCTTCGGAAAATCGCTCGAGGAAGCGTACTGGAAGACAGAAATCCTCGACGCTTACTGCCGAATTCTGCTTCTGGCGAAGCAGTTGGGACAGCCGGAGTATCTGAACGAGCAGAAGAGCCGTGAACTGCTGGACCTGAAGAAGAAGCTGGGCTTTGACGATCCTCGTTTTCACAACGAGAACTGCGATCTGTGTGGAAACAGTGCGTTCCGCGAAGGATATAAGGAAGAGATTCCGGTTCAGCGAGCATTCGAGAAGGCTCCTGATTATCCGGGTTACCTACAGGAACCAGCTTACAAGAACAGCGGTACCTGTTCGGCCACTCCAGCTCCTGTCAGCGAAGATCTGGTGCAGATGATTACAAGTCAGGTGCTCGCAGCACTGGGCAAGTAGACACTTCCGCAGAAACTGTCAGGTACGAAGTCAGGAATCTGAGTCATCGGTGTTTAACCCTCTTGCGATCTGAGTCGGGGCAGGAAAATGAAAGTCAGTATCATTGGTGGTGGCGGTCTTGTTGGCTCCTGTGCGGGATTCGCGCTTCAGGCTGGAAAGATCGTCAAGGAAATCGCACTGGTCGACGTGAATATGGAGCTTTGCGAAGGTCAGGCTCTGGATCTGCTGCACGGCAGTTCCATTCTGGCACCTCAGAAGATCTACGCGGCCGGGACTGAGACCTGCAAAGATGCTGACGTCGTCGTCATCACAGCCGGTCTTCGCCGCAAACCGGACGAGAGCCGGCTTGATCTGATCAATCGCAATGTGGCCCTGTTCCGAGGAATTCTGGCCGACATTAAGAAGCACGGGCTGAAGAAGGAAGCGATCGTGTTCGTTGTTTCGAACCCGGTCGATGTTCTGACTTACCTTGCAGTGAAAGAACTCTCGCTGCCGCCAGCGCAGGTGATCGGGCTGGGAACAGTTCTCGACACGACTCGCCTTCGCAGCCTTCTGGCTCAGCGACTTGATGTTCCTCCAACCCAGGTCAACGTGACGATCTATGGAGAGCACGGCGACAGCATGGTGCCGATCTGGTCCGCAGCTCAGATCGCGAATATGCCACTGGACAAGTTCCCAGGGGTTACTCCATCGCTGATTGCCGAAGTTGAAAAGAAGACCCGCGGCAGTGGCGCGGAAGTCATCAAGAAGAAGGGTGGAGCTGGATTTGCGGTTGGTGTCTCAATCGCTGACGTTGTTCACAGCATTGCTCTGAACGATGACAGAGTCCTGCCGGTGAGTTCTCTGATGAGTGGAGCCTACGGAATTCGAGACGTGTGCCTTTCGGTACCCACCGTCGTTGGTCGCTCTGGCGTCAAGCGACACATTGAAGTTGATCTGTGGAGCAAAGAGAAAACCGCACTCGTCCACAGCAGCAACGTCCTGAAAGAGACAATCGCTCAGGTGATGAAGTAAAAATTCTCAGGCCCAACGCCCGAGACATCGTCAGCCGGGGGCCGCAAGGCCCCCGGTTTTGTTGTAAAATCCCGTCGGGGTTGAATCGCAACTCGGACAGTCATTGCGTTTCTTCGTACTCGTACTCGTACTCGATCGAATCCTGCGATACCGCCCTAAGACCCGTAGCACACAGGCGGTCTTCTCTGCGTCCTTGCGCCTCTGCGTTTAATTTTCCCGAATCCTGCAGGACCGCTCTTTTGAGTTCGTTTCAGTCGTGTTGACGTGACGTAAGAAATTTGACGCAGAGACGGGGAGGCGCAGAGACGCAGAGCCCGTACGTAACTGATGTTCGAGAACTGGTGTGCCTGGCAGTGCCGTTTCGAGTACGAGTACCATTTCACTGAGTACGAGTATGAGAGAAAAATCGAATGAGGGGGGGGCACGTAGTGGCAAAAACATGTGAGGGCAAGAAAATGGTCTTCACAGTCAGGCATCTTTTTGACCTCACATCTTTTTGCCCAGATCACGAAATCAACCGATGCGATGGCTCGTCAGAAGTCACTGGATTTCTGGAAGTATTCAGCACCGCGGTACTCGTACTCGATTGAACCCTGCCATACTGCCCTGAAACCCGCAGCACACAGGCTGCTTCCTCTGCGTCCTTGCGACGCTGCGTTACCTTTCCCTCGGTGCGTCCGTAGCGCATGAGGGAAAACTGGTACGTTTGCCAGTGTTGTTTCCAGTACGAGTACGAGTACCGTTTCACTGAGTACGAGTATGAGAGAAAGATCGGGGGAAGGGGGCACGTAGTGGCAAAAACATGTGAGGGCAAGAAAATGGTCTTCACAGTCAGGCATTTTTTTGACCTCACCTCTTTTTGCCCAGATCACGAAATCAACCGATGCGATGGCTCTTCAGAAGTCACTGGATTTCTGGAAGTACTCAGCACCGCGGTACTCGTGCTACATTGAACCCTGCCATACTGTCCTGAAACCCCGTAGCACACAGGCTGTCTTCTCTGCGTCCTTGCGTCTCTGCGCCTCTGCGTTCAATTTTCCCGAATCCTGCAGGTTCTCTGTATTGAATTCGGTATCAGGCATGTTGACCTGACGTGAGAAATTTAACGCAGAGACGGGGAGGCGCAGAGACGCAGAGAGTGAATTGGTTGCCTTGCTGCTTTCTCTGCGTCCTTGCGACTCTGCGTCACCTTTCCCTCGGTGCGTCCGTAGCGCATGAGGGAAAACTGGTACGTTTGCCAGTGTTGTTTCGAGTACGAGTACCGTTTCACTGAGTACGAGTACGATGAACGGGCCGGGGATGGTGCGATTGGTTGGCGAGGTTCAGGTCGCGGAATTTTGGGCTGCCCCTTCAGGGCGTGTGCGGTTGTTTTCGGACGATTTCCTGGGGCGGTGCCCCAGGCTGCCTTATTGTGCCCCTTCAGGGCGGTTGCGCGTGAAAATCTCTGTCTGGATGTTCCTGGCGTGCTCCGCTCGGCGGTGACCCCAGACATTGTTGTGAAACCCCGTTAGGGTTGAATCGCAACTCGGACAGTCATTGCGCCCGTTCGTATTCGTACTCAGCAACGCGGTACTCGTACTCGATTCGATCCCTGTAATACTGCCTGGAAACCCGCAGCAACTCGTCAATCTTTGGCTGTCTTCTCTGCGTCCTTGCGCCTCTGCGTCTCTGCGTTCACTATTCGCGAATCTTCATATTGACGTGACGTGAAAGAAATCTAACGCAGAGGCGGGGAGGCGCAAAGACGCAGAGATTGAATCCGACCTTTTCCGGTTTTCTCAGCGTCTCTGCGTTTCACTCCACGTGCATTTCTTACGACAACAGAAATCAATGAGAGTTCAGCCCGATTTCTATTGACTGCCTCAATGTCTCGGCCACGTAGGCGAATCTCACTGAGACTCGCATTCCGCACCTGCATTGTTTGTCATTTCCCCAACTCAGCGTGGACTCGCCGAATCGCCGTGACGAGGTCTGACTCTGACTCATATCACTACCTCATTTGGATTCGACGAACAGCAAAAATCATCCGGGTGATGCAAACAAGCATCCACTTCAACAATCCGACATCAGCAACTCAGAGTCTCGTTGTCTTCATCCAGTGTTCATCGCAACCAAAGTCTCCGAGACACAATGGCCTCACGGTGTTGTGCGAGCTTTGATCAAAACCGATATCCGATCAGATTCCAGTAGAACAGGTAGGGCACAAAAAGGACCAAAGCAAGAACATCGAGTACGCTGCGGATCCTTCGCCATACCGTCCAGCTGTCTTCGTGACGGGTCCTGACGAGCACGACGAGCAGGACAATGGTCGCGACCGTGGAAACGGTTCCAGGTACCGGAAGGAACAACAGGAACGTCGGGCAACTCGGGTGCAATTGATCGAACACCAGCAGCACAAGCACCTGCATGGCGGCCAAGATGAGCAGGTTGAGAGCACAGACAGCTCGTTTGAAGATGAGAACCTTCTCAGTTGCCTGCAAGGCCACGTTTTCCTGACGTTGGATGATGCGGGTCAAACCGCTCCGAAGACCCGCAATCGTGTTGGTAAGAAAGCTGAACAGGAAGAGAACAAGAAGTGATCCCTGAACGGTTGCATTGCCATACCATCGCAGTTTTTCGTAGCGTGTGAGTTTTGACAGCACGCCTGTTGGTGCGGCATAGCCTTCTTGTTTCATGGTGGGGAGCTGCGACGGGGCATTGATAAACGTATGAACCCAATCGGTCATGGATTTCAAAGCACCTGGTGCGTAGCCACGCCACTTTTCCTGAATGGCCCCCGTTTCGGAGATTCCGAGACTGTGCTTTGCTCGCGGCAGAATCATCACCGACCATTTCTCGTTGTTCGCTTTAGCCAGCGAGTTCTTTAAACCCGCAACACTCTCGGCGACGGGTACGTGTTGATCCAGTTGTCCCCACATCGCAAGGACCGGTTGGTTCACATTGCTCCACACAGGATGCACGTAGTTCTCAGCCGGGGGATATGATCTCGGAGCAAACGTGGAGAGAAGAGATTCGTCTCGCAAATTGAAGAACAATGTATCTGCCCCGAGCTGCGCTTTCTCGGACACGTCACGCAACTTGTCCGATAGCCCATATTTCAGGAACAGGTTGTCACGATAGTAAAACAACATTCCGTCAGCCACGTCAGCCCCCACGGTAATGATGAATCGAATATCTTCCGATCGGGTTGCTGCCGTGGCACTGATGGAGCCGCCCTGGCTGAGCCCCCAAATGCCGATCTGTGATGGCGCGATCTCGCGGCGCTGCTTCAGGTAGCCCACGGCGGCCAGCGAGTCATTCACCAGGTTCTCGTAGGGGCTGCGACTTTCGTAGGTACCGCCGGACTGGCCCGTTCCGCGCTTGTCGTAGATCAATGCGGCGATGCCCTGACTCGCAAAAAATTCACCCGCCTCACGGTATTGCTCTCGGGTTTGTGGTCCAGCGCCGTGAACAAACACGACAGCAGGAAACGGCTTCTCGCTCTTCGGCAAAAGCAAACTTCCGGCCAACTTGACGTCGTGGTTGTAAAACTCAATGCGATGCTCCTCGAACTCGGATTGCACCTCGGTCTCGTCAGCATTCACCGCTGGCGCACTCATGCCGATGAAGAATGCGATCACTGGTATCGCGCAGAGTAACCTTTGTGGGTAATCGTTGAACGACATTCAGGCAAACCTTGACGGGGCCACAGAAAACCCTGTCTTTTTATGCTCTGTCATAATGTCTCGCATCAGCAGGCCGCCTCGAGACACGTTGATTTCAAAACCGACGCGACCGCCAGCTCCGTTGCATGTGATCGACTTCCATTAGATGCACCATAATCCAAACGCCTGATCAACCGCATTGCGTCCTGCGTCGATCACCTTAAGGCATTCGGGACAATACAACATATCATTGTATGCTTCCAGGTTTGTGATTGCAGCCGAGCAAGCAGTGCAGTACTTGCCTTTCCAGTCAGTGACGAAGTTGTTCTTCGATTCTAACGCCGCGAGTTGCCGCAGATCAGCTTCGAGAACGTCAATGGTATCAAGCATCGGCTTCGATCCGCTCCAGTGATCCATCGTGATCAATCGCATTTTGGCAAAGTGCACCAACGCTCGATCAAGCAGTTCACGTTTCGCTTCGGTCGATATCAAGGTCATCCGTTTTGCTATCGACAGTATCGCATCATTCTCACGCGAAATTGCGAATGTTGGTGGAGTGTCAGGATGGTTGAGGTCGAGCATGGGTGTTCATCGGGTAACGACTACGCTAACCCGGTTGCCGCAAGAAAGCGTCCATTTCAAAAGCCCGCTTTCGGCAACTTGGGGTCAGCGTTTGGTTCAGCGATTCTTGCGGGGATCAGGCAGTAAAGAATACGGAATTGATGGGTGTTTTTGTCTCAAAATGGAAAGTCTGTCCTGCCAGATTGAGTTATCAGATCCATGCCAGCCACCAGATCGACCAGTTGTGTCCCATAAATCATCGGTTGGGCTATGGTACATCAGCAGGAATCCGATGTCATTGTTGTCATGAACACATTGTAAATCAGTCTCAGGGTCGACTACAGACGTAAACGTCAAGTCTCCAGTTGGCTGATTGACGATTTGTTCCGCAACGATGAAGCTGCCGAGTGCAGGCGGATAGTGGTATGTGACGTGCAATGTAATCTGGTCGCTGGTAGGGCCTGGAGATGTTCTGATAGTAAGTTTGTGCATTGAAGACAGTGAATGCGAATAGACCACTGGATCACGGATCAGCCAGAAACCCAGGGCGAAAACGGCTGCGAGGATGAGACTGGCAGTGGCAATTCGTCGGACCAATGTGACACCTCGACTCTTATGGCAGAACTCCCTGGGATCAGCGGGCGGCGGGAGTTGACTATGATCTTACCAAAAAACGTCACCACCGCCGCTCCTTTGCATCCCATGGTTTTGGCGTCTCTCCGGTCTGCGACTCGTGCTCAGCGCAGCGGTGCTCGTGATCGTACTCGATCGAACCCTGCAATGCTGCCCTGAATCCTGCAGTAACTCGTCGATCTTTGACTGTCTTCTCTGCGTCCTTGCGTCTCTGCGCCTCTGCGTTCACTTTTCCCGAATCCTGGTGTTGACGTGACGTGATAAATTTAACGCAGAGGCGGGGAGGCGCAAAGACGCAGAGATTGAATCCGACGTTTTCCGGGTTTCTTTGCGTCTCTGCGTTTCCTTCCACGTCCATTTCTTATCACAACCGAAATCGATGAGAGTTCAACCCGATTTCTATTGACAGCCTGCTCAAATGCCTCGGCGGATAGAGATCGGTCACGTAGGCGAATCTCTCCGCTGAATGGACGACTGCGGGGGCACTTTCCGCCGATCGGTTCAAGTGTCAGAGTCGCCGACGCGCGTTCTGTGGCAATTGTTGAAACTGTCAATCACGCGAGGATTCACAGACTCAATGCTCCTGCGAATCTCGCGGTGGTTGAAATTTTAGTTGTTGCAGTGAATCGAAAATTGCTGAAGCAAAAATGCAAAGACCTCCGGCAATCGCGAATCCCAGGGATGCCCCGGCAGCCGAAATATTTGGAAATGCAGGGTCGTATTCGCCGTATTCTCCATTGATCGTGGTGGCCCCCCGTGGTAGCAAGGAGTCAAATCCAAAATAGGCCGCGATCAACAGGCAGGTCAGCCCAACGCAGAAGTATCGATTTCGAAAGATGGTTCGAAAAATTGCATTTCTCCTAAGTTTGCAGCGTCACGACCGCGTTGACCGGGCCGCGGCCAGCAAAGTTCCCATTTCAAAGCCGCCCGATCCTCGGCTCCGACTCCAGCGCTTTGTTCTGTCTTATCACTACCGTCTGGTGACTGAGGGTCCTCACCAGTCAGTGTCCATCGATCAGTTCACGCGTTTGCGAATTCCATTAGCAATTAACAGATACTGGTTTGAGAGTGCGTTTGGTACACGACTCACCTCTTTTTCCGTGGGTGTTTTGCGAAAAACTCCCAAATCGTCTCGTTGATGTCGACCTTCGTGGCCCACATGTGTCCGTGACCTGGGACTTCAACGTACTTTACCTCATGCCCTTCGCGCTTGTACTTGTCTCGATTCTCACGTGCAAAGGCGACAGGGAAAATCGGGTCTTCATCACCATGGATAATCAGCACGGGAAACTTCCGATCGGCGCGGACTCCAGCCAGCGTTTGCAGACCAAGCGGGCCAGAGTGTGACGCGACGGCAGCCACCGTCTGAGACCGTTCTTTGCCTACCAGGTGAGCAAAATAGCCGCCGTTGGACATACCGACGACGAACACGCGGTCAGGATCAATTTTGTATTCCGCTTTAAGCTGCGCGAGCAGTGCGTCAAACAATGCAAGGTCGTTTTCCACCTTCTCCGGGGCAATTCCCCAGCTTTTTCCAACAGCCTCAGGGTAGGCAATGATGAACTTGTTCGCCCTGGCCGTTTCGTTCAGTCGCGTGTATTTTGGCATGACATCTTTATTGTCAATCAACATTCCGTGGAAGGCGACGACTAAGGGAACCGCTTTCCCCAGATCAACCGTCTTCGGGACCACCAGACGATACGTGCGTGTCTCGCCTCCGACTTTGATTCTTTGGGCTCCAAACTCCCCATGTCGAGGTCTGGCCTCTTCGGCAGCTTTCACCGTCGAAGTCGAACCATCCCGAGTGCCACACCAAGGCCCAGCGATCCACCCAGTCCCAGCGATCGCAAAAAGAGCCACAACGCAGAAACCGGCCACACTGTTGAGTTCCATATGCGTTCCTCAGGGTACTATCGCCGAATGAACTTCGCTCGATGCGTCTGGTGATTATCCGACGCAGAGATCGTGCATTGATCGTTTCAGTCCCGCTTGCAAGTCTCTCCGAAACTCGCAAAATCGGCCCGCGGTAACCGGGCAGGCCCGGACACTTGCAGACGTGTTGGATTAGGTCGTGTTGCTGAGCGTCCAATTCGGAAAGCCCTCGTCAGTTGCGTGCAATTCAGTCGGGTAACGAAGAAGAACTGGCGGTTGGCGCGGTTGACCTGCCATGTGAGAAACCGCCGACGTCAACTCGGCAGCATCTTGTTGTTCGCCATCTGCGGCGATTATGTTTTAACAAATTTGATGCTGAATGAATGTGGACGACCAGAAAGAAATACGGTGCCTTTGGCAGTCAGACCGCCATCGGCAATCGTGACGACGACACCATCGATGTCATTGTGTTCAATCAAGTAAATAGCGGCTTCGTTTTCGTCTAAATCATCGATCGAAATCTTTGCGGTGGCCCTGCCTTCAACCTTGCCAATCTTTGCTGGATAGTCATGAAGGTAGAAATGTGGCGGGTACAACGTCCACGACTACGGGGAGTCTTCGTCTTCCGTAATTGCGTCGTATTGTATTTTGTCGCCGTAGATGTCGGCGTCGATCTTCGCGGAGCCATCCTTAGCGACACGGAGTTTGACACGCGACTTCCTGCGGTCGATCTTGAAATTAGTGCCATCAATTTTGAACATTGCGTATCCTCGTATGATGAATGCTCCGGATCACGGGGACCGAGGAGTCAGGTGGGAATTCAGAACCGACTCTGCCAAGGTCTCCCGTCCTTCCGATAGTTCGTTGATCTTTCAGTCTGCGCTATAGTCGGTGCGGTCAATTACGCTAATTGCGACACATCCGTCCGGCGACTTGAAACGCTCGTAAGGGGCGATTCCAAACGCGTGCCAGAGCATTTCAGTTTCATCCATGTAGTACCTATTGGCATCGATGCCCGATTCCTCGGTGAGTGGTTCGCCGTCAATCGTCATTTCGCCGTCGCTATTGAATATCTTTCGGCGTGGCGAGCCATTTTCAAAACACCAGAAGAATGCACAGCCACCAGCGGATTCCACAACAAAAGACAACACAATACCGAGTTTCGAACTCAGCGCGTGCAGCGCTTCTTCATCAGAAGAGCGTGTGTATTCAGAATCAAGTAGCAACGCCCATGCCCCATCTTGCCAGAACATGTAAACAGATTTCCCCGGTTTGCCCGCGTCCCAGTCAGCTGCCGTTACGAATTCCTCGTTCGCATCTTTCCAGGCCCACATCTCGTCTGCGTTGACGAAGTCTTCTTTCGTGGCAACCAGATCAAGCTGGGGGCAAGCAGAAAGGAAAGCGGCCTTCAATTTGGCGATGGACGTCTTGGCAGCGATCAACCCGAGGTGCATTCCCATTTGTGTGTGTCACTCCAGAGTGAATCGCTGAACGACACCGTCCACCGGGCCGCGGCGAACGACAATGATTTCATAACCCGCGCGGTCCGCGGCTCCGTGTGCAATGGCTTGTTCGGTTGGTTTTCGTGTTACCGGTGAACGCCACTTTGGCGAAGATAGTTCACAACAAGTGCGATCGCAACATCATCATGTGATTCCCCAAGTGCCATGTGGATTGGGGCAGGACCATCGCCATCCCGATCCGTTTGACGGCGGGCGTTCAAGTCGGCCCCGGCCGCAACAAGCATGTTAACGACTTCGAGGTTTCCATTGCGGCTTGCCCAATGTAGTGCCGACGCATTGTCGTCGGCCCGCAGGTTAGGATCGGCGTTGTGTTTTAGCAGCAGCTCGACCACAGCGACGCGCCCCGCGTGCGCGGCTGTCATTAACGGCGTCATACCGGTTTTGCGGTGAAGAAAGTTGATGTCAACTTCGCTCTCCAGCAGCGGCTCTAGCCTGCAAGTGTGACCGCTTCGTGCAAGCCGCAGGATTTCACGTTTTTGATGGTGCGTGGTCACGCCTTACTTCACAAACAGAACCACCGCCATCGCCACGTGGCGGGAGCTGACTTTGATTTCCGAAAATACTGGCCACCGAAACTCCGGTGCATAGCATGGTTCGTCCGCTTCTTCATTCACGGCCGGAGTCACGAGGATTCACCCGTTCGGAATGTGTCACGGTGAACATATCAGTGGATGTTTTGTCTGAGGGGACGATTTTATAACGATTCGGAGGAGTGAGGAGTTCGACAACATGCCCGTCGAGATCTTTGACGACAGCTCGTCTTCCCCATTCGCTGTCGGCGGCAGGTGAAATCAGTTCAGCGCCGATGGCTACGAGCATAGTCACGAGTGAGTCAACATCATCAACCGAGAAGCCTATGCGAGTCCCAACGGTAGGCGGATGTTTGCCCAGCGGGTAAATCTCGAAAACGAATCCATCGACGCATGATGTGTAGTGCTCTGGCCCTGCCCCATGACGATGTTTTGTAAAAAGCAGTCCCATCTCCGAGTAGAACTCGGATGCTCGGTCGATGTCCGGCGACCGAAGGACTGTCAGATTCATGAACGGTGGTGCTGCAAACATGTTTTAAGGACGAATGCTGGTATTCACCGAGTCGCCGCAGTGGAGCCACCGTCAGGATGCGGCCGATCGGCAACTTCGGTGCAATGCATTGTTCGTTGCTTGCCCTGCCAGATCGGCCGAGACGATTGCTCAAGTCTCTTTTGCGCATCGCGCAGGTATGCGTCCGTAGCTCCATTCCAATCAGCAAGGATTTTGCGCCTGGCTGCATGAAGTTCTTCCAGTATGGGATTCTGCATTTTTATGTTCCACCAAAAAATTCAATTGGCGCACAGACCAACATCCCAGAAAGTCCAACTTCGTTGAGCAGTTTGTAAATTCTGGGCAATTCAGTTGCGTTGGCGATATGCGTACAGTTTTGCGTCAGCAAGTATTGTACTCCTGCCAGTGCAGCAGTGGCAACATGCAACGCGTCAAGCCTGGCACTTGGCGGCATCATATGCCGTTTTATGATCTCTTCGGCGAGTGAATCCACGTCTGGATTAGCCGGCAAAACGGGAATTCCATCCAATGCAGCCAGTCGACGTCGCGCGGCATCGGGATCCCCCAGTGACGCCTCGTCGATTACGAGTTGAGATGTTACGACCTCATATAGCGGTCGTTGTTCAGCGAGCCAGCGTTTTGCCTGTTGTTGCAACGCGAGCGTTGTTGGGTCAGAACTTGGTCGTGCCGCTGCATGACTGACCACTGATGTTTCGATGTAGACAATATCCATGGAAGCATTCTATTGCAACGAACGACAATGATTTCATAACCCGCTCGGCCCGCGGCTCCGCGTGCAACGCATTGTTCACCATCAGCGCCACAGATTCCACCATTTCGGGGATTTCTGGTGGGAGGCCAATTCCAGTTCATTGACGAATTGCGATGCAGACTCATAGCGGTCTTCCGGGCGGAATGCCAACGCTCGCTTTAGAACCAACGCTACACTTCCGGGCAGCGTCTGTCGAGGCCCTGTGACGCCTGTCACCTCACGCAACTGCTTGGACTGCAAAAGTTCGCGTACGTCCTGGTCGTGAAATCGCCGCGTCCCCGTCAAGAGAAGAAATACGACCTCGGCCAGAGAGTAAATGTCTGTCTGAGAGACGGGCTTTGCAACGTCAGGCAGCTGCTCAGGCGCCAAGTACTGCACGGGGCCAAGAACTAAGCCACCCTCTATGCGAATTGGGTAGTGTGCTCCGAAGCCCTTTAAAACAACCTCGCCAGCCTCGTCCAGAAGAATATGGCTTGGGTAGAGATTCGTATGTATTACATCTCGGGTATATTCTGGTGGTCTACGAAATAATCGATGATTTCACAGTGTTTCCAGTCACAGCGTATGAAGTAGAGGTGTGACATGAAGAGCGATCGCGGTAAACGAGTTTTTCGAAAGTCAACTTCTGAGGAGTTGAAACGGCACAAAGACATCAGGCAAAAGATCGAGAGTGAATTGCCCGATATCAGGGCGCGAGCGAAAAATCAGCTTACACTTCTTGTAAACGAGGGCACTCCGATACGTCAGCTTCTTGGTGCACTTCGAGCGGAACGGCAGCGGCTCGGATTGAGTCTTGCTGATATCAACGAAAGAACAGGGATCGATCGGGCTGCATTGTCAAGACTGGAGAACAATGAGGATGCCAACCCGACATTGACGACTCTGGAACGTTACGCAGAAGCACTTGGAAAACGAATGATCGTGCTCTTGTCTGACGTAACCAGTTGAAGGTGTTTACGGCCGTGTTTTGGTTCAGGGGCAAGTGGAATCTTTTAGGATAGCAGTTAGCGAGAAACAGTGATGACATCCTGTCGAATCGCCTTCGTGGCATCGTGCCAGGAAGGTTTTTCGCATGATGCCAAATCCGAAGGCTGCTTTGTAGAATTGAAAGGAAGGTGGGCGATTCAGGACCACCCGCCTTCGTCTTTGGCCCCCGGAACGGCGCTCAGCCGCCCCACTCCAGCCGCCAGGCTTCCTGAACAAAGGCCTTGAGCTTCAACTCCACGGGCTCACTCATCCACCAGCCCTCTTCGCTCCACCCCGATCCACCAAACCACGCTCTCACTCCGAACGTCGCGAAGTCAAAGCCTGATTGGTTATGCACCGCCGTTACTTTGGAAAACGCTTTTGCCCCGACAATGGCAGGACGTTCTTTGACGTGGTGATTGTATCAAATACGCCGCCGGAATCGTGCTGAACTGTCAGCAACAATCTCTGCCCGTCGGGGAATGCGACTGAGTCGTCAAAAACGCTGAACCATTTCTCCGCCATGCATCCGGGGTGCATTTTGATTTTCATTATCTCCTTCCCAGTGTCCAACTCAGAAATGGTCATCATTGGTGGAGTCGCCGGGCGAAACTGGCGTGAGTTCTTGTCCCAACACGGTAGGTCATGGTACTGCATGCGATTGGTGATGCTGGCGATGTACTGCACACTGCCCGGAAGATAATCAGTCTTAATTCGGGGCGTTGGCCTGTTGAGTAATATATTGATCGTGCGTGGCTGATCAAAGAGATCGTTAGAGAGCCGAACGGAGAATAGAACCTGATCTTGAGAGTTACGAAAGTCGACATACCACGGCCAGCCAGTGAACTGATCAGCGGGCAGCTTGATGGGAAGTTGCCTCACCGTGAATGCCCTGCTCGGGTGGATGTCGGACCGAGGACTCCAGAATACGATTGCCACGTCAGGAGTCAGCCTGTCGCGCAACGTACCTGAAACACGAATAAGGTAGTGCGAGTCATCTGCTACGGCAGCACTTCCCACTAACGCGAAGGTCATGATTGTACATAGGGCGTTTTGCATTGGTGTATAACGATTGCATTCACCCGGCCGCCGCGAGTGACTTTGACTCCAGGAAACGCACGATCGGCGGCTCCGCGTGCAACGCATTGTTTAATTAAGCCGCTATCGCGGCGGGCTTTGTCCAGACCGAATTGTATCAGGAAAGGTTCGCATCTGGCAACGGGCGGGGAGTGATCACTCTGTCTGAGTCGAGCGTCGCGGATGCTCTGTTTGAACTCACTGACAGAAAGTTAGAATCATGGCCACGGCAAAGAACAACAACAATCGAAAATACACAGGAAATCATCGCAATGGAGCTTGAAAGCAAAACGCTGAACTGGCTCGTTTGGCCGCATCGAGGCTGGACATACTGTGGGGTGGGCAGCGGCGTGGCTCCGCAACCGAGCCGCCGCCATTTTTGAAATACGCCACCGGGCTTCCTGAACAAAGGCCTTGAGTTTCGACGCCACGGGGTCGTTGATCCACCTGCCCTCTCCGTTTCACCCCGATCCGCCAAACCACGCTCTCACTCCGACCACCGCGCAGTCAAAGCCTTCGTTATTAGGTGCTGGAGTTGCCAAGCGAAAATACGTAGTCGGATCGCGTGGACAGAAAGTTCTCGTCAAGTATACCGAGGTTTTCCAGTTCGTTGACAATTGCATTGACCCTGTCTCGATCCACATACCGGCAAGCAAAAAATGTTGTGTTTTCGGTGATCCCGTTGACCCAAAGTGACATCGAGATTCCGCGCGACTGGAGCTCGGCAAGCAACATCTGGGCATCGTCATCAGGTGCCAAACCGCGCGAATCGGCAATGTCCGTAGGGTAAGCGAAAATCGTCCATGGGCATTCACCGCTGTCGTGTAGTGCGTCCGCATCAAAAAGAGCACCGATATTTACGGACACAGTCATGACCGGTGGCACCTAGCGGCAGAAATTACCTGGTACTCATTGCTGTCTCCTTTGAGCGAACGACCGCAATCACCGGGTGGCGGGAGTGGACTTTGATTCATGAAAACGCTGGCCACCGCCACTCCGGTGCATGGCTTGGATTTACCCCACGTTTTACGGTTGTTAATCGGATTCTGGGAACGGAGCGCCATCATACGGTGGAATGTAGCCGGGCCAATCAGGCCCATACCATGACCTGCTCAGCAACCAAGCATGATAGCGGAGGTATACGCGGGTCAGGCATCGTCGTGATCCTGCGTTTTCGCGAGTGAAAGCATAAAACTCATCAAGCAACTTACCGAGGCGAGCAATTGAATCTGTGTCAGCGACCGATTCCGACTCCAGGAGCATCTGCACAACAGCGGGCCATGCAAGATTGTTTCCGTCTTCGAAGCGGGGAAGAAGCCATTCACGAAATCCAGTCAGACAACCCGTGGCCGTATCCAATGCGGTAAGATACGCGAAAACGTTTTCGAGCGACCCGGGCGACACATACATGCCCGGACGCATGCAGACGTGCTGGATTAGATTGTGTTGCTGTGCGTCCAATCCGGACATCCTAGTTTAGTTGCTTAAGTGGTTGGTTGCCTTAACTCGTGCGCGACATAGAAGCGGATGCGTCGATCTCACCGTAGACGACATAGAACAGCACCGGGTCGCCTCCCCCGGCGACGTAATGCTTTCGTTCCCAGGTTTCGAGCTCAGATGTCACTTAGTGATCTCAGTGGCCGAACGAAAGCGGTAACGGGGCCGCCGCCGAAAAAAATGATTTCAAAACCCGCGTCATCGGCGGCTCCCGTTCACCGCGTGGTTAGCACAATTCGCGTCTGCCCGAGACGGCTATTTCAGCATCAGCGAGTCCGGTCCGTTGACAATTGACCATGCATTGGCATCAACGAGATCGCGAAGGAGTGCCAATGCAAACCCCTGCGTCACCTCGGTGTTTCGTGGCACAGCAAAGTGATTACCCATGATGCCGCTGCGCCATCTCTTCCGCACGACAGAAGCCACTTCGACATCGTCTTCTTGTATAAAGTACGCTTCCCAGAAATTGTTTGGGGTACGAAAGCAGCCTTCTTGCCCGCCTCCAGTGTCAAACGAAACCTCATTTCTGTGTCCTACATGATTCTCTTCACGACTGCGTGCCCCGAGGAATTCGATTTCTGACGGAAGGCAGGTCCAATACCACCACAATTCTCCGTCACTACTAATGGGAGAGTCAAGTTCAACAACGTAGAATGGTCCGCGATCCGGATCAGTGCAGTCACACCACACGATGACCCCACGGCCATTGAATGCAACCTCGGGATGACGCCGAATGGAGAGCTTGACTCGATCGAAGCGGATCAACGGGGGGGGGTAAATCCATTTGTACTTGTGGCAGTCAACAGTGAGCCATGGTGTAGTTGTTGTGCTCGGGTTGACCGGCTTGTTCGCCGATCTTACCACAGTTTCCACCAACTGCGTCGTGGAGGGTCGTGCTCGTCGGTCGATGGCATCCACGGTATTCTCACGCGTTTCGCTCGCTCATGATCTCCCGGAAAATCCAGCGCCGTCACAATACACGCCCCCGTTTCAACGCCATGGTCCATGACTGCGAGGAGTCGAATCATTTCAGACGTCAGCCATTCATCTTGTTCGGTTGAATGCGCGCTGATGTCGCTCCATGCCGTTTTGAGACTCTCCGTGAGGTGAGCCAGTTCAATTGGCAAGTGAACCATCGGCGGTCGAAGCGGATGCCAGAATTCTTTGTGGAGGCAACTACCGCCATCGATTACCGAATTCAGAATCTGACCAAGTGGTTGCGCTTGGATCCAATAACTCAAGAGGTGAGAAACGCCTTTGATCAATGTCGGCGTCAGCACATACGTCGCGTCGGTCCGAATCGCTGCGACTTGTTCATCCGGGACAGCGGCAATGAGTGTTAGGTATGCCAACGCGAGTGCTCTTCGGCGAACGTTCAAAATCACTCGGTTGGCGCGAGCGATTCTCCATGTCAAATCCGGCACCCACGCCAACTCGGGTGCATTTTCTTGTTACGTCTGCGACTGGATCATCGTCCCGGCTCGGCAGGGGGAAGGGTCAACAAGTACTGTGTGACGGCAGCACAAAACTCTGCCATCCTATCGACGATTTGTGATCCGGGGCGTGAGGAATTGAATGGCACCCGTGCGATCTGTGTGCAGTTTGCCGATCGGTCCATCGTTTCCGCAATCAGCGTAGCAATGGGGCGATCGTACCAGCATGTAAGCACCAAGTCATCACGTGAATAGTCGAGCGCAATTGATCCTCTGGTCGGCAGTGCCGCTTTGCTGACGAATTCGAAACCTGCTGCAGCAATAGCCGGAGCAACGGCTGACTGCACCTGCTTGATCAGTGTGCCTTCATGCTTGATTGGGTTCGGATCACCCTTGCCTTAATGTGTTCGAACGCGGACCTTTCGACAATTCCGACAGCGGACCGCGGTTGCATGCAGCGATCCCTTGGCGACCTCGTAATACCATTGCTGCTGGTGGGCGGTCCGGAGTTCCCTTTTGCCGCAGTCGATACAAGTGAACGCCACATCAACGTAATAGAGAACAGGCCCACCGTAGGAATTGTTTGGAACTTGCTTCGTGGGATCGGCAATTACAGCACCGTCGGGAATCGATGATCGCTCCGCGTCTCGTTTGGATTCCCGCTTTGCGTCGACCTTGAGTCTCCGTTGCTTCCCGCTCACCGCATCCCCTCAATAAGCGATCCAAGCGGCATTTTCCCGATGAACGTCGGCCGTATCCGGCCTGCATCATTGTTTCAGAGTAAATGTCGATACCTTTGTACTAACGTCCGGGCTGGTTTCAAATGAGGTTGGCCTTTCATCCTTGCCCTCAGCAAGAACGAGCTTTTTATCAACGATCTTAAAAATACACTTTTGTGTTTTCTTCTTCCCTTCACGATCCTCCAGAATGATATCCAGCTCATAAGGTTCAGCCTCACCACGTATGACAATTCGACATTCGAATTGCATACCGTCCACGCGAGAGACGACCATCTTGTCGCCCTTGATCGTCTGCTTCATTCCCTGAAATCGAGCAGGCAGTTCTTCTCCCTGAGCCTTTTCTCCTTTTATCTCCATTGAATCCAGAATCCATGAGCCCTCGAGCTTGTCTAGCATGACGTGCTTCTCTTGATTCTCCTGGGCAGAAGCAAGCGACATACAAAGTATGCCAAGAGCAAGATAGCCGGCGATGGTAATGAAACGCGAATGCATGGAAACCTCTCTTCAGGTATTAGGAAAATCCGGCAAAGGATAACGACTGCGTTAACGCGGCGGGCGCATTCGACCATGATCAAGAAATCTGCGTGAAAGCCTCCATTTCGAAAACCCGTGGGCGGCAACTGGGGTTCAGCGTTTTTTTTCCTTGCGATTTCGTTTGTGTTGCGGTCTGTATTTTCTATCGCGTTTCACGGCTTCGTTCTGCCACGTTTTGGCCAGCTCACATCAAGGTGAAAGTTGTTGAAGTCGGGGTCATCCAAATCGCCGCCATGCCGAATGACGCCGCCGGATGGTAACGAAGCCATCTTGATTTGCTGGCCATCCTTGATAATGTGGCCGAACGACCAAAATCACCCGGTTACCGCCAAGTGACTTCGACTTCAGGACACGCCCGATCGGCAACTCGGGTGCATTTTTTGGTTCAAGTAAGCCGCTTTCGCGGCGGGCTTTAATCGGGATGAATTGTACCGGGAAAGTTTCGCGTCTGGCAATGGGGGTGGTCACTCTGTCGGAGTGGAGCGTCGAGGATGCTCCGTTTCTACTCTCTGACAGAAAGTTCGAATCATGGCCAGGTCGAAGAACAACAACACTCAAAAGGACTCGGGAAATCATCACAATGCTTCTCGAAAACGCAACGCCGAACCGGCTCGCAGTGCTCCGGACACGGAGCGAGGACTGACACATTCGCCGTATTTCAATGGTTTGCTTTACAAACGCATGAGCGAAGATCTGCATCTGGGCGGGATGTCGAAACGAACTCACGAAGGCTACCTCAGAGGCGGTGTCGGATCAGAGTGCGCACTGAATGGAAAATCGCATCTGAAAAGACAGGTTTTCCGTCGCAAATGATCATCAACCCTTTGACCTTAGTGGACCGTCTCCAACAGTCCGGCCCAAATCCTGGTGAAAATGAATCGCACTGTCGATCTGCAGCATCTCAATTTTATTCTCATAAATCTTAGTGCCTCTGTGAGAACCTTTGTACGGGAGCGAACAGGTATTCCCTGTGATTCAGCAGTTCCACTTTGAGTTCGGATTCGGCGCGACGATGTGGAACGGCGTTCGCGACTTTCTCGCAACCGCGTTCACTAAGCGATACTGCACCCCCTGCGCAGCGCTGTGGAACCGTACCAATCTGCCCGAGACCGCTAGCGGCTCAAAATGAACGACACGTGATTCTTCAGGGGAAAGTTCTACTTCGATGGCGGTTTGTTTTTGACGTTCGTCGCCATCCGGCGAAACAAAGAACTTCGTCAAAGGCTCATTTGTCCAGGAGTCGAGTACTGGATAGCCCTTTATACAAATGTCTTTACCAACCAGGCTTTCGAATGAGTCACTCTGTAACGCTTCCTGGAAGTCGATGCGGAGATGAGAGGAGTCGGCTTCGCTGCGATAAAGGTAAGCGAACCACGACGGGATCAAGACACAGAGCAGCCCGGCGAATGCCATGCTTGAGAGGGCTAGCCCGCGACCGATCATCTGATACTTGCGAATTTGAAACAGAGCGAACAACGCAGCAAGAATTGAAGGGACGGCAAAGAAGAAGGTGGCAAGTGGCGTCAATAGGCCTGAGATCGCAAATACTGCAAGCAGCAACGCGGTGACACTCCATGCGGACAGGGATTGGTACTCGTTGTCAGCCATATATCCCTCACAGCGAACGATTGCCGTCACCGGGCACGCGGCAGTACGGCTTCTATGGGAAAAACGCCGGATCGCGTGCTCCGGTTCACGGCTTGGTTCTGCCTTCCTTCTTTGATTGTCCAGTTTCAAAGGTGGAATCTGCGAAGACGGTTTCCACTGTCTCCGGCAAAATTGCGAACGGTGATGCATGCACGCACACTAATACCCATCCGTTTCTGTCACTCACAAACGCATGACTCATCCAGTGATTGCCTGATTCGCTTGAGTACAAAAAGGATCCACCCATGCATGTAACCTTGCTGCCGGATTGCTCCATTTCGAAGATTGGTCGGAGAATGTGAATTGCATCATAGTCATCCTTGAACTCAAACAGCTGTCGGGGGACGCCATGTGATGTGCTATCACCAATTGAATCGAAGTAGGCGCTGATTGGGTGGGCAATATGAGAGCCGAAACGCTGGAAGGTCAAACGCTCTAGCCGATCTCCAAGCTTCTTAAACACAAACACTTCGGGATTGTTGGTATTCCTATCGAAGGATTTTGAATGCTCGAAAAGCCATTTACCTGGGGGCAACGCGATCGTGCCAATACCTTCAACGACCGCCTGGTCCTCATAGGTTTCGCCCACCTTTGCGCTAACGGCAATCAAGAAGCAAAGTGCGAAAAACATATGAAATTCCTAAGGCAGAACGCCACGGTTAACCGGGCCGCGGCCAACCAACGTTGATCGTCAGAAACCGCGCGGCCCGCGGCTCCGGTTGAACCGATTGGTTATCCGACGCCAAATCGTGCATTGCATTTCCACGTCCGAATGGAATCATCGGAGCAGCAAGACGAAGTGTTCTTCCGCTGCAATGGTTGCGAGCAATTTCCGTTTGGAAAGGCGGTCATTCTGTTGCCGTTTCAGGGATGGATCTATTGATCACCATCGTCGAAATCACCATTCCCACCATAAGCGGGACAGCGAAACACAAAACCTGCAGGAACTTGGCGGAGCCGGTGGACAACGACTCGGCGATGAAAGGCAAAATGAACGACGCAAGTATCGCGATCGCCCATACACCCGCATTCGTCCCGATGAGCTTCTTCTTTTGTGACGACGTCATGATTGCGATTCCTGTTTCATGGTACGAAGTGAAATTCTGTTTTGTCGGATAACAGGTATTAGACAGAAACTAAGAATTAGACTGAACGGCCGCGTTTTGTCTAATTCGGACGAAATTCTGTCTATTTCGGGCGACCGCTTGATCACTGACATCATGGTAAACCTGGAAAACGGGAGGGTCATCACCGCGATCGGTTGGAATGAAGTACGAGTCACCACTGCCGCATGAATCGCAGCCAATGTTTATGAAACCGCGTTCGAGGATCGCGAGACCGGGGTAGCACTCGATCGACTCGCTTCGGATGCCGTTCGCATCCGCCCATTCGATTGAGCCATCGAGATCGTTTGCCTGCCAGTCCACTTCGAGGCCGCACAATGGGATAGTGGTAATGAGGGAAATCAACCATTCCGGAATGCGGTGTCCCATCTCGGCGTTCAGTGCAACCAGTGCGTCGAAGTCGCCGAGGCGTCCACTGCGCCCGGCTTCGGATGCACGCTGAACGAACTGGCTGGCGGCTTCTTCAACGTCACGGTTCATGGAGGATCTTCTTAGGGCATAACGAATTGCGATCTATGCGTCAGGCGATTAGCCGATGTATAGATCGTGCGTTGAACTTTGCCGCTTTGTGAGCGGTGAGGGCTTAAAAATGGCCCTTGCGGGATTCATCACGG
>JAEUIH010000200.1 GCA_016795105.1 Planctomyces sp.
CGTTCGACTGACGGCCGAAGAGCCCTCAACGCTGTACTTCGAAGAATTCCTGAAACACGGCTACAACGCGTGGCCGAGTTACTACCAGAGCCACTTCCCTGCTCTGAAAATCTGGGGCGGTGTTCGAGCACTCAAACAATCGCTCTGGCAGTTGGCCGGTGCCCCGGATGACTGGAACGTGTTGCTTGCCAGTCGGTCACTATCGCTGATCCAACTGGCCGCTCGCAGCATGTTTCAGACATGTCGTCACGTTCTGACGACCGACCTGAGCTGGCCCACGTATCAGGATGCTGTTTCAAAGCAGGCATTGCCCGCTGGTGCTCAGATCACAACGGTCCCACTTCGGGATGCGATCTTCCGAGAAAGATGGACTGCGGCCGAAGTGGCGTCGTTCCTGGCCCGCTCATTCGCTGAGAACGGATGTGACGGGCTATTCCTGCCGACGGTGGACCATTTGGGAGTTCGAATCCCCGTTCGAGCCATCGTCGAACAAATCCGAAACACCAGTCACCTGCAGTTTGCTCTGGTCGACGCCGCTCAGGCCTTCTGTCAGGTGCCAATCGACGACAGTCTGGCCGTGGCCGACTTTGTTGTCACCGGGTGCCACAAATGGATGCGAGCCGGTCAGCCCATGGGAGTCGGATTCTTCGGCCAAAATGGAACTCAGCAATTCGTCAGGGAAACTCTGCAGGAAAGTTGCGGGAATGGAAGTGACCTCGACCCGTTGCTGATCTTCACGGAACAGCTCGATGGAGGACAACTCAATGGGCACAGTGAAACAGTGAACTTGGCTCCGTTGTTTTCCGCCAGTGCGGCGGCGGTGGAGCAGTTCTGGCGTCGCAATCAGTTTTCAGCCAACGCTGATGATTCGATTCTGTTTGATAGTCCTGCTGGTTTCACGATGCTGGATTTGCCTTCGGAGCTGAGCCACTGCATTCCAATTCGGCCGCACGAAACGATGAGGAGTCGAATTACTCTCTTCGCCAATCAGGAGGCGGTTCGAAACTCGAATTCGGCCGAGGAAGCTCGACGGGAATGGCTCAATCATGGCTGTGTCGTCACGGCCTATGACAATGGCTGGGTTCGAGTATCACCGCCACAGGCAATTGGTATGACCTCGTCAGTCCCCATGCGTGCTTTGACAGTGCCACAGTTCTCGGTAACTCGCCAATGAGTTCCTTCGGTTACGATCAGTCAGTCTCGCAACCGTCATTCGCAACCCCGGTAGAAAACAAATCTGGGCGTTACCCTTCGGGCCCGGGCTTCTTCGGGCTCCGCATACGCTCGGTCCGGCAAGCCGGACTGCTTCGCACCCTGCGCATCCCTAACGCGATCGTCGTTTGCATCTCAGTGTTGCCCGGCACTCGGTGACGGGAAAACTCGCGTCGGAGACACGAGCCACAAAGAACAAACAGGAGTGCGTTCGTTGGCAGTCCTGATTTTATCACGACATCAAGGTCCGCTCCCGCCTTTGCCGTCCGCTGCTGCTTTCGCTCTGCGAAAGGCTCCACCTTGACTTGTCGTGCATCCAGGACTCGATGCCAACGGCCGACATCAAGGACTGAAACAACCCGCTGCAGCCGACAGCAAGTGAACCGACATGGAGGAACAGAATCATGACAATCAGAACGACTCGGAAAGGACCACGGTACACAGACACATTCATTCGCGAGGTACGAGCCAACTATCAGCAAACAGCGTCGATGTTCTTTACGATCAAAGGACCGAACGACGTGGCTGACTTTGTCAGGTCAGTCCTCACCGACAACAGTCGAGAACACTGCGTCGCCCTGTATCTTGACGGAGTCCATCAGGTTGTCAGCTACTCGATCATCTCCATCGGCACAGCCAACATGGCGGTCGTACATCCCCGAGAAGTCTTCCAGCGAGCCATCCTCGCCGGAGCCATTTCCATCATCATCGCCCACAACCATCCCTCCGGAGTCCTCACCCCCAGCGACGAAGACCACAAGGTTACGCAACGACTGAAAGACGCCGGAGAGATTCTAGGCATCAAGCTGCTGGATCACCTGATCGTGACGGATGTGGCTCACTATTCACTCAACGACTGACAGCAGCGTCAGTCGTTTCGGCACGATTTCGCGAGTTCAAGCCGGAGGAATTCGCGGCCCTCAGGAGACAATAGTTTCTGCCGCTGATGCTCAGTCCATTTTGACTGAAGATACTTCCCATCAAACTCCGCCAACGCCCTCTCCACGGTCAAGTGGGAAAACGTTTTACGAATCCAACCCGTTGCTGCGGCAACACTTTGCTGGAACGAATAGTCTTCCTGAAACAGCAAAACGCGTAGTTGTTGAGTTCTTTCCTCAATCGTCAGCTGTTCAGCGATCTCCGGCGGCAGGAGTTGCAGCAGCAATGCCACATACTGTTGAGCGTTGATTGAGGAACAGACGATCGTGTTGCCATCGCCATTCGGAACGCGAAGTGGAGATGCAGATGCGATCACTTTCGGGTATAGGCG
>JAEUIH010000201.1:0-1596 GCA_016795105.1 Planctomyces sp.
GGATCACTTTAGCCAGGAATGTCGTACCGATCCAGGAAACTTCCCACAGATTCTGCGTACACCGAAAGTCGGTTCCAACGTTCCTCCGCTTCCGCCACCTTTGTGTAGTCGAACGTCAGAGTAAATTGCACAGTCTGGCAGCGTTCGTCCAGCACCTGAGTCCCCAACGCTCGTGAACCATAAATGCCAATATCCGCAACAAGATCTGGCTCTTTCGCGAGCTGCGACCGGCGGACCAGCTTGATCCAGATTCCGGCGGTATGCTGTTCCAGCATCCAGCGACGCACTGAATCAACGGGCCACGACATGGACAACGGCCAGAGCTCATCTTCCAGAATGATGATGCGTTCAATATTCAGAGCACCCCGGTCCTGCAGTTCGAAGTTCACCGCCATGCTCTTCCGGCCTGGTTCATCCTGCCAGTAGTCAGCTGTCTTCACCAGTGACACCGAGCGATACAGGTACAATCCCTGACTGCGAAGCAGCCGCTCATAAACCAATCGCCAGGTTTCTGTGCCTTCAAACACCAGAGTCCCCGCAGCGATAGTCGTAAGCCTGCGAATCAATTCGTCAATTTGTTCGAACGCGATGTCCCGGTAGATGGGATCATGATGCTTGCTCACCTTCAGCATCAAGGCAGTGGCTCGGCGATACCGTTCAAACGCATGCTCATCCCGAGCCAACAGGAATGGCGTTTCAAGATCCGTTGGAAGCTCCGCCCGCAACCCCGGCTGCGGCACTGGACTGACCATCATCGCGATCAGAACGCTGACCAGTACTCCGACCGCCAGTACTTCACCGCCGCCCGGCAGCAGCCACCACGAGATGATAACAGCCGAACAGCAAACAACCCCAACCACCGCAGGAAACCACGACGACTGAATCAAACCACCACTGTGAGCCACAAATTCCTTCATCCCCCGACCGTAGATCAGATTCACGACAAAGGCAATAGGGCAATTCACGCGTAGCTCAGACACCGGCCAGAGCCGTCGACGACGTTTTTGCAGAATCTGGAGTCAAGAGAACGTGGAAGGGGAAGCCTAATATTCGATCTCAAGCGGGGGTCGAGAATCTCGGTGAAACTGTCGCCCACCAACTATCTCAATCAGGTCCGACTGCCGTACGTTCACCCGAAAGATCTCTTCGCCCGGTTCGAAAACAGCCATCCCTCGTCCGCTCCTCCATGCCTCGGTCGAAGGGGATCCTGCGGAAGTCGACGCCCGAACGATGCACTGATTGCCCTCAACGACCCATTCGGCATTGAAGTGTTCAATGTAAATTGGAACCCGGAACCCGGTACCTCCCAAAGGCCGAAAAGAAGGATCTGACTTCTCTACGATTTGACCATCTGCATCGATGTGACTGACTGTGCAGCGATACAATACAGTTCCATCGTCTCGAAACTTCAGCCGCTCAATAGTGTCTTCTCTATTCGCGGAAATCCAATCTCCGACCATCTGCTCCTGGGAGACGCTTCCGATTGCACAGCCAAACGTCAATAGGAGTGCGAAGGGCAATACGCCGAGGCTGCTGACGGTCACGATACACCTCAACAAATGACTGCAACGCCACGTCACATTGGGTGTTATCCAG
>JAEUIH010000201.1:1606-2422 GCA_016795105.1 Planctomyces sp.
CTGACCATCATCGCGATCAGAACGCTGACCAGTACTCCGACCGCCAGTACTTCACCGCCGCCCGGCAGCAGCCACCAGGAGATGACAACAGCCGAACAGCAAACAACCCCAACCACCGCAGGAAACCACGACGACTGAACCAAACCATCACTCTGAGCCACAAATTCCTTCATCCCCCGACCGTAGATCAGATTCACGACAAAGGCAATAGGGTACTGTTAGGGTCTTGATCTACATTCTGAATTCTGTTGACAATGTCGGTCAGTTTGGAGCTGCATGACAAGACTTCCATGTTCATCAATTTTATCGAGACTAGGCGCCATATGAGAACCGATACGACACCTCGCGTTCCAAATGCTGACCGTAAACAATGGCTGCCGACCGAGACCTGAGTGCAAGCTTGACCCATGTTCGCCGGCGAAAACGCGGTATTCGGCACAGCCGAAAATGGTAAGCTTACGGCCGTTAGGCACTGTATTGGATGACACGCAAACTCGCCTTCAGTACATTGATGTCGAGCCTTGAATCAAAGTTGTTATCTTTGCCGTGTGCTTTGCATTTTGTTGGTTGCTGCATTCTGTGATTACCAGTTCATTCAAGACCACCATCAAGTGATCACAGAAAGCGGATGGGTATCGAATACGCCATTCACATGTCCCATTTGGATTACCCATGAAGAAATCTCTCCCGGCGATTGTATTCTTTTGTCTTTTTCTCCATACAAAGTCTTGGGGACAAGTGGGGTGCTGCAGGTTCCAGGGACAACTCATTCTCTTATTTTGAGCGATGAGTGAGTTGCTCGAACCGTACCGGCGT
>JAEUIH010000202.1 GCA_016795105.1 Planctomyces sp.
CGAATAGAATGCGGTTCGCCGGGCGCTTACGGATTAGGCGTCAATGGCAAACAATTAGGATATTGGAAAGGAAGAAGAGGCAACACGTCGTATTTCAATTTAGCATATCAAGCAGTGTTTTTGGTGAAAGGTAATGTTAATGAATGTGAGTACCGTCGCATGATGGCAGTTACAACACAGAACGGTGTCAATGGCAAGATTCGAAATCTTGAACTAGGTACTCGCAGTTCACCGGTCCTCGATGACAAAGTAAATACCGGAATCAAGAGAGAAACAACGTGGGAAGTCAACGACGAGAAATGTATGGTGAAGTTTTGGGATCAACATGGCGCCCATTCCCTACAGGACATTCATCTTCCGTATCGGACATTCGGGAGTTTTTGGCTGATCTGTACGGACTCTGATGGGAAAGAACTCAGTACCGAGTTCTCTTTTAAACGGGGTATGGCCCAACCCGCAACGGTCCACAAGCAGCAGACAAGCCCAATTCATTGGGGCGATGAGGATAACCTACCGACGTCGGTCAATCAACCTTGTTAAGGAGGAATGGCAAAATGCACAAATCGAGACAGTGTTCATCTCTGTTTTCACGAAGCATGCTATTCTTATTGTGTGGTGTGAGTGTTGCAACTTGCGAAGGTAGTGGATGTATCGCACGGAAAGACACTGTTTTAATATTGAAGGAGTTTTCTGGCAAATGCCTTCGTCACCTCCCAGACGAAGAACTTGAGCCGCTCCTTGGTGTTCTCAGCATGAACGGTCGGGGCGAGATCATTAAGTCCATGAATTTGCTTCCGGGAACGATGATGCCATGGTACGTTTGGCAGCTTGACGAGTGCGACGATATCAAATACGTAGTTTTGGAAGGACAGAATCTGACAGACGTTCCGGGCGGCGCGTCCGCGATCATTTATACATTCGACGCGGACGCAAATCTAACATCTCGCGAATGGCTGTTTGCCGGAGACAGAATGGACCTGCGGTTTGGATCACTGAAATATGATCGGAACCTGAAAGTCCCATTATTGAGTTTGACATGCAATTCCATATTTGATGCGGAGAAGATCAAGCGGCATTTCTATTGCCTTGGTCATGGTAAAGTTCGCCTTGTGCGAATTGAAGACGGTAACCATGTTCTTGTACCGAACGAATATCGATATGAGCGCCACACTGTTGGTAAACGACGGGCAATTCCCGACTTGGCCAACGTTTTGAGCCTTCTGGCGTCGGAGGACACAATTGACCAATTGGACGCGCTGACTTTCGTCAGTGGAGAACTTTGGGACAATGAACTTGCGGCCATTTCTGAACCAATTGGCGTTGAGCAGAACCTGCTCTCTTTAAAGTGCCTTCGGGACACCCCGGAGATTCAAAAGCTACTAAATCGCAGGAAACAGTCCGGCCACCCATGGATTTCTGAAGCCGCATCACTCGCTGCGGCGCGGATCTTTCGGGAAAGCACGGCTCTCAACTGACGGGATGGAGTCTTAACTATGTTTCGGATCGAGCTCTTCAAGCTTCTCTCGCTTTGAAGATTGAACTTTCTCGCAGGATGCCAGCCGGATTCGTGAAGGACATTGCCCCGAAATCGGTTTCGATATTCTATAGAATTCCGATGTCCATGTTGAATCCCAAGGTGTTACGGGCCGACTTGATGTCGTAGTTTTGGGCGAATTGAGAGTGTAGGGATTTGAGATTCTTCCTGGCCGGTTGGCCGAATTGCCTCGAATTCCAGAGGGCTGTTCGCGTGAGGTGCAGTGGGAGGTACACATACGGACGTGCGTCAGCAAATTTGTACGCTCAAAGGTTTGCTGATTGCAAATGCTGTGATCGCGACTTTCCATCACGGCTTTGATATCCAGCGCGGTCGAGCACGGGACCGCGCTGGCACGCGACAGTTGCTTCACGGAATCCAGGGCGAGGTACAAGCGGGTTACCAGGTTTGAATCGGAGATGTGGGCTGCGGGCGGGCGAGGCCCGGGACGGCAGGGTAATGCAAAACAGCGGCCGCGCGGGAAAGGCGGGATAGACAGGCCGAATTCACTGTTTAACACTCGACGACCAAAACCCCGCCCGTAACAGGTAAACTTTCACGACAACTGACACTGCAGCTTGAGCAGATTTTTGCCTGAAACCTTCACCCCGTATTGACAATTCGTTCGGGTGTAGTGACGATCTCCATTAGATCGACACCCTTGCTTTTCTGAGTTGAACCGGATTCAGCGTACTTCGTCAGGCTGGTTATGCGTATCTGTGGGGGGAATCTCAGATGTCGTCG
>JAEUIH010000203.1 GCA_016795105.1 Planctomyces sp.
TCCGACAGCGGAATTCCGTAAAACCCGTCTCCCTCGACGCCGTAGTGGGCGGTTATCACGCCGAGCAACATCTGAACCAAAATCAGCGCCGCCACGACCCAGAAGTATTTGATCGTGGCCTTTTGGGATGGCGTGGCCTCCCATAGGGCGAGTGGATCGGTCTCCGGGGGTATCGGTTCCGCTTCCTCACTTCGCTTCGAGGCATACCACCATGCCATCGCCGAGATGCCCGCCAACAGCACGATGATGCTCACACCGGTCCAGACAATAGTGTCGCCGGTGGGACGGTTGCCGATGAGCGGTTCGTGGGGCCAATTGTTCGTGTAGGTGCTGATGTCTTTGGGACGGTCGGTGGAGGCAGCCCACGCTGTCCAGAAGAAGAACGCGGATAATTTGCGGAGGCGAACTGGGTCGGAGACCGCACCCGCAGGAATGGCATAATCGGCGTTCCCTTCCGAAAAGACTTCGGTGTAATGAGCAAGATTAGACTGGAATGCTTCAACTCGAATCGGATCTATCGTGACTGTGTTGGTGGATGGATCATAGGTGTTCGTGTGGAGAAGTTTGGTCAGGCGAGCAATGAGTTGAGCCTGTTGTTCGTTGTCGAGTTTATTGAAGTCACTGCCGTAGTCGGCATTGGACCAACGGTCCAGTATGAAGACCGCCTCTCGATGCAACCAGTCCGCAGTCCAATCGGGAGCGACATAACTTCCGTGGCCCCAAATCGACCCGACTTCCATCCCTCCCATCGATTGCCAGACATTCTGTCCCGCACTGATCTCGCCGCTGCTGATGAGCGTCTGGCCGTCCGTCGTCACGACCTGCTGAGGGAGCGGGGGCATCTCTGAATAGATGCGAGTACCGATCCATCCGAGTACCAGAAATGACAAGACCATCACAGCTGCAAATGCCATCCACAATCGATTCATGTCATCCTCATGTCGCTGACGCAGAGTCGTCAGCGTTATTGTTTCTTCTTTCCAATCCGAGCCAGAGCGGACATTCATTGACCGCATCCCGGTTTTCGCACTGACTGATGATCTTCTTTAGCGACTGCTTCATCTTCTTCAGCGACTGAATCTTGTCCTCAATGTCTGTAATCTTCTGCTCGGCACGCTGCCGAACATGGACACATCGAGTGCTCACATCGAACCATAGCCCAATCAGTTCTTTGATCTCGGAGAGGGTGAAACCGAGTTCCTTCGCACGGCGAATGAACAGCAGTCGGGCCACAACCGATTCGTCGTACTGGCGATAGCCGGACGGACGACGCTCCGGTTCTGCCAACAATCCCTGCCGTTCGTAGAACCGGATGGTCTCAATTCCGACCTCGGATTGCTTCGCCACCTCGCCGATCTTCAGAAATTTCATGCCTACCACTCCAACCAGGGCCATTGTACACTCCGTACCACACTACAGAGTCAAGGGTAATCGGGCAAATCGTCTCTATCTGGGTCCAACTGGGCGAGAGCAACGCCAACCCGATTGCGGTTGCGAGCAAATACGTAGCGATTCGTCAGAATTGATCATGGAATCGCAGCGCCCCGAACGCTGAACATTTGTAAGCAGGGCAACCACAACATGGGAAGGTGGAGGTCGCCGGCGCCAATATATCCGAAAACGAATTGTTGCTGCCGGCGCTCGAGGACGTGCCGGTGGATGTCCCGGCGGGGACACCGGTGATCGCCGACCGGGGGCACGACTCGGACCCGCTGCGGGACGAGTTGGAAGCGGCGGGGTACGAGCCGGTGATCCCGCACCGGTCGAACCGGGTCAAGCCGAGTCGGAACGACGGCCGGCGGCTGCGTCGCTACCGACACCGGAGGTTGATGGAGCGAACGAACGCCTGGATTCACGATTATCGCGGCCTCGCGGTTCGCTGGGCGCATTACTCATTCATGTATGTGGGCATGGCCTATTTGGGCTTCATCCACATGGCCTTACAGAGGTTTTGAAACAGTCTCTACGGTTTCTTCTCGCTGCTGCCTTAGCAATCAATATCGTAAAAGGCCGAAAGTGATCCGTTACAACAAAAATGATTCATTGTGTTCGCTTGATACGTATCTAAAGCAAGTAACAGAATTCTCTGGCTCTCACTCCACGTGCCGATACGGATTCGCGTCCGGCAACAGCCCCTCGTTGCGGAT
>JAEUIH010000204.1 GCA_016795105.1 Planctomyces sp.
CACACTGCGCACTTGCGGACGGCAGACGGAGTCTGCCTGCTACAGAGAGCCGTTCGCCCGGCGTCATGGCTCCATGATCAGTGCGATTCTTCCGTTTCTTCCGCGTCTTCCGTGGTCAAAACGCGAACCCTGGCTGCAATTCGTTGCGGACGGCAGTCGGAGTCTGCCTGCTACTGAACAAAACAGCAGTTATTGTCGATCTGGGCTGACTGATTCTCAAAACAAGAAACCATGTGCGACGCGTAGCCGCCGTAAGCGATGGCGGGGTCGGGTTATGTGTTTTTTGTTTTAAGATGTTGTGAATACAAGCTTTGCGGAGATCACCACGGTGATGTGCCGGTTGTGAGGTGTACCATTTTTGCATCCTTTGCCGAATTTCTGAATCGAATTGTTGATTCGGGTCTCACATTGATAGGATGGCGGGTAAGTCCTCCTCGGCCGCATCCCGCATGCTTGATTTACTCCCTGATATCCACCAACAAATGGGATGCTGAGCGACAGTCATAGTTAGCGCATTGGGTTCAGACAGTTCAACGCTGTTTGAATCAGATGCGACGTGCACAGTGCGTGTACTGTGATTGTCCGGACGAAGTCTTTGTCCTGAATTGGTCAGAAGATTGTTCGCAGGAGATATCAGCTTCACTTGGTGGTCACGTTAAGGGTGCGTGTGTGTAACCCGGATGGACGGAGTCTGCGCTGTGGATTGTGGTGTGAAGAGGTTTTGTGCTTTTCGGAGCATGGATCGAATGCGACCTGACGTTGAGCGTGCTCACGGGTCGTTGTGCCACGGATTCTCACAAACAGCAGATCAGTCCCGGGGTGCTCGGTCTGAGACAGAGCTCGTTCAGCATCGATTTCGGTAGTCAGTTCCGGTTACCGGTTTCGGCAAGGTTGTCCCATCGGAAATGCAGGCCTTTTCGGGGCCCGAACGCCAGCCGTTGGTGACTCGTCGCAGATGCTGCGTAAACACATTCCGTGCGTGTTGGCTGTAAGAAACAGCCTCAGGTCCAGTTCACAGTGGTTCCCACGCTTAGATTTCGGGGAGGGCAATATGCCTGTCACGAACGAAAAGAAGTTGCGATCAACAGGTTCCGGTGTGTGCCATAGGATTCTCGTCGGCACCAGAGACGAAAATCAGCAGTCCTGGCTCAGGAATGCACTCCGGGAATGGGGCTATCCGGCCACGACCGTGACTTCACCGGACGAGCTCGCCGCCGAACTGGAACGGTGCAGTCAGAACGTGGTGGTGGTTCTGGACGATGACTTCTATCCGGACGGGCCGGTGGCTGCACTTGCCAGTCTGTTGTTGGATGGATTTGCGGTTCCCGTGCTGTTTCTTGGGGATCCGCCGGCCGATAAGGTCGTCGAGCGGACTTCGAAGATGGGAGCGGTTGCCTTTTCTGCTGTGGACTCGGAACTCAAAGAATTCCGTCACTGCCTGAATCACCTCGAAGGCTGTTGTGAAGCTCGGCTGGAGTTGGGTGTCCCATTACTTGGCCGAAGTTCAGCAATTCGAGAACTTCGGGACCTGATTCGGAACGTCGCAGTTTCGAATGCACCAGTAATGATCACAGGCGAGAGTGGTACCGGGAAAGAGCTGGTCGCTCGAGCAATTCACGACCTTGGCGTGCGAGCCCTTCAGGAATTTGTACCGGTGAATGTTGCAGCGTTACCGGAAACCCTGATTGAAAGCATGTTGTTTGGGCACGAGAAAGGCTCATTTACAGGAGCCGACCAGCGGCAGGGCGGATACTGCGAGCGAGCCCATCGAGGAACATTGTTTCTGGACGAGATTGGCGAAATGAATCGCGATCTGCAGCCGAAACTGCTGCGATTTCTTCAGAATCTGACCGTTCAAAGAATCGGAGCCACGACGTCTCAGAAAGTGGACGTTCGGATCATTAGTGCCACGAACCGGGATGTGAAACAGCTGATTGACTATGGTTTACTTCGTGAAGACCTGTTTTTTCGGTTGCATGTCATTCCGGTTTACGTACCACCGTTGCGGGAGCGGCGGGATGACATCCCGTTGCTTGCGAACGCATTTTTGAAGCGAAAATGCCCACCATGGAGGAATAAACTCAGTATTTCTGAGGACCTGATGGAGCGATT
>JAEUIH010000205.1 GCA_016795105.1 Planctomyces sp.
TGATCAAGGCGTGCGATACCTAGGGAATCAGATCTAGGAGCGACCTTGGCAAATCCAGGCGTAATGTGCTCAACGCCCGAAGGCATCGGAGGGGGAATCAGGCTGGTGCTACTGCTTTGGCCACAGCTCAGGCCGGTGCTCAACGCCCGAAGGCATCGGAGGGGGAATCAGCCCGAGCCGCCGTAGTCCACGGCCTGGGTGACGATGTGCTCAACGCCCGAAGGCATCGGAGGGGGAATCAGCCCCAGCTCGTCACATCCTTGCCCATCGTGTAGCGTGCTCAACGCCCGAAGGCATCGGAGGGGGAATCAGCAGGCAAGGCTATTCGTCGGCGAAGGTGGTCGTCTCGGGTGCTCAACGCCCGAAGGCATCGGAGGGGGAATCAGTCACCTCTACTCGCTCTGTCTGAGAGGCTATCAAGGTGCTCAACGCCCGAAGGCATCGGAGGGGGAATCAGAATACTTGTGAAACCTTTCAAGGGCATCCTGTTTGTGCTCAACGCCCGAAGGCATCGGAGGGGGAATCAGGACCGTTGGCGACGGCATAAAGAGAGCCGGGTTTCCAGTGCTCAACGCCCGAAGGCATCGGAGGGGGAATCAGGACGTTTTTCGATGCGGACGTTTATCCGGTCGGCTGTGCTCAACGCCCGAAGGCATCGGAGGGGGAATCAGTTTGCGAGGCTGATCGTTCCGATTCATCGAAACAGTGCTCAACGCCCGAAGGCATCGGAGGGGGAATCAGCTGAATGATGTCGTCCGCTACCTGCCGGTCGCGGTGTGCTCAACGCCCGAAGGCATCGGAGGGGGAATCAGGCCGGAGGCAGGTGGGACAGGGTCGATCAAAAGTTGTGCTCAACGCCCGAAGGCATCGGAGGGGGAATCAGAGGAGGATCGGCACCACCTATGGCGGACACAGCAAGTGCTCAACGCCCGAAGGCATCGGAGGGGGAATCAGGGCGATGTGTAGCGTACTGCGTGCGAAGCTCATGGCGTGTGCTCAACGCCCGAAGGCATCGGAGGGGGAATCAGTCACCGGGATCGACTGGACCGCAGCACAGACCATCAGGTGCTCAACGCCCGAAGGCATCGGAGGGGGAATCAGATCAAAGCGCTAAAGGCAGCGACGGCGGAACATGAGTGCTCAACGCCCGAAGGCATCGGAGGGGGAATCAGAAGCAGATCTTCCAAGGGGATGTGCGCCACATCTCGGTGCTCAACGCCCGAAGGCATCGGAGGGGGAATCAGTCGCAGATAGATCAGAACAGAGCGCAGGATCTTGATGTGCTCAACGCCCGAAGGCATCGGAGGGGGAATCAGACTAGGCCACCTTGTCCGCTGGCTCAGCGTTGACCAGTGCTCAACGCCCGAAGGCATCGGAGGGGGAATCAGCTGGGGCTCGATATCCGTGAGGAGTTTGCAGAGTCGGAGTGCTCAACGCCCGAAGGCATCGGAGGGGGAATCAGCACGGCCAGCGGAATGCCCGTCACAAACATCTCCGTGCTCAACGCCCGAAGGCATCGGAGGGGGAATCAGGTGACGCCAGTTGCCGCGCGAGCGCTTGCAAGCGGTTCGTGCTCAACGCCCGAAGGCATCGGAGGGGGAATCAGTGGCCGACTGTATGCCTTCTCAACGCGCAGTATTGCCTGTGCTCAACGCCCGAAGGCATCGGAGGGGGAATCAGGGGAACCGAGAAGACCTCCTGCGCTGTGTACGTATCGGGGTGCTCAACGCCCGAAGGCATCGGAGGGGGAATCAGTGGGCTACAGACAAAAGCGGTGCGCGAGCACTGCGGATTCAGTGCTCAACGCCCGAAGGCATCGGAGGGGGAATCAGACCAGGCAACTGTCGGCTTTCTTCACTGTGCGCGGGTGCTCAACGCCCGAAGGCATCGGAGGGGGAATCAGCGCGCATATGGATGGGGCCGATTGCCGACGCGATGTGCTCAACGCCCGAAGGCATCGGAGGGGGAATCAGCACTATTTTACTTTTTGTTTTCTCCTCGCGCTTTTTCGTGCTCAACGCCCGAAGGCATCGGAGGGGGAATCAGTTGCAGTCTGTCGAGGCTGATGCCTGTGTTTGGCGTGCTCAACGCCCGAAGGCATCGGAGG
>JAEUIH010000206.1 GCA_016795105.1 Planctomyces sp.
GGGATGATCCAGACTTCCCCTTAATAATGGCAGTTATTCGTTGCGTCGGGAACCGCCCATTCGGTTACAATTTGCGAGTCCGGGCCATTCGGCCTCCTTCACAATTGACTGACTGGGCGAATTTGTGATCACTACTCTTACTCCCAGCATGGACCTCCTCCAACAGGAATATGTGCTGGTTCAGGCTTTCAAGAAAACGGTCAGTTACATCCGCAGCCACAATTCGTTCGCCGATGTTCTGGAACTTGATCTGGCTACCGTCAATTTCCCGCCGTTTCTGAAACAGCTTCAGCAGGACATTCAAAAGTCTGATCGGTGGAAAAGCCAGAAATTGAGGCTGGTTCCTGCTCCCAAGTCCGGACCGTGGTGGATCAACAAAGACGGAAAATGGGAGCCAAGGCCAGATGAAAAAGGTGCCCCTACAAACGCGAAACTTCGTCCTTTGGCCCATGTGCCATTGCGAGACCAAGTTGTCTCGACTGCACTGATGATCTGTCTTGCAGACCGCATCGAAACCCTGCAAGGCGATCCTCGGCTGGACGTCCGGAAGGCTGGCAATCGAAAGCGGGTGATCAGTTATGGAAACCGGCTTTTCTGCGATACGATCAAAGTCGACGGAAGGAAGCAACTGCGGCATCGCTGGGGGGCAAGCAAGCTTTATCGTTCGTACTACGCCGACTACCGCACTTTCATCTCTCGGCCGGAAATTGTCGCAGCCGAGATCGGTGAACGAACCGCTACGAAGATCGTCATCGTGCAGTCGGACCTTTCCAAGTTTTATGACCGAGTTCGTCCCAAACTGTTGTTCACAAAACTCAAGCAGCATCTGGAAAAAGTTGAACTTCCGTTTCAGAAGTTTGCCCGGAAGGTATTGAATTGGAAGTGGGATGAACGGGACCTCGCGTCTGCACAAGGGATGACCGACGTAGAGGATTTCACTTCACTGGCACTTCCTCAGGGACTTGTCTCGGCAGGGTTCTTTGCAAACATCGTCCTGTTGGACTTTGATGACGAACTTCGAGATGCATTCGACAAGTCGATCGCAACAGGAATCACGCTACGAGATGCCGCCCGCTATGTTGATGATCTGCGGTTCGTGGTGGAAGTTCCTCAGTCGTCCGATCTCAAGGACGTCGAGAAAGCGTGCCATGAGTGGATTGAAGGGAAACTCAAGGCGACCGCGCCGGGTTTGACTGCCAACGGTGAAAAAACTCGGGCAGTGGCAGTTCATGACTCACAACGGGTCATGGTATTTCAAAGTCGGAGAATGCGACGCATTCAAGAGACCGTTTCAGGTGGATTCGACGCGAACGGTGGTACTCAGCTGCTGGCTGCCCTCGAGGGGCTTTTCAATACCATAGGGCAATTCGTTGAGACTGACGAGAACGGCACACGGTGGCCACTAAAGGCCGTTCCTGATGTTCGCGATGAAACTGTCGCTCGTTTCGTTGCAGCAAGATATCGATCGACCTTTCGGTCCCTTCGACCACTTTTGGAAGATGAGTTTATTCCGTCGGACCGGCATGCCACCGACGAAGATGAGCCGGTCGATGCCATTTCTGCTGTTCTTACGAAGGATGAACTAGATCGTCAGTGTCAGGCATTTGCGTTAAAGCTCATTGAAGAGTGGATTCGCAATGCTGGCAGTGTCAGGCTTCTTCGCGTTGGACTCGATCTGTTCCCTGATCCTTCGATATTGGAATCCGTTCTTGACTTGTTGAAGCCCATCATCAGTTCGCCCTCAAATGAACGCGGAATACGATCCACTGCGGAATACTGTCTTTCCGAGCTCTTTAGAGCAGCGGCGATTGAAACTGGGCTGG
Source organism: Planctomyces sp. (assembly GCA_016795105.1). Lineage (GTDB taxonomy): Bacteria > Planctomycetota > Planctomycetia > Planctomycetales > Planctomycetaceae > F1-80-MAGs062. Next base: position 1,824 of record JAEUIH010000206.1, read on the forward strand.
TTCCAGAAAAGGAGCTCCTCCCGACATCGGTTGACCTTGAACAGTATCGTGATGTCCTGCGTGACTATGCCCGCGAATTGATGCGAAGCCACTGGGAATCACTGTCGTGGCTATGTCAACAACAGATCCTGTTGTTTCTTGCTACATCGTCAGCAGTCGGATTGGAGCTTGAGTCAGCACGCGATGTTCAGGAAACGGTCGTGTATGGTCACTTTCTGGCTTTTCTTCAGGGACAAGCAGAAAGCCGTA
>JAEUIH010000207.1 GCA_016795105.1 Planctomyces sp.
CCCGCCGTCAGTATCCTAAGTCCTGAACAAACCTCGTGATTTCATTGCATTCTCTGCGCGATCAGCAGATTGCACCCTGTTGACTTAAAAGTGCAATGAAGCTGCCGTTGCGGGCAGGTACAAGCAAGAAGGTGAGAGATCCATTGCACCCCATTCTGGATCGTCCCGCTCGGTGATTCAATGATCTGCCTTCTTTATGATTACGACTCGCAGGTCTGTTGTTACAGCGACAATTCCTGGCTCGTTAGTCAATGTATCAATACACACAAAGTGCCCAGAGAGTGTCCCAATGACTTCACCTGTCTCCATGTCCAAGATCAAATTCGCATCCTTCGAGACAACTACGGCAAATTCATCATCACCTGAGATCGCAAAGACTCCTGGACGAATTCCGTCATCGGGATACTCAACAGGAGGCAATTCCACCTCCCAAAGGCTCTTCACAAGATGTTTGCCTGACTGTGGGTTGTACCCCAATTCAAAGGCACTCAGAAATCGCCTCTTCTTCACATCAACGAGAGGTCCGAGCACATTATCTCCCGCCTGCGTTCTGTTCCAACCGAATAGAACGCGAGTTCCGCTGCGAGATGCAAACACATTCGTGAATGCCAGATATTCCGAGAACTCCGCGACGCGTCGCCATTGAAGCGTCCGATCATTTCTTTCGTTGAATGCCCATACGGACGGTGGTTTTGAGTTCGAGATCAAGACGGTCTCTGATTCAAATCGAAGTGATTCAATCTGGTCGCAAAACGATCCATGTTCGATCGACGTCTCTTCAACAATCTTGAACTGCTGAATTCTTTCATCCTGCTCGACCCTGTAAACAGTGATTGGTCTGCGTTCTCCTTCCCTAACCAATTCCGGACGAAAATACTCTGCCACAGCGAATCGGTTCTTAGAAATCCATGCAGCATCCTGGGCAAGCAACAAAGACTCTGAAGTCTCTGCAACGGCATTCAGCGAAAACGAATCCCTCAAGTAAATGCAAAACGGACCGGGATCAGAGTACTGTCGCACGTTCTTTCCCAGAAGCATCGCGCCGTCCGGTGACCAGGCAATTGCAGACCCGCTGAACTGTAGATCAACCTGAGTAATGCTCCGCGACTCAAAGTCTGCAATAAGAGCGTTCCCATAGTATGTTCCTATAGCGACAGTTGCACTTGTTGGATTTGCTGTAATGAAGGCGGGGGAGATTTCGTGATCATCGCTTCCATCCGCAACTGACAGCGCAATTTCGTCTACATTCATCAGAACAATACCAGGAGGCACCCCTCGTCCTCGCAGCACGAGAAAGATAACCAGAACTGCAAGCAGCAAGAGGATTCCGAGAGTAGAATATGCTCGCAATGAAATCGTCATAACATTGGAACCGGGACTGGAAAGTTGTCAAATTCCGACGGACGAACTCTTCCTACGGAGATTGGTTGCACCATAGGCTCTCGTGTTCTCCATTCCGATATCTGAATGTTGAGTAATCGTGCATCCCCAGACGAGTTCATCACAAAATGGTGCAAGAAGTATTAAGCCATGCCGGGGCCTGCCCCGCAAGCTTCACAGCGAGGATCCGCCAAATTCCAGAGTGTCTCCCATGACCATGGTACGAGAAGGCCAGGTGCGAGCACTCGACTCCATTTTTTCCACCGCCTTATTCGGTATCTTTGGCGGAGTTTGGAGCGTACGGGGAATGGGAGTGACTGGACCTATTCGATACATTTCCGAAGCCGACACGGGGACCATCCCAGGTTGTCACCCGATCAACAAGTCCTCGAGTGTCATAACTCGTTGACAGACGCCGGGCCGGGCCCAGGGCACTGCCGCCAAGTGACAGAACCTGGTCATGAATCTGACGTCCGAGTCCATCGTCGTTGTAGGTCGACTTGCTGAACGTACTCTTTACCCGGTACGGGTTCAACAACACTGCCTGGGGTCGACGCGAAGCGGCGCACCCCAGGTTGCGGGAATGCAAGAGAACCGAACCCCAACGGGCAACGCCGTTAAGGATTTTGAGATGATGAAAATCGGTATTTACAAAAAACTGAGGATATGAAAAAAGCCAGACT
>JAEUIH010000208.1 GCA_016795105.1 Planctomyces sp.
TGGGTGATAGCCTGATCTGCAAGTTGTTTGGCGTCTTCTTTCTTCATGTTCATTCTCCGAATCGTTAGAAGCTGCATCCGGCATGTGCAGCACATAGATGAGATTCGGGCCTGCCGGCGGCCCGATCTTCGAGCCAGACACGGCAAGTCAAGGTGGAGCCTTTCGCGCAGCGAAAGCAGCAGCGGACGCCACCGGCGGGAGCGGACCTTGACGCCGTGGCAGAATGAGAAGGGCCGAGCGGAATTTTTTTTGTGTAGAACGATTGTCCCAATCGTTCATGATCCGCTGACAAAGTTGCCCCATGATGAGCCAGCAGATTTACGCCGGTTGATCATTGCCGATGGGGATCACGATAGATGCTCACCGAATTCACACGGTAGAAGCCGTCGTCATGCACTTCTTCCGATTTCTCCGTGCGAGCAACTCCTTCAGGAGCGTAGAGTTTCTCTTCCCGCACAAAATCGCACCGGACGGGGCCACCGGGCATTGAGCCCAGTCGTTCGCAACATCCAGCTGATGGAATGAGTGGACTGATGCGTTTTCCGTCTTTCTCGTACCAGATGTGTTCAACCCACGTGTAGCCGTGGTCTGTCCGAGGATACGTATCTCGGTGAATTCGCAGGACGACCATGGGAACAGAATTCCTGAAAGGCTGCAGGCGGTGCTACAGCGGTGTAAAGAGAAGCAAACCGCAATGGTTCCTGTGGCAAGGAGCCGAAAACCAATCGAAAACCGATGCACGCCACCGGCTTCAAGCCTCCGCAGAATCGGACGAATGAAGCCGCATGACTTTGAATAGACTCATATGGGGGCTGGCAAAGAACTGTGTCTGGTCGCAGTGATGACTGCCGTGCAGAGAATCAGCGACGTGCATGAAGAACCGGTTGGCAACCTGATGATCGCTTCGTCAGTGGTTCGATATGGCCCGTGACTCCGTGGCCGGATATTTCGTATCGGAGTCACGAGCAACGAGATTTCCGTCCGGTCAGTCTTCGCTGTCGTCGTCTGTGAACTGAATCAGTCCGCTGATCAGCAGTTCTTCAATTCCGTACACGGCCCGTTCGCCGCAGGATTCGCAGATGTATTTCCGAGCATCCGGTTCAACTCCAGAGGCTTCATCACCGCACTGAATGCAGTAGCCTCCGTAGTTCTCGGACATCTCTGCGTACCTTTCCTGAGAGATTCGAATGATTTGTGACTGTTGCATGGGTTCCATCTCCGAGCCATTGAGCCGACTGTCATCCCGGCCAGTGAGTTAATCGATGGGCCCGTCGGCGGCCCACAGGTGGGCCAACGCGGCAAAGTCAGGGTGGAGCCTTTCGCGCAGCGAAAGCAGCAGACGCCGCAGGCGTCGGACCTTGACGCCGCGTTACACTGAGACAGCTGACGACGGGAGAGGTTTTTCGAAAATTCCAAAACCGATTCATGCACGTCATCTGCATCCATTCACTGCGTGAATTCACAGTGGACGTATGCGATGACAGGGAGCAGCTCGACTGGGGAGCGTGGGAACGCTCGATGGGAAAGATCCTGACCATGTTCATGCCACAATTGACGGCATTGATCAAGCACGTGACGAACGGCGGCCGCTGTGGCACTCTGGCAAAGCGAGGGGAAACGGACGCTGGCTCTGCGGGGACGCAACCAGCCAGGGATACTCTCGCCGAAGCGTCGGAGTGACGTTTGCGGCCAGCGTGATTCGGTGATGCTGTTACCGGACACGCTGGCCTGTTTTCTGCAACCGTTGGAAACGATTGAACATCGTGAGAAGGTTTTGCCCTGCGGTCTGGCAGTACCAAAGACCGCAACTCCCCGGCTTATTACACGCAACAAATCTGCCACCCCGCCCACTTCGATGCGAGCCTATGCCTGAAGAAAATCCCGGGGGCCGGGGCAGAGCCCCGATACGAGCCGTTCCTTCAGAGACCAGCTTCAGACGGAGATCCGTTCAACGATGTTTCGAGTCACCCGCTGCATGCGACGGTCATAAAGTCGAGTTGTTCGCGGATC
>JAEUIH010000209.1 GCA_016795105.1 Planctomyces sp.
CACATCCTGCGAAAACTTGCGTTCCAGCCTTCGGGCCAGTAACGTCGGTTTTTCGCTTCCCGAGTGATGTAGACCTGGTCCAGGCCGTAGGTGGAATTTGTTTCTTCCGGGGCAGCGGCGAAATCATCAAACAGATGAGTTTGTTCACCGGCAATAAATCCAATCACGGAACCATTGCCACCGCGATCCGGCCGCATCTGAACCGGAACCATTCTCCAGATATCCGGATTCCACTCCCTGATGATCCGAAGTCCCTTCTCTTTGTCGATCAAATCCACCAGCGGATCCAGCGAATCAACAATTACAATGTCGACATCCAGATAGAGAATGATCTCATTCTCGGCAAACATCCCCTTCTTGAAGACGGCGAGTTTTGGCCAGTAACCAGTGGCCCACTTCGCGCGAGCGATGGGGATTTCCGGTAGCTCGGCGACCTCAACATCCGGGGACAATCCATCTGCCACGTCCGTGATGCAGACAAATCGATGCGGGTACGAAAGATGATCCCGAACCGCTCGCTGCAGGACATTCACATACTCAGGGGGATACGGTGTACCCCATTTGAGACATACAACTGAAATCGGTCGATCCATCGTGTTCAGTCACATCTGCACAAAGTGTTCCATCACAAAAATTCTCATTGCGCCACACTATACGAGCGCAACTCAAAGTCCTGCAATATGGGTTTCCCTTTACGATGCTTTGCGAAATCTTTCATACGGAGGAGCAATCAGGTCTCCAACAAACGGAAGCAGGTAAAGAAAACGGTGATTCTGTCGCTCCCGAAGAATCGCTTCAGCCGCATCGGCAAGTTCGCGAGTCGGAGAAACACGGCGATATCGCTCGATATAGGACTTTACATCGCCAGCCGGTGCAATCCGATAGCTGCGAGGATGCCGCCAGTGAATCCGTCGTGTTGCGTTTGTCGGCTGTCGCTTTTTGAGCAGGATCTCATCCGTGGCCACTATTGGATGACGACAGATGAACGCATAGTTCAGCAGAAAATCACTGCCGAAGTACTCTGAAAAACACTCGTCCCAGCATTCTGCTGTCACTGACTGAATTGCGGCAGTTCGATAGAGGCCGTAAATCAGGCTCGCCTTGCCAAGCTTCTCCGGATCTCGGACATAATTCAATGCATCCTCGAAGAGATCTCCACGAGAACAAAACCTTGAAAACCCCGGACAAATGAAGAGTTCTCTGCCTGCGATGCTGATCACGGAAATTGACGCGGCTGACATCTGAGCCTGAGGATTCTCCCGGAGCAGCCGCAGATTTGCAGCCATGAATCCAGGACAAAGCTGGTCGTCATCGCTCGTCCACATAAAGAACTCACTCTGACAATTCACCACCAGGCGATGAAAGTTCTCAACCGCTCCCAGATTCGTGGGGTGACGCAAATACTGAATTCGCGGATCAGTGGCACAAGCAGCTTCAGCAACCTGCCGGACGGCTGGATTGGGCGAGCAATTGTCTGAAATCAGAACCGTCCAGTTCCGATGAGTCTGATTCTGAAGGCAACGAATCGCATCCTTCAGTCCCTCAGGTCGGTTGTAACACGGCAGTCCGACAAAGACATGTTCCTGCATCTGCTCCCCTTCCATGGGTCACTGAATCTCCTCTTGCGGCAATCCTGCCAAAGCTTTACGATCATCGGCAACCGTTTTTTAAACGATTCCGGCTCTCAAAATCAAGGTGGATTACGGAAGCTGTAGGCAGGGGATGGGTCGGGCAGGAATGCCCAACCTACATTGCGGACGGGTCGGGCAGGAATGCCCAACCTACATTGCGGACGGGTCGGGCAGGAATGCCCAACCTACATTGCGGATGGGTCGGGCAGGAATGCCCAACCTACATTGCGGATGGGTCGG
>JAEUIH010000020.1 GCA_016795105.1 Planctomyces sp.
GAACATCCGCTTTACAATACGAGATTGGATCTCGACCGTTTTAGTAAAGAGCTCCATCATCTTCTTGCCGGATCACACTAAGAAAGCTGCACGTCCGGCGCCGGATACGCGGTGTACTATCCACATTGGAATTGTGGACTGCGCCCTCCGGACGTTGAATCGCTCGTCGGCTGCCACCTAAAAGAATATTCCCGGAATTCCCTGCACCCCCCACCGTAACATCCCTGTCGCCCAGTTCTCGAGTCCTTGATGCGCCGTTGTGCCTCAATGCCCTTGTACGCGGAGGCACGTCGTGGCGAACTCTTGGTAGCGTAGGTCGGTTCGGGATCACCAGGAGAACGAGGCCAGGGTCCGAATCGGATTTCAGTACATCCTCTGCTGGATATCAGTCGCTGGGAGCGTTTGCAGGTTGAAGAGAGGTTGCTCTGCGCAAAAAAAAAGGCCGCCCAATTGAGGACAATTGGGCGACCTGAGCGGAGAGACAGGGATTCGAACCCTGGGTACCCTTGCGGGTACTCCGGTTTTCAAGACCGGTGCAATCGGCCGCTCTGCCATCTCTCCGGGGCGGATGCTACGGACAGCGGGCAAGGCTGTCAATGTTCCTCCAGTCGTTTCACAGAAGTCCCCAAAAGTTGAGGTTTCCTGGGACTTTTGCGCGTTTGCCGCTCTGAAGACACTCGGTCGTGCTCGCTTGTTCGCAAGGGCGGTTTTTTAACCACGAAAGACACGAAAAAGCGGCAGGGGGCGTTTGTTGTCCAGCAGATTCGGGGATGGCAGGAGAATGGTGGAGTTCGGCATTCTTTTACCCTCTGAGAACACTCAAGGACAGAGTTCGTGGCTTTGAATTTGAATCGCAGGGAGGGGCTGGCGTTTTTGACCACGGAATACGCGGAAGAGACGGAAGAATCGCAGAAGTGTACGAGTTTGTTTTTTCGTGTGGTTCGTGTGGTTCGTGTGGTTCGTGTGGTTCGTGTGTTCCGTGTGTTCCGTGTGGTTCGTGTGTTCCGTGTGTTCCGTGGTTCGTGTGTTCCGTGGTTAGCAATCACGGTAGCGGCGCGATGAATGGTCTTTGGTGAGTGCTGTTACCAGGACCGTGGAGTGGATCGTTGCGGGGGGCTCAACAGGATCGCAGCCAAGTACTCAACATCACGGCGGAGCGTGATGAGTACTTTGGGGAGCTCGTCTGCAGGGGGGGAGTGGGGACGGGCAGGAATGCCCATCCTACATTTGGTGACGGGCAGGAATGCCCATCCTACATTTGGTGACGGGCAGGAATGCCCATCCTACATTTGGCGACGGGCAGGAATGCTCATCCTACATTTGGCGACGGGCAGGAATGCTCATCCTACGTTTGGTGACGGGCAGGAATGCCCATCCTACGTTTGGTGACGGGCAGGAATGCCCATCCTACATTTGGTGACGGGCAAGAATGCCCATCCTACATTTGGTGACGGGCAGGAATGCCCGTCCTGCGATAAAGATAAAAGACGAGCCAGTGGGGCTGGCTCGTCTTGAGGGTTGTTAGGCTGCTCGGCGTTGTGGTGGTTGAGTTTGTCGGAATGGCAGTGTGTTCTGGCGGCCGAGGGCTGTTGACAGGCCTTCGATTACTCGTTCCAGATGGTTGGCTGGTAGTTCCGAGTAGATTGGCAGCGAGAGCACTTCCGCGGCTGCTTTTTCTGATTCCGGCAGATCGCCTGGCTTGTATCCCAGGTAGTCAAAGCACTTTTGCAGGTGCAGTGGAATTGGATAGTACACTGCACATCCAATCTGCTGCTCTTTCATCGACTGAATCACGGCGGCTCGTCGGCCATCCTTGATTCGTGTCGTGAACTGATTGAACACATGCCGTCGGTCTTTCATGACCTGTGGCAGTTCAATCGCGTCCTGCAGTCCATTGCTCTGAATCAACTGGGCATACCGGGCGGCGTTCTGGTTGCGAGCTTCTGTCCAAGAATCCAGGTGTCGCAGTTTGACTCGCAGAACTGTTGCCTGGAGGGCATCCAGTCGGCTGTTGTATCCAACTTCCACATGATTGTATCCGCCCATGTCGCCATGGACTCGCAGTCGCTTCAAGCGTGCTGCCAGTTCCGGATCATCTGTGGTCATGATGCCGCCGTCGCCAGCTCCGCCCAGGTTCTTCGTCGGGAAAAAGCTGAAGCATCCGATCGTTCCCAGAACTCCAGTACGGCGGCCTCGATATTCTGCGCCGATCGCCTGTGCTGAGTCTTCAACGATCGGAATTTTGTATTTCGCAGACAGCCGCCAGAGTGGTTCCATCTCTGCACACTGGCCAAAGATATGGACCGGCATGATGGCTTTTGTTCGCGGTGTAATCGCTTTCGCAACCTGCTCTGGGCAGATATTGAAGCTGTGAGGTTCAATGTCGACCAGGACCGGTCGAGCTCCAACGCGATGAATCGCACTGGCTGATGCAAAGAAGGTAAACGGGCTGGTGATGACTTCGTCGCCAGGGCCAACGCCCAGGGCCATCAGCGCCAGAATCAGGGCGTCCGTACCTGACGCACAGCCGATCGCGTGGCGAGCATCGCAGTATTGAGCAATCTCCTGCTCAAGCAGCGTGACTTCTTCACCCAGGATGAAGTGCTGTGTTTCAAAGCAACGGTCGACAGCTTCGCGGATTTCATCGCGAATCGTCTGATACTGTGCGACCAAATCAATAAACGGTACAGGCTGAGTAGACTCCGCCATGTTAATGGGCGGGTGCGGTTTTGACATGAGCGACTCCATTCGCTTCGATTTGCCGATGTTCCCCGGCGGGACTGGGCAGAACATTAATTTCTTGCGTCAACGGTGTCAAGATGAACGGATCGGCAGAGTTTGCCGAAACCATTGGCAGGAAAACGACTTAGGGCACCTGAACACGGACGCACTCGTTGTCGTTATCGTCCGTTCTTGTGGGAAACCGTATCGATCGTGGCGATTTTTCCGCTTTTGGTAATTCAGGCCGAGGTTCGATATCATGGGATTCTGCGTCGGTCAGGTGGCTTCCACGTCCGCCAGATTCTCGACTATTGATCTACAGTCAACTTCATGTCGTTCCGTTCTGTTTTCTCGTTTGTTGTTTTTTTGGGTCTTTCTTGTTCCTGCCGGTTCCTCCCGGGTGTCCTGTCCTGTTTGTGTCTTGTTGTGGAGATTTGAGTGCTTCAAATTGTGTTGGGTTCACGGTCTCCAAGGCGGCGCGATCTCCTGTCGTCCATGTTTCCATGTGATGCGTTTACAATTCTTCCGCCTCGTAATTCCGAGGAACTGGGGTTTGATGACGTGCGTTCCGCGATTGGTATCGAGGACCGCCTCAAGACCATCGTTCGTCACAAACATGAAGATGTCATCTCCCAGCCCGAGTTCCTCCAACTCCAGCAGTCATCTTGTTCTTATTCACCAGGCGACGTCTCGCCGTCGGTGCTCGCGGAAACGAAACTTCCGCCACTGGTTGTTGTGGCCGATACAACGGTGATCGCGACAGATGACAATGGGGCACTACAGGTACTCGGTCAGCCAACGCTCGAGTACTGGCAGGACGAGGTTCAACTCTGGTTCAAAAAGTTTCTTTCCGGGAGGACTCATCAGGTCTGGACCTGCTTTCGAGTTTCCTGTGGTCAAGTACACCAGGAACAGGTGATTCGATCTCGAGTTACATTCGTTTCACTGACGGATGCTCAAATCGACTGGTACATTTCAACCGGAGAATCGGTCGGCAAGGCTGGCGGCTATGCGATACAGGGATACGGTGCCGCTTTGGTGTGTGGTGTTGAGGGAAGTCTGACCAACGTGATTGGGCTGCCTCTGCTGGAAGTTTCGCAGAGTCTGCATCTGGTCGAGGCTGTTGCAGGACACGAACTGAGGCGGAGCAAGCAACCGTGATCTCATCGGGACCATCTGTGGAGCTGATGGCAAAGCTGGCGTCACCGGTTCAGCTCGGAACGAGGACACTGACGTCTCGATTCTTCCTGGCGCCGCTGGCCGGGTATACTCATCTGGCATTTCGCCTCGTCCTGCGCCGACAGGGCGGGCTGGGGCTGGCGACGACCGATCTGGTTCAGGCGACAATGCTGGCGGCGGGGCATCGCAAGTCTCTGGATCTTGTCGAAACCTGTCACGAAGATCGCCCACTGTCTGTTCAGATCTTCAGCGGTGTGACTGAGGATCTTGTGAAGGCCGCAGTGTGGCTGCAGGATCATGGTTACGAGGGCATCGACATCAATATGGGCTGCCCGATGGCCAAGATCAACGGCTCAGGCGGTGGTGCCCGCCTGATGTGTGATACTCGTGGTGCTGCCGAAACTGCCGCGCGAGTTGTGGATGCTGTCCGGATTCCCGTAACGGTCAAGATGAGGCTGGGCTGGGATGATCAGCAGATTACAGCGCCCGAGCTGGCAGAGTCGCTCGAAAATGTCGGAGTTGCTGCCATCACCATCCACGGAAGAACTCGGGCTCAGGGTTTTCACGGGACGGTCAATCGTGAAGGGATCCGACAAACCGTGGCGGCTGTGAAGAGTATTCCAATCATTGCCAATGGTGATGTCAGAACTGTGGAGGATGCTGTCTCCATGATGCGGCAAACCGGGTGTTCGGCAATTGCTATTGGCCGAGGGGCGATGCTGGACCCGTGGATCTTCCGTCGGTTATCCGAGTACGCTGCTCATGGTTCAACATCGTTTGAACCATCGGCCGACGAACAGGTTGAGTTTCTCTCAACTCATTTCCATCTGATGGTTCAGCAGTACGGAGATTACAGTTGTCAGTTGTTTCGGAAGTTTGCCGCCTGGTATGGTGCTCGACTGGGTGTTCCCGAAGACCTGGAAGATCGCCTTCGTCGGTTTGAATCCCCTGCCGAGTTTGATGGACTCACAAAAGAAATTCGTCGGCGACATGGTGAACGGGCCTGCTGGGTACCAACGGCTCTTGTGAAGGTGCCGAATGGGCCCGTTTCGCATTGGTGAGGTGGCCTTCTTATCCCTGAGCTCTCAGTTGGTTAAAGATTGCGAAAGCTCCGACGATCGTGTCAAATTTGGCCATGCCTCCCCAAAGGGTCTTTGACCCGGGGTCCCCCTGCGATTTCTTGTTGATGTAACCACCGAGTTGTGCGACCGAAAGCATGAACGTTCGAACGCCTGGTGGGTTTTCTCGATCAATGGGGCGTCCAAGAAAACCCATGACAGCGATCCACTCCTCGGGCAAAAAGTACGTTTCGCAACTGCTTTCAGGATCACTGTACGCCGCACCGGTCAGATACTCCACACGCCACGCGACCTCCGCGAACACGGAAAACTCGGTCAGATATTGCTCCAGGGTTTCACAATTCAGTTCTTCAATCTTCAGACCATTCGTGAGGGTCGTGAAATACAGTCCGACTTTCGATTGAAGACGATATCCATCAATAGTGTCATTCAGTTGTTCCACGGTTGTGATCGGCAGCGAGGTGAACAACAACCAGCGGGAAGGCGCCTTTTCTGTCGATAGATTCTGTTCGCGCACTTCCACCACGTTGATCGTGAGGTCCTCGAGTGCACCTCCACTACTTCGTCGTGGCACAGCGATCGTAACGGTGATCGCCTTTGTTGAGATCTTTCCGTCATGCGCAATTTGCGGCTGCTTTTGCGATCGCTTCCCATGGGCCTGTCGTTCGAGTGCATCCTGGCCGTCAACATGGACATCACGCTCGGTTCGCCATTCTGCAAGTGACAGTGCTTCGTCCACGGTGGCTGCTGTGATCGACTTTCCGGTGGAGGAGTCAACAGCAGCGGTGATGGGTTGCGGATGGTTTTGGCGAATGATGAAATTATAGTTTTCGGGCCGCTCTGATGCTTCCGAAAGTAACTCGCTGATGTCTGATTCGATGTCAGCCGACGCCACAAACTGCACATGCGGGAGGCTCCGGGCGATTTGCTTGCCGCGCTGCATCATTTTCAGCCAGCGGCTGCTTTCTTTTTCTTCACTGGAGGCGTTAGTTGGCTCATTCTTCCGACCGCTCGCCGATTTGTTGCCCGATGCCGGGTTGCGAGTCCAGATCACCTGATCAACGACACCCAGTGGCAAACCGTTTTCGTTTACGGCGTACATGGGGTGAAAGAAGAATCCCTTTCGCTTGCCCGTACGAAGCGGACCTGTTCCCTGGACAGGTGGGTTAGACTTCGTCAGGTCCACCTCCATGGTATCCATCGTCAGAAATACCCTCGTCTGTTTGCTGCAGCGATCGATGGTGGTTTGATTGTGGCTTGAAAGGAGCTCTTCCATGTTGACCTTACACGATATGGTGTTGATTCACTCAACCACGCGGTTTTTGAAATACGGAGTTTAGTGTCTTCGGCATGTTGTTTCACTGACAGTTTATGCGGCGTTGCGATTGCGGTGCTGGCGATTCAGGGGTTGGTGCGATTTGTGGGAGGAGACTGGAGGTGGGATGGAAGCGGTGGAATCGAAGGTGAGAGGGGCTGGATGGGACGGAGAGGTGTGGAGGGTGGGTAGGACGAGGGCAGGGCGGAATGCAGGGGTGAGGCAGGGGTGAGGCAGGGGTGGTACGGCAGGAATGCCCATCCTACGTGATTTCTTTGATAACTCGGCCGGCGACGTCGGTGAGGCGGAAGTCGCGGCCGGCGTAACGGTAGGTGAGTCGTTCGTGGTCGATGCCGAGCTGGTGAAGCATTGTGGCATGGAGGTCATGCACGTGAACTCGGTTGTGGACGGACCGAAATCCGAAGTCATCCGTTTCGCCATAGGTCATGCCGCCGCGAATGCCGCCTCCGGCAAGCCAGGTGGTAAATCCGTAGTGGTTGTGGTCGCGTCCGTTGCCGTTTTCTGATGTTGGTGTTCGTCCAAATTCGCCACCCCAGAGAATAAGTGTGTCCTCGAGAAGTCCTCGCTGCTTGAGGTCACTGAGCAGTGCAGCGATTGGCTGGTCAATATCGCGGCACAGATTGCGGACTCCTTCGTTGTGTCCGCTGTGAGTATCCCAGGGTTGTCCATCTCCGTAGTACACCTGAACGAATCGGACTCCGCGTTCGCTGAGTCGTCTTGCCAGCAGGCAGCCGTTGGCAAAGTGCCCTTCGCCATACATCGCACGAGTTGATTCGGATTCCTTTTGGAGATCAAAGGCGTCAGTTGCTGCGAACTGCATACGATATGCAGTTTCCATTGCCTGCAGCCGGCCTTCGAGTTGTCCGTCGGGACCTGTGCGAGCGAGCTGAAGCTGATTCAGGCGTGTCATGAGGTCTACCTGAACTCGCTGCTGTTCGCTGCTGCGTCCGGTGTTGCGGAGCCATGGGATCAGCTTGTCCGGACTGGGATCTTTATGGTTGATATACGTTCCCTGATGTGATCCCGGCAGGAACGCACTGGTCCACAGGATTGAAAACCGGACTGGCTTGCCCGGGCACAGAACAATGTAGGCCGGCAGGTTACTGTTTTCGGTGCCTAGTCCATAGGACAGCCATGAACCCATGCTCGGTCGAGTGGGCAGGATGGTGCCGTTGTTCATCATCAGCAGAGCAGGGCCGTGGTTGGGGTTGTCCGTATAGGTTGAACGAATGATGCAGAGGTCGTCTGCATGGTTCGCGAGGTTCGGGAGCAGTTCGCTGATCGGTACGCCGGATTCTCCGTGCTGACGAAATCGGAATGGTGATGGCATCAGTCCGGCTGTCTTGCGTTCTGTGCGAAGATCGGCCTGCTGCGGACGCTGACCAGCAAATTTCTCAAGCAATGGCTTCGGATCGAACAGGTCGCCCTGAAACGGGCCGCCATTCATAAACAGATGGATCACACGCTTTGCTCGAGCCATCGAATGCGGCAGAGCCTGTTCGGCACCAAACGCGGCCACCATTCCCAGCGTTCCGAGACCACCACCGGCAGCCTGAATCATGGCTCGACGCGAATACCGGCTGAGCAGCGTTTCCGCAGAGCCTGTGTTCTGAATCTTGTTATTGTTCATGATGTGATCAATCGACAAAGTAGAGTTCGTTAATCCCGAGCAATGCCTGCAGGTATTCGGTCCACTTTTCAACCGGTACTTCGCTGTTTAGAGTCGCAGCAGGTTCAACACCACCAGTGAGATATGTGATGCCCACTGCCAATTCTTCATCGGTGGGCCATCTGCTGAAGAGGTTGCGGTAGGTTGCTCGGATCGCCCCCGCGATCGTGCCATCGCTCACTGAAGGAGTATCCGGCACCGGTGGCATGGAGATCTTTTGATAGAGAGCAGTGGCTTGTTCCTGCATCCATGGGGAGTTCAAAACAAACAGTTGCTGGAGAGGCGTTGTGGTGGGTTCACGTTTCGGACTATGGGCACTGGCTTCCGGGAAATCGTACATTCGCAGCATGTGATGCAACTCTTCCCGAGCGACAGTGACGTAGATCGTCCTTCTGACATTTGCAGGATCGTCGATGGCCTGCGAAGGTCCGCCCATTGTCAGATTCAGGCGACCATTGGCAGCAAGAATGGCGTCCCTCCACATTTCAATATCCAGCCGACGTCGGTTCATTCGCCAGAGGAAGCGGTTGTCCGGATCGAGTTGTTCACCATCGCTGCGATACTGGCTGGATTGTCTCCATGCAGCGGACGTCAGAATTTCACGGTGAAGCCATTTGATGTTCCAGCCTCGACTGACAAACTCATACGAGAGGTATTCAAGCAGTTCCGGATGCGTGGGACGATCTCCCTGAGTACCAAAATCACTTGGGGTGCGAACCAGACCAGCGCCGAAGTGCTGAGCCCAGATACGATTGACAAAGACGCGTGCCAGCAGACCCGGCGAGTTCTTCAGCATGGCCTCGGCGAGTTCCGCGCGACCACTGCCCTGTGTAAATGGCTGAGGTGTCTCCGGTGAAAGAACTTCGATGTATTGTCGGGGCACGGTCGTGCCGGGGTTTGATGGATTTCCTCTTTGAAAGATCGGCAGGTCACGTGACTGATTTTCACGGTATTCGAGTCGAGTCAGTTCATCACCTTCCGGCAGAACATAAATGCTGGCCTCTCGCAGAACATGAGCCGAAGGTGTGTCAATGTGAGGCGTATTGTTTCGAATCTCGTTGATTTGCTGTTCAACCTGAGCGGCTTCCGGTGACTTCTGTTCACGCAGAGTCTTGAGTTTCGCATCCAGTTCACGCACCTGCTTCTGTGCTGCGAGCACGGTCGTGGCTTCTGCTTCGGGCAACAGAGGACGTTCGTGAAGTTGTGTACTGGCCAAAACACCGGCAAGAGCGTAGTAGTCCTTCATCGTAATTGGATCGAACTTGTGGTCATGGCAGCGAGCACACGTGACAGTGAGTCCGAGCCAGGTTCTGGAAGCGGCATCTAGTCGCTCGTCCCATTCGTCTGCGACAATCTGTTCGATGACAGACGGAGCCAGTCGCAGTTCCTTCCAGTATGTGGGGCTGAGCCCGATAAAGCCCAGAGCCGCCAGATCTTTGGGGTCGGTCTCTGGCTGAAGATCTGCGGCCAGCTGAAGTCGCAGGAATTCATCATACGGTCGGTTTTCATTCAGGAACGAGACCACCCAGTCGCGATAGATCCAACCGCGATCTGTTGGACTCTGCCAGTCCGGAGTGAAGTCTGTATATCGAGCCAGATCAAGCCAGACTCGAGCCCAGCGTTCGCCATAATGAGGTGATGCAAGCAGGCGGTCAACTTCTTCTTCGAACGCTGTGGGACTTGTATTGGTTTCGAAGTGATTAAGCTCTTCAGGCGTTGGCGGCAGTCCGGTGACATCAAAGCTCAGACGTCGAAGGAGTGTAGAACGCTCCGCTTCCGGTGAAGGAGCCAGATTCTGCCTGTTCATTTCAGCGAGCAGGAACTGGTCAATCGCAGTTCGAGGCCATTCCGAATCGTTGGTTGTTGGAACAGGCGTTTGTCGAAGTGGCTGAAACGACCAGAACTGTCGTGCGGTTGCCAGGTCGATTCCGGTGGAAGCCAGAGGTTGATCATCCTCTTTATATTCCGGAAGAGGAGCGCCACCCGCAATCCATGTTTCCAGAGTTCGCAGGTCCGATTCTGAAAGCTTGCCGGCCGGGGGCATCTGCAGTTCGGGATCTTCGTAACGAATGGACTTTAGAAAGAGCCCGGAGTCCGGGTGGTCGGATTGAAACAGCGGGCCTCTGGATCCACCTTTGGTGATTCCTGTGATCGATTCCAATACCAGAGCTCCGTTGTCGGGACCTTCCTTTCGTGAATGGCATTCGTAGCAGTGTTTAGCAAGGAGTGGGCGAACATGTGTTTCGAAGAATTCAGGGCTGATTGACGACGACGTACCGTTTTGCGGTTCCTGAGCGTTGGCAATTCTGCCAGAGAGAGCAGTGCCGATGATCAGCAGGCTGAGGGAAGCGCTGAACAGAGTCGAACGCCACGACAACGGAATAGGGAGGCCTGAAAGCATGTTTACAGACAACCGATGATTCGGGGGAGGGATCAGGGAAGGTGAACACTATTGTCGCGGACCGAGACTTCGATTGCACACCGGAAACGAGCCGGAACACAACAATTTCAGATTTCTGATTTTCTGTAGCCTGGGTGAGATGCAACAAACAGTTCCGGAAGCCATCGCACACCGAGTCCCGGGCGTTGAGGCAGCGGCAGGTGCCCGTTTTCGACCTGAATTGTGTCGTCGATCAGCATTGGATAGAGAGTTGCGAGATGAGCGCGGACGGTTTCCTGGAAGGCAACGCCGGAATTTGACGCTGCAATATGCAGACCTGAAAGCAGTGTGAGTGGTCCGGTGCAGTCGTGCATCAGAGTTGGGACGTTATAGAGTTGAGCCAGTTCAGCAATGCGACGGGTGGCCGAGATTCCACCGACCCAAGTTGGATCGATCATAACATAATCGCTTGCTCGCGCGTCAAGAGTCTGGCGATACTGATCCGCGGAGACGAGCATCTCGCTGACCGCGATCGGGACTCGGACTTGCTGGCGAAACGACACCATTGCATGGACTGAATCCGGCCGCATAATGTCTTCGAGCCAGAGAGGCCGGACTTCTTCCATCGCATGTGCAATACGGATGCCGGCAGCGAGGGTGAAGAATCCGTGACCATCCAGCATGACTTCGATTTTGTCTCCAACACGTTCACGGATTTTATGAAATGGGGCCATTCCCTCGCGGAGGTCGCTCCATGAAATGGATTGCCCTCCGGACCGACGATAGACGGCATCGAACGACCAGAGTTTCATTCCACGATAGCCGAGTGCGACAAGTTCTTCGGCCAGTTCTTCGGGCTGATTGAAGCTCGCCCAGTTGTCTTCAAGCGGGCCGGGTTGTCCAGGATCTCCATGACCAGGCCAGCCGGAAGCTGAAGGAGACTTGCGATTCGAGCGACCATAGAACGGACCGCCGCTACTGTTGTAGACCGGGATCATGTCGCGAACCGGTCCTCCGAGAAGCCTCCAGATGGGTTGTTGATCGAGTTGTCCGGCGATGTCCCAGAGAGCCAGGTCAACAGCAGAGAGAGCTCGAAGTTCAGCACCAGTTCCACCAAACGCCGTCATGCGTTCATATAGAAATCGCCAGTGACTTTCGATGGCGCGAGCATCGGAGCCGAGGAGTCTGGGGGCCATAAAGTCATGAATCACGGCAGCGGCAGCAGTCGGAATATAATAGGTCTCCCCATGCCCCGTGATCGGTTCGCCGGCCACAGTACCGGCGTCTGTGTGAATCCGGAGAATCAGCATACCGGGCATGATGTCGTGTGGGACCAGCGTTTCGATCGCCACGATCCGGGGACCTCGACGATATGCATGCTGCTGAGTTGGTCCGGACGCTCGATGCGTGTAGTCGGTCATGGCAATTGAACTCCGAAGGGTAAATTCTGAACGGGTGAACCTGGGTGATCATTGTGATGAACGGAAGACGTGGCGTCGAGGTGCCGATGGAATTCGTTTGCAGCGATCATACGGGTTGAGCTGGAAATAGCGGTTGTGCCGAACCGAGAGGCGAGGAAGAGTGGACAATGTGGTGAAAAAACAACGTCTCCTTAAAGTCATGAGGCATGTTTGAGATGGACCGGTGGAATCTGTTCAGAACGCCGCAGTCTGTACCGAATTCTCCCACCTTTTTGAGTCCACCGGAATCCGCTCCATGTGGAAGACACGGCTTCAGCAGATTCTGTGCCTGATTTCGCTTCTGGTCCCGGCGATCGCGACCTGGTGGACGGCAATTTCGTTTGACTTCATCAATTGGGATGATCCGTCTTACATTTTGAGTAACAGTCTGATCCGTGGCTGGTCGCTGGAGAATCTGTCCGGGATTTGTACCGAGACAGTGACTCGCAACTACGCACCGATCACGATCTTCTCTTACCTTGTGGACCATACGATCTGGGGTCTGCAGCCGGCCGGTTATCATCTGAGCAACATCATCGGTCACTGTATCTGTGGAATGTTGGTTTATGTTCTGGTGAGTCGGCTGACGGGAAGTGCGTTTGTCGCGTGGACCACGGCGATGTTGTTTCTGGTGCATCCGGTACAGGTAGAGACGGTCGCCTGGGTCTCGTCTCGAAAAGGGATTTTGTCGGGTATCTTCATGTTGTGGGCGCTGGTGGTTCGGCTGAGAAGTGACCTGCAGCCAAAGCATGACGCCTGGTACATTGGACTGTTGATTGCGGCCCTGTTGTCGAAGGCGCTGGCGGTCGTTCTTCCGCCGATCGTGTTTCTGTATGACGTGTTGATTCGGCGTGATCGGATCTCAGATGCAATCGTCCGTCAGTTCATCCCTGGATTGATCTCGCTGTTGTTGCTTTTGCATACAACTGGCGCACAGAACACGGTGATGGGTGGAGTGCGTGGGCATATGAATTTGAGCCTTGCAGAGATCGTGGCGGTTGATATCACGATACTGTGGCAATACATCGGAATGATGATCTGGCCCGCCGATTTATGTGTGCTTTACGATCCTCCGACGGCCGGCATTGCGCTTCCGGTGATCGTCGGAAGCATCGGCTGGCTGATTGTCGGGGCGGTGATCTGGAGATATCGCAGGGAAGCACCTTTGTTGTTGTGGGCAGCCGCTACGTGGTTACTGCTTTTGTTTCCTGTGTTGAATTTCTTTCGCATTACAACGTTGATGAATGATCGCTACCTGTACCTGCCGTGCATCGTTTTCTTTGGTGTCGTGGCAGCATTGGTGGAGCATGTTGCGTCGTTGTTGATGAGACGCTGGAAGGCTGAACTTCGAACTGCGGTGCTGATGTTCTGTTCGCTGATAATTTCGCTGGCCGCATGCAGGCGAACGACGGAGTATCTGCCGGTGTTTGGTGAATCAGAACGGTTGTGGACGTATGCCATGGAGCGATGTCCGCAGCTGGTGGTCGTTCGAATCCAGATGGCACTGACGCTTTACGATCGAGGACGCACTGAAGAAGCGATTGAAGTCATGGAGACAGCGCTACGGGAGTGTGAGACGGATGAGCTGGATCGCAGACGCATGGTGCGAACGCTTGAACGCTGGGGAGTTTCGTCGAGCCAGCAGCATGCATCTTCGGGCGGCACGAAATCCTGAGAAATCGGGAGGAGTACGAGTGAAAAATGAAAGATCAGAAAAATTTTTGACCACTGGAAAATCTGACCTAGGTTGTAGATGTAAAGCATTCGGAAAGCGAGCAGCAAAGCGAGCCCCGAGTGAATGAGTGAGGGTGAAGCCTGCGTTGCAGGAGTTCAATATCTGGACGGGAATCATTCCGTCGTGACGTCACAAGCCCTGATACGGGCACCTTTTTGAGGGGAATTGCACATGACAAAGTTCGCAAACAGTATTAAGAAGTTCCTGGTTTCTGAAGACGGCCCAACGGCAGTTGAATACGCCGTTATGCTTGCTCTGATCATCGTTGTGTGTCTGGCAGCTGTGTCAACAGTTGGTACCAGTGCCAACGACAAGTTCACAGAAGTCGGCAACTACCTGACATAATTGAAGAGCCGAGGGCTGGAGAGGCAGCCGCTGGCTGCCCCGGCGAAATGGTCGGCTCCGGTCTGAAAGTACAAACTTCTGCATGGGAGCGACAGTCCACTGGATTGGTCGCTCCCTGTGTTTGCACTGTTCGGAAAATGACCGAACCAGCCATCGAGATTCTGAGATTTGTTTCAGGAACGGGAGCTTCTCAAAATGACTCATTTTGTAAAAGCAGTCAGCTCCTTCCTTCGATCCGAAGACGGGCCGACGGCAGTAGAGTATGCGGTGATGCTGGCCATGATCATCATAGTCTGCATTGCTGGCGTATCGACACTCGGTTCAAACACCAGCACGCATTTTACTGACGTCAGCGATTTCATCACATAGGAATCTGAAGCAGGTTGACTGTACTGAGGTGAGATGATGATGCCGTTCTGGATTGAGCTGAGTTCTGAAGAACTGATACAGGCTGTTGGAATGCTTGGCATGGCCTTCAGCTTCTTTTTTCTGCGATTCGTGGCATCGGCGGGACGAGCTTAGTTCGTCCCGTCGCTGTCGTGAACGCGTTTCCCCTGATCCCCACTCAATGTCTTGCAGACGCAAGGAGCACAACAATGGACTGGTCCTCTTTATTATTTGATCATTGGCATGTGAAGCTTGTATCCGCCGTGTTGATTCTTGCGGCGTGGATTGACGGTAAAGAACTGCGTGTGCCGAACTGGATTACATTCCCGATGGTATTGTCCGGCCTTGTGTATTCCACAAGTGTTGGAGGCCTGAGTGGTCTGAACAGCGGGCTGCTGGGAATGTGTGTTGGCCTGCTGACTTTGATGCCGCTTTATGCAGTTGGTGGCATGGGAGCCGGCGACGTGAAGCTGATGGCCGGGATTGGTGCCTGGCTGGGTTGGGAAGTGACTCTGGCAGCCTTCGCTGTTTCGACCGTGGTCGGAGCGATTATGGCAGTCATCATGGTGCTGTGGCGAAAGAGTTCGCGACATCACTACGAGAACTTCCTGATGATTCTGAGCGAGTGGATGGTTGTTCGAAAGCCGTCTGAACTGGCACGAATTGCCGCAGAGCGGAAGCCTCGAATGCTGCTGCTGCCCTACGGAATTCCGATCTGCATTGGATCGATTGGCTACTTTATGTACGCCGGGATGATGTGATTCTGAACGGAGTGAGGGTTTTCCGCTTTTGATGCGGAGAAATACGAGAGAAACGGAGTTCGGCTGAGTCCAGCTGGAACTCCAGTGAAATTCCGAAAATCAACGTTTTGCGCTGTGCATTGAAATAACGTCCCAAAGAGATTGGCAATCCTGTCAGCATTATCTGAAGCGGAGTTTTCGGTTCTGCCGATGATGAGACTGATAGGGCATGGCTCGATCGTTCCGAATCAGCACGGTCTGCGAATTCTGCCGGGACTTTCCGACGAAGGGAAGAAGCGGCTGAATCAGATATCCTGAGAGGAAATCGGCCGGGAGCAACATGTCCTCATGAAGAGTCAGAGTCTGGTGTTGCTGGTGATCGCTGCCGGCTGTGGTTTGGTGGCGATGTTCGGCGTACAGAAAGTAATGAGCAGGAACTCGGTTAAAGCCGAGGACACAATCGAGGTTCTTCAGGCATCGGTTGATATTCAGCCGGGTGATGTCCTGAACGATACAAACACAAAACTGGTGCGCGTGAATGTCAACGCGTGTCCTGAAGGAGTTGTGAGAGATCCGAAGGAGATTGCGGAACGATCGATCAAAGTACCGGCAACGATCGGTGACTGGATCCTTGTCAGCAAGCTTTCGGAAAAGGGGGAAGTCGGAGCAGCTCCGAACGTTCCTGATGGGATGCGTGCACTGGCCATTCCGGTGGATGCAACCCAGACACTCAGCGGGATGCTTCGTCCGGGGAACCGTGTGGACATCATGCTGACCTATGAGTCAAAGACCCATGGGGGAAAACGTCAGATTACTCGGACTATCCTGCAGTACGTCGAAGTCTTTGCCGTTGATGACAAGATCTATGGAAAGGATCGTGGTACTGAGGTGGCAGTGGCTGCCAAGAACATTTCTGTTCTTGTCACCCCTGAACAGGCGGGACTTCTGAGACTGGCTGAGAAAGTTGGAACGCTGTCGACAAGTCTTCGCTCCAACGGAGACAAGACAGAGGTTGCAAACCTTGAAATCACTGATGAGACACTATCGAAGGAGCTGGGGGGTATTGATCCGGATGCGAAGTCGGTAATGAGCATCCGCGAGGAGTTAGAGGGTGGCAGTGGTGTTATTGAGGACGAAATTCCTCAGGATAATCCACCGATCCCGCCAAGCATCACAGAACAACTTCAGGCAGAAGCTGCTCGAAATGCAATTGCTGAGGTGCAGGCAACTCCCGAACCTGTTGATCCAGGCGGTTCAATGCCGGTATTGACAATGAAAGAACCAGAGCCACCAAAGAATCTGTGGTCGATTGAGATTCGTGAGGGCTCAACAGTTCGAATGGAAACTGTAGAACTACCGGAAGAGAAGAAGGAGAGTAGCGGAAGCGGGAGCTTCTGGGACTTTCTGAAAAAGGGAAATGGCTGATTCCACACAGGGGGCCTGTGGGAAGAATCAGTCGGTCAGCGGGTTCCATCAGGAAGTCCGCTGTGGAAGTCTGTGGGGAATCGCGCGGAGCGCGAATTGAGTTGGGGCGCGGCGACCCGTCTGGTGACGGGCGTCGCTCTTCAGCACTTTAGGGGGTGCAGGGATGCCGTCCATTGTAAAACCGCTGGCTGTGCTGCTGGCTGCTGCGATCATTTCAGTTGCGTCGGGTTCTGCCGCGCACTCGCAGGGTCAGGACTCGGGCTCCACGTTTCGAATTCGGCAGGGCCAGAATGAAATGGCCCTTTTTGAACGGTACACAACCGTCATTGAGCATACTGCAAATATTCGACAGGTTTTTGACTTTGATCCTGAAGTGATCAAGGTTGACACTGTCCCGCAGAACCCGAGGCAGGTCCGAGTCTCTGCTTTGCAGACCGGTGTCACAACGGTGTCTATCGTTGATGAATTCGGGGAGAAATTCAGCGTCGAAGTTCTGGTGCGCGGGGATGTCCGGCATCTGGAATCCTACATCCGTCGACTCTATCCCGATGACACGATTCACGTCGAAGAAATCAAGGGGGCCGTTCGACTTGATGGATGGGTGACTCGGCCAGAGCACATCGAAGAAATTGAAGCCATCGCCGAACAGTTTTATCCTGAGGTGATGAATCATATGAAAACCGGTGACGTTCAGCAGGTGCTGCTGAAATGTACCGTGATGGAAGTTCAGCGATCCAAGTTCCGCAAAATGGGCATGAACTTCAATCTGATCAAGCCTGGTGGATATCTCATCAGCACTCCGGGTCCGATTACGCCGATCCAGAACCTGACCTCAACAGGAGCAGGAACTACAGCCACCTTTACAGGCTTTGCTGATTCGACAATCAGCTACGGATTCACAAATACGAACGGTGTGTTTCAGGGCTTTCTTCAGGCACTACGCGAAGAAGGTCTGCTGAAACTGCATGCGACTCCGATGCTCGTAACTCACAACGGCCGTCCCGCAAACCTGCTGAATGGTGGCGAAACGCCGATCCTGATTCCGTCAGGTCTTGGGACAACGGCTGTTGAGTTCAAGGAGTTTGGAGTTCAGCTGGACGCTGTGCCTCATATTCTTGGGAATGGTCGAGTTCGTCTGGAGATCGAAACAGCGATTCGCGACCGTGACTTCTCAAATGCAGTCACGGTGGGCGGGGTTACCGTTCCTGCGTTTATTGTGCGTCGTGCAAATACTCAGGTTGAAATGAACTTTGGTGAAGCTCTTGTGATTGCGGGATTGATCTCGCAGCGCGAAGAGGCTGCAACATCGAAGGTGCCATTCCTTGGTGAGCTCCCATACATTGGCTCTGCGTTCAACAGAAAACAGTACAACGAAGCCGAAACAGAGCTGATCGTGATTGTGACGCCTGAGAAGGTATCGCCAATGCCCAGCGGCCAGTTGCTTCCTGGTGGTCCTGGCAAGTTCACAGATACGCCAACCGATCGCGAACTCTTTATGCATCACCTTCTCGAAGTGCCAAGCTTTGGCGAAGAGTGTGATCAGTGTCTGGATGGTGGAGTTACCGGCAGCTGCCCTCCCGGTGGATTCGGAGCTTCAGGTGTTCGAGTTGGCGATGATTGTGTAAAGACGAATTCGGAGAAGGCCAGTCCGCTGATCCGACCTCAGGATACCGGGACTGCGGCAGTCGGTGGAAAAGCAACACCGGCCAGTCATTCTTCCGGCTCTGCGTCCGGTAAACCAGTGAAGCCTGCGGTTCGCAGGTCGTCTGGTTCCGGATTGATTTCACCCACTTTGCGATAACGAACGAGACCCGTCATGAAAAGCGTCCTGCGACTTGCAACCGTTGATCCGGACGAGCAGACTCGCAACTCGCTCAAGACGATGCTGCTGGGAATTGATACCGTCTGGCTGGAAGCCGAGTGTTCACGGTATGAGTTCTTCATGGACGTCGTGCAGCAGACTCGTCCTGATATTGCGCTGGTGAATGTCGACACCAATCCAACACGAGCTGTACAGCTTGTTGGTGAAGTGACTCGTGCCCAGCCGGGTTGCGCCGTATTGGTTGTCAGCCGTTCTCAGGAAGGCGGACTGATTCTGCAGGTCATGCGCAATGGGGCTCGCGAGTTCCTGAATATGCCTCTGCAGCTCGATGACTTCATCGCGGCTCTGGATCGAATCCGAACCAGCATGGGCGGGACCGTCGGTGACGGCACGTCCAATGTCGGGAAAATCATTACTGTTGCCGGTGTAGGTGGCGGAGTTGGCAGTACGGCTCTTTGCGTCAATGCAGCGGCCTCTCTCGCTCAGGATAGTGCAAATACTCCGGTCATTATTGATCTCGATCTGATGTTGGGGGATGCAGACGTCTGGCTGGATATCATTCCGGAGTACACAATCAGCGATGTTGCAGATAACATCTCGCGACTGGACTACGGGTTGCTCAAGCGATCGTTGACAAGACACGATTGCGGCGTCTACCTGCTGCCTCGTCCTGTTGAGCTCGAACAGGGTGAACCGATTAAGCCGGATGACCTGCGGCGTATTCTGGCGCTGCTCAAAGCTACGTTCTCGCATCTCATTATTGATGTCAGTAAGTCGTTCGGGAAACTGGACGTCACTGCAATGGAAGTGGCCAATAAGGTGCTTCTTGTAACGCAACTCGACCTGTCCTGCCTGCGAAACGTTGTGAGAATCATGCAGTTCCTGGAACAGTTCAACGGTGTGAAAGACAAGATCGAAATCGTTGTGAACCGAATGGGACTGGAAGACTCCGACATCAGCCTCAACAAGGCGCTGGAAACGATTGGTCGCAAGGTCTTCTGGCAGCTTCCAAACGACTACGCCACAATGGTTGGTGCACGCAATAACGGGGTTCCGCTTTGCCAGTTTGCTCCTAAAGCAAGACTGACCAGATCCATTAATGATATGGTCCGACTGCTGTCTTCCGGCGAATCCGGAGAAAAGACGGTCGAAGAAGCTCCAAAGAAAAAAGGCGGGCTGTTCGGGCTGTTTGCAAGTAAGTAAGATCAGCACCTTCTGTCTGCGGTCCGCAGATTCCTGGCACAGGGAAGGTGCTGCTTATGTCACTGTTAATTCGTATCGTATCCGGCGCGTGCTGCCGTAGTACTCATCATCGTCTTGCTGTTGACAGCCTGAGGTTCATTGCCGCTGGCGAACGCTGGGTGAATCTGTTCCTGCGATACCACAAAGAATTCCTTCTGGGTGCAAAAGCGCCGGATGATGAATTCAAAGATTTTCGAAATCATGTGCTGCATGTCGCTGAAAATGAATGGGGAGGCGCACTTGCGAGTGCTCGCCAGTGGTATCGGGCAACCGTCAGATCACTGATGGCCTCCGACTGGCCAACTGCCGTGTATTCCGCCGGTGTCATGAGTCATTATCTGACCGACCCATTCATGCCGTTTCACACAGGACAATCCGAGTCTGAAGGGGCCGTGCACCGTGCCGCAGAATGGAGTATCTGCAAGTCCTGGGACGAACTCATTCGGATAGCTGAAACTGACTGCGGTGGTTATCCGCCGGTTCCTGCCGCTGAAGGTGATGAGTGGCTGGAAGAACTCATTCGAAGCGGAGCAAAGCAGGCTCATCAGAGTTATGATCTGCTGATTGATCACTACGATCCCGTTGCCGGCACGAAGAACCCACAGGCTGGTATGGATGACATTGCAAAGCACGCCATTTCAAGTCTGTTGACTCGGGCTGTTGTCAGTCTCGCAAGAGCCATCGATCAGGCAATTCTTGAAGCACGCGCAGAAGCTCCCGAAATCAGAATGACGGTTCCCACACTGGTTGCCTCCGTTAATATGCCGGGTCGCTGGATTATGAACCGTCTGGCGGATCGAAATGATCGAGCGGAGCTTCAGGCAATTCTTGATGAGTACATCGCAACCGGTAAGGTGATTGAACATCTTCCGGCCGACGAAAAAGAAGTTCGACAACTTCACGCGCGAGAGGTTCTGCACGTGTCCGTTGAAGAACTGAATCGAATCCCCGCTCGCCCGGCAGGTACTCAACATTCAGGAATCACCAGCGGTGCCAGCAGCGAGCCGACTCAGGACGCTGATGAAATGAAAGGTGCGGATAAAGTCTCGGAAGTTATTCAGACGCCCGTCCAGCAGACGCCCGTCCAGCAGACGCCCGTCCAGCAGACGCCCATTGAACAAACACCTGTTCGACAGACATCTGTTCTTCGCGAACCGAATGCTTCGGACGTCGTCCCGGCGCGAGACGCGGTTCATAAGAAGCGGCGTCATTTTCTGGAACTGGCGAGTCCAGTAGTCGATGCGCCATCAATCGGTCCAAAGACCGCTGACCGCCTTGCAGAAGTTGGAATTCAAAGTGTCTCGGATTTCCTTCAGGCAGACGCAGCCTCCCTTGCCGTTTCGCTGGCTGTTAACTACATCAATCCGAAGCTGATTCAGGACTGGCAGGACCAGACGCGACTGGCTGTGTCCATTCCGGGCGTTCGCGGACATGATGTGCAGCTGCTGGTTGCCAGCCAGGTTCGCACTGTCGAACAACTGGTTGAACAGGTTCCACAGCGATTGTTAAACCGAGTGCTCAGCGTTGCACTGTCTCCGGCCGGACAGAGAATTCTTCGAGACAGTCAGCCGCCGGATCTGGAAGAAGTTGAAGACTGGATCTCGTGGGCTCGGAATGCCCGTTCCGTCTCGACTTCTCAATCCTCAACCGATGCAGCCTGATTTGCATCAGAGTGCCAAAATCCAGCATAAATACCAACCAATCTGAAATTGGATATTGACGTCCTGTATTGGTCCTGCAATGATGCGATTGTCGTTGCGAAGGCAGATTGGTTGTGGAGAGATGAGATGGCTCGAGGATTGCCCATCGAAATCAGCCGTCAGATTGTGGATGCGGTGCGAAGTGGTCGAAGGGCTGAGGATGTTGCTCGTGATTTGGGTGTGTCGATACGAGTTGTCTACAAGTATGTTCGACTCGCGCGAAAGGCCGGTGATGCGGGGACTTTGTCGTTCAGGCGACCGCGAAAAATGAAGCTGGATGATGATCGGGAGCGTATTCAGCAGTTGCTTCAGGAGAACCCGGCTTTGACTCAACGTGAACTCAAAGCAATTCTGGGACTGGACGTTCCGCTCTGTACGATCAGCCGCACTCTCCGGCGCTGGAAAAGACGCGATGAATCGCATGTGAACGACAATTCTTCATCGTCTGAGAGTTCTGCACCGGAACTGGGTGAATCCGATCAGCGAGCAAGCTGACTGAATTCTTCAGCCCTTCGATTCCAGATCTGTTCAAGTTCTTGAACCTTGTCGGGATGCTGAGCCGCGAGGTTATTGGATTCACCACGGTCGTTGCTGAGGTTGTAGAGTTCCCAGGGTTGGTTGTTGGGAGCGACGAGTTTCCACTGACCGACTCTGATTGCTCGGTGATTATCATGGCACCACCACAGATCTTCATGAAGTGAGACTTCGTCGGCGTTGAATGCGGCGACAAGGCTCTTACCCGGAGGTGTCGGGACAGGTGTATCTTTCCAGAGAGTTGGATGAGTCGTTCCGGCAACTTCGAGTACAGTCGGGACAATATCAATGAGATGTGCGGGTACATGACGAAGTTCGCCGTGCGCCTTGATCCCTGCTGGCCAGTGAGCGATGAGAGGCGTTGAAATTCCTCCTTCATGAACCCACGTTTTGTGTCTTCGAAAGGGCGAATTTGCAACGCTGGAAAAGCCTGGACCAAGGCATAAGAACGTTTCTCCGGAACCAGGAGCTGCATCTGGATGATGGCCGTCTCCGCGAACCATGATTTCAGCACTGGCACCATTGTCGGACGCAAACAGGATGAGCGTGTTTTCGAAGGCGTTCATGGTCTTCAGTTGATCGGTGATGCGGCCAATTTCACGATCCATTCGATCCACCATCGCTGCATGGATGGCCATCTTGGTGGCCTGGAATTCCTGCTGTTCAACGGTGAGCTGATTCCATGCAAGTGGTCGAAAGACTTCGCCAGGGCCAAGTTTGTCGAGGTCTTTTGGGTAGTCATACGGTGGGCCGAGGTCTCGCTCGATAGCAGCAGGTTGGTGGGAGACAAGCTCCAGTGAGATAAGCCGCTTACCGCGTTCCTGCCGGAGCAAATCCCAGCCGGCAGTGTATTGAGTTCGATATTTTTCGATGTCGGCCTGAGGTGCATGCAGTGGGAAGTGAGGGGATGTAAAGGCGACGTATTGAAGAAACGGCTGATCAGTGTTCGACGATTCATGTTCTCTGAGACACTCGATTGCGTGGTCGGCAATTGCCGTGGTCACATAGTGCTGGTCTGCGTTCGTAACGGGCGGCAGTGGTTGATCATCAAGTGTGTGACGGCGAGGAGCAAAATAGCGATCGTGATCTTCGAGGGAATACGAACGGTCAAATCCGTTCTCGGTCTGTTTTCCATCAATGTGCCACTTACCAGAATGGTATGAACGGTATCCAAGTGGTTTGAGCATTTCCGGCAGCAGTGGTGCCCAGACGGGACGCTGTCCCTGGCCGGAACCTCGCTGATTGCCATATTGCGCATCACGTCGAACCTGCTGAGCATAGTAGCCTGTCATGAGGACTGCTCGGGAAGGCCAGCATCGAGCCGTGTTGTAAAACTGTGTAAATCGCAGGCCGTTCCTGGCGAGCGAGTCCAGATTTGGTGTGGAGATTTCTCCGCCGTAGCAGCCTGCGTCCGAGTATCCCATGTCATCGGCAATGAGAATCAGCACATTGGGCTTCTTCTCTTCCGACATGGCCAACGTTGTCAGCGTGCAGCTCAGCAGAAACAGCGTGGCGCTCATCAAGCACAGGGTCCGGCAACGGATTCTATAAAGCGAGGCGGGAAGCAATCCAGAAGACATTCGATTCCTTTATCGCAGCAATGAAATTTGTGGCCTGATCGCGAAGAAAAATGAGGATGCTTATCAAATCGTCATGGTTGTGGAAACGAACGTGTGCCCGATACCGCCGGGATTCCAGCTCAAGGCAAATTGTAGCAGGAAGTGTGTCTGAACGTTCGTTCTTCCTGGCGGACAAAGGCCCAGTTTGGTCTATAAATAAAACGAGGGTCACTTAAAGATTCGGAGCTGAAGGCAGCGACGGTCTGCGAAGTTTCAGAAAGGAAATCTGTATATGTTATTGGATGCTCGTGCGGTCACAATATCTGTTTTGGCTTTCGGTGTGTCGATGTTTGCGGGATGTAGTTCGGAGGAGATTCAGCCGAAGGCAACTACAGTTGAACAACCTGAAGGAAAGGTATCCATCAGGTCTCGAGTCGCTGATGCGATGTCAGCGTTGAGTGACGAAGACCGACGTCTGGCAGAAGAGCAGAAATTCTGTGTAGTTTCCGAGTCGTCTTTGCTGGGATCGATGGGTCCCCCAATCAAGCTGGACATCAACGGTCAGCCTGTGTTCATTTGCTGTGAAGGTTGTGAGGCTCAGGCAAAACGAGATCCTGATGCAACACTGGAAGCAGTTGCGAGACTGAAGGCTGTCAAGGCAACGGTTCCGGGGAAGTAGTTTCGGTAATTTGAACAGAGTGTTGAGGTCTGAGACTTTCTGTTTGATTCTGGCGGCCGGAAAATTGAACAAAGTCCGCAGAATCGAACTTCATTTGTTGGCGTCCATGAACAATTGCATGATCAAATGCTGAAAGCCGCAGTGGCGGATTCACGATTGCGTCGATAGTCGACTGTGACCTGATGTATTTCGACTCTTCACACAAAGAATTCTGCGCATGGCAAAACAACTGTTGATCTATGAGACTGCTGTTCCTCTGTCGGCTTCGAGACACCAGAAGACGTCGCTCGAAGGTGTGGCAAACTATGCGTTCAGTGCCGGAATTAACGCCGCCCCGCTGATGGCCGTGGAGATTCCAAGTGCTGCAACCGAGTATGCGATTGTATTTACAGTTGGAGAGCAGGACGTCATTCCTGTCGCCGTTCTGGGAATTCGGGGAGACCAGAACCTCTACCTGTCACCGGACTCCCAATGGCAGGCTCGATACATCCCCGCCTTCTTCCGACGCTATCCATTTGTGTTTGCTGCGAGCGAAGATGGAAAAACTCTGACACTCTGCATCGATGAGACTCATCCAGGTGTCAACAGTGAAGGGCGTGGGCAGAAGCTCTTCAATGACGACGGCAAACCGTCGCCATTTACAGAACAGGTGTTGAAGTTTCTTCAGGAGTACCAGACTCAATTCGAGCGGACTCGGATTTTTGGCCGTCGTATGAAAGAGCTGAACCTGCTCGAATCAATGCAGGCAGAGGTGACAACTCCGAGTGGTGAAAAGCTGAAGCTGAGCGGTTTTCATGCGGTCTCTCGCGAGAAGTTAAAGGCACTCAGCGGCGAAACGCTGGCCTCGCTGGCGAAGACGGACGAGCTTGAGTTGATCTATCTCCACTTGTATTCGATGCGGAACTTCGCGGGCGTGAAAGATCGCCTGGTTGGCAGTACTCCGGTATCGACCTAAGGCTGACAGAGGACCGATGAGTCTGCCACGGCAGGCTCATCGGTCTAACTTGTGCCTCTATTTGCAAAAGTGCTTTCGCACCGCCGCGATGATTTCTTTCTCTGTCATCTTGTCAGCAGTGTCGGTGTCAATCTGAACGATGGATGTCGTTTGAGTGAGCCGCTTGTGCAACTCCTTCTTGGCCTCTCCCGGCCCGATGACATAGATCGCATCTGCTTCTCCCAGATGTCCAATGATCCGGTCATAGTATTGACTCAATTCAGCTGTTTGCTTTCGCTGCTGAGTATCATCGGACTGCACATTTAATGGCTCATACGGACCATCCGTTCGGTCACTTGCTCGGCGAGACTGACTTTCAGAGTCAGACGAAATGTGGACCACAACTTCTTTTGCTTCGAGAGAACCACTGTCGGTATTCCAAATGAGCTTTACAAGAGTCGCCTTGCGATGATCAACCCAGATGCCTGCTTTGGTTTTCATGATCCTGACTCCTGCCCCTTCAAGTTCAACATTCGACGGAGTATTCGGACGCCTTCAATAGTGACCAACTCCGGTATTTGGTTCCGCAGATTTCATACCACCGCACACAATTACAGTCGAATTCTGATGCGGTGATGGCTGTTGATGCGGTGTTCTGGGTGTAACTCCTGTCATGTAAATCAGTTGCGATCCGCTTGCTGAGCCTTTGAAATCAGGGCGATACCAGAGTTGGATGTAGGTCTCTGAGGGCGACAAGTGTGCTGTTTTGGCACGTTTTGGAACGGAGCCGTCGCGCAACGCGGCGATGAGCACGATGTTGGTGTGCCTTTGCTCGTTCGACATGCCGAGCTTAACTCGAAGCTAGGTTGATTCGGGAACTCTGCAAAGAGGTTTCATGTGACGTGGTACTCGGATGAGGTCTGCGATCGTGGTATCGCCGAAGGTCTCTTCCACGGCCTTCGCTGCATCATCGAGGCTTTTATGGAGTGGGCAGAGGCTCTTGCCATGCATTCCGAGTGGGCACTCGTGAATTCGGCGAATGGGTTCGATTGCGTTAATGACGCGGAGAACTGTCAGATTCTCGGGAGCGAACGGAAGCGTAAATCCACCTCGAAGGCCTCGCTGGGCTCGAACGAGTTTCGCCCGGCTGAGAATATGCATGACCTTTGCTAGGTAGCCGGATGGAATTTGAATTGCAGCCGCAATCTGTGTATTTGTTTTAGGCTCGCTCTGATCCGCCAGAAACACAACTGCACGCAAGGCATACTCGGCCGTCTGAGAAATCATGTTTTGCCTTGCAGGTGAAACAGATTATGGATGTGCGGGTCTTTTTGTCTACAATACCGGCCGCACTCCGCCTGGTCAATGTACTCCTTTCCGGAACACTCGATGAATCATTCGCTCAAGACCGAACTTCTGATGCCTGCGGGATCGCTTGCAAAGCTGAAGGTGGCAGTACTCTATGGTGCGGACGCTGTTTATCTTGGTACTCCGGATATGAGTCTCCGCACGAAGTCAGAATTCAGTCTTGAAGAAGTTCTGGAAGGCGTACGATTTGCGCATGCGAAGGGTGTTCGGGTCTACCTGACTCTCAATTTGTTTGCTCACAATAAAGACGTTGCCAGGCTTGATACCTTTATTGACACGGTGCGGCAGGTGAACCCGGACGGGCTGATCATTGCGGACCCTGGTGTCTTCCAGTACGTACGGCAGCGAGCACCTGAAATTCCTCTGCACGTTTCAACGCAGGCGAATGTCTGTTCGTCTCTGTCGGTGAAGTTCTGGGAGTCTCAGGGAGCAAAGCTGGTTGTGCTGGCTCGCGAAGTGTCGTTTGCAGAGTTGACTGAGATTCGAAGAGACTGCCCGGACGTGCGGCTCGAAGCCTTTGTACATGGCACCATGTGTATGACCTATTCAGGTCGCTGTCTGCTGTCGAACTTTCTAAGTGAGAGAGGTGCAAATCAGGGGAACTGTGCGAACAGCTGTCGATGGGAATATAAGGTCCATCTGCGAATGAAAGACGGAACCCGTGAGGAGCTCATCATCAATGACAGCAATCGGGAGATGTTTGAGTTTCTCCTGGAAGAAGGTGTTCGTCCGGGTGAATTCATGCCCATCGAAGAAGATGTTCGCGGATCATACATTCTGAACAGTAAGGATCTCTGCCTGCTTCCGAGGCTGGATGAGTATCTTCGGCAGGGAGTGGATTCGTTCAAGGTCGAAGGTCGTGGCAAGAGTCTATACTACGTAGCGGTGGTTGCTCGCGCCTATCGCATGGCGATGGATGCGTGGGCTCGGGACCCTGAGAACTGGGATCCTCGACCATACATGGATGAGCTGGATCGTGTACCGTCTCGGGGGTACACGCTGGCCTTTCATGATGGCCAGTTGACGAACCTTTCGCACGGTTATGAGCACACCGGTCAGGTTTCAGATGCTGTCTTTGCAGGCTACATTTCACGCTGTGAGTCAGATGCCGTTTTCGTTGACGTTCGAAATCGCCTCGATTCCGGTGATGTGCTTGAGTTCGTTACTCCGGGATCACTGGATGTGATCCGTTTGCGACTCTATGAATTTGAACTCGAAGGACGGAGCGAGCACCAGGAAACAGTTCATCCGGGGCAGGGCAGGCTCCTGAAGATCCGGTATGCCCAGTTTGAGCAGGAAGATCAGTCGACACTTCGAGGCCGTCTTCCTGAGCTGACAGTGATTCGGAAGGAGAAGCCACTCACAGAAACTGAAGCTGCTCGAGTCCGTCTGGATGAAGAGGCTCGACGGCTGGAGCTGGCGAGTGGCTGCAGCAATGTGTCTCGTGATCTGTCTCGATATCAGTTGTATCAACTTGGTCTTCAGGATGCTCGTCAAAGAGAAGACGAGCATGCGGAGCCAAAGTTTGTCCGTTCGGGTCACTCGGGCTGTTGTGCGCGTGGCTGCAACGGTTGTCTGATTTTCTGGAATGATCCCGCGTACGCAAAAGGACGCGAGCTCATGAAGCATAAAAAGATGGGCGAGAAATTGTCCTCCGCCGAACGAAAGTAGCAGGCAGACTCCGTCTGCCGTCCGCATCAGCGATTCTCGCATAGTAGGCATCACAATAGTAGCCGCCACAATAGTCGTCATCACGCTCCGCGTGATGATGCGAACCCAGGCGACGCCTGCGCACGCTGCATGCAATCCAGCCAGCCTGACGACGTGTATCAGGGGCGGAGCAGGGTGTGCTCGGGCAGGAATGCCCAAGCTACATTTGGTGGATTCAATACAGCGAAGAGATGACGGTTCCATGATCGCTGGCGGGGGCGATGGCGCCAAATTCGGTGTGGAATTCGTGGGCCGGATCGATGCCAAGGGCTTTCAGCAAAGTTGCGAACAGATCCGGAACGGTGACTTCTCCGTCTACGATCTCAAGACCGGTTTCATTGGTCTGGCCCACAATCTGGCCTCCGCGAATACCTCCTCCACCCAGTACAATGGGAGTTGTCCTGGGGAAGTGATCTCGACCATTGTTACCGTTAATTTGAGGTGTTCTGCCGAATTCACCCATCCAGATTACGACGGTTTCGTTCCAGAGCCCGCTGGCTGTCAGATCATCGATCAGCGTTGACCATGGTCCATCGATTTCACCGCTGAGGCGGGCAACGTTATTAAAGTTGTCGTCGTGCGTGTCCCAGCCATCATGATTGATTTCCACAAACTTCACACCGGATTCCAGCAGACGCTTTGCCAGAAGGCATCGCTGGCCGAACTGACTTTCTCCGTACCGTTGTCGATCGGTATCCGAGGCCCCATTCAGGTCGATGGCTTTCACAAATGAAGTCGTCAGCATTCGCTCAACTCGCTGGAGAGATGCTCTGCGACGATCCAGTCCGGAGTCAAAGTGATCTTTATCAAACTTCTGATCGAACAGATCCAGGGTTCGCAGGTTTTCCCTTTGCTTTCGAAGACTTGAGATCAGCTGGACTGCAGTTGCGGGATCTTCAACCGCGAACGGTGCATGATCGGGGCCCATGTAGGCCGGTCCAAGTCCTCGAGCTCCGACTGATACGAACAACGGGAAATCACTCACAGGATTCTCGTGAGAGATAATTGAACCGAGTGTTGGGCGCGGAAACGCCTGCACGAACGGATATCCAGTATGCAGGAAGTGACTGCCGCGATCATGGTCTCCTTCCGGGGAATTCAGTCCACGGATCACGCTGAGCTGTTCAAAGCGTTTCGCGATCTCCGGCAAGCCGGACGCGATACTTAATCCAGGCACGGCAGTCTGGATGGCCGTCACTGGACCGCCGGTTGCAGTACCCGGTTTTGGGTCGAACGTGTCCAGTTGGCTGGGGCCTCCTCCCATCCACAACACAAGGCAGCGTTTTGTGGACTTCTGCGATTCCTGAGCAAACACGTGGTCCATTTGATGCAGGGCGGCGAAAGAAAACAGGCCACCCAGAGATCGGCGAACAAAGTTTCGGCGAGTGCAGTTCAGTCGCATGGATTTCTCCCGGAGCGTGCGTCGCTCATATCAGAAGTCAGTGGTTGAACACAAATTCGCTGGAGTGGAGCAGAACAAACGTGATCGTTCGAGGTGAACTATCCTTAAGGAACTGCAGTTCTTCAGGTGTGGGTTGTCGACAGAGAATCTTCTGGAATAACTCCTTCACGTCGCTGGATGGTGGAGCCACCTTCTGATCGAGGTGAGACATCAATCCCTGTACCGTCTCCCGATAATCCCATGAGGCGCTGAAATCTCCATTCAGTGAATTGCCGTAGAAATTCTCAATGAATGTTCGCCTTTCATCTGTTTCCGGTTTTCTGCCGAGGGCCGTGCATTCTGAGGCATAGAGGTGTTCCGGAGGTAGTGGCTTGATGGCACGAACCATAAAGTACTTATGCTGTTCTTCAGCAGCCGAAGCTCCCGATGAGTTTCTCTGATACGCTTCCGAGAGGCAGACGAGCTTGAGCATATGTCGGACGTTGAACCCGGATCGCTTTGCTTCATCTGTCATCCACTCCAGCAATTCAGGAACAGCCGGTGGGTTGTCGCGACTGATGTCGTCAACGGGATGCACGATTCCTCGCCCCATCAGGTGATACCAGATGCGATTCGCGAAGTTTCTCGCAAAGGGTCGGCTTTTGACAAGAAACAATGAGAACTCCTGACGCCATTGAGATGTGCGAGGTTCTGCGCCGCTCAGAAATCTCGGACGCTCGTCCGGCGATGCTTCAGAAATCGTATCGACAAGACGAACATTGCCGCTGGAGACATCCTGACGATCAATTCCGTCGAAGAACTTGTTCATCCGGACGAAGTCGTCCTGCTTCCATCGGTCGAAGGGATGATCATGACAGCGTGCACAGTCGAGGCGAATGCCGAGAAATGATCTTGAGATCTTCACAACGGGTTCGTCGAGATGCTGAAGGAGAAAATTGACTGGGCCGTCAAATGCCGATTCTCCGGTCGCTGATATCATTGAATGCACGATCTCGTCATATGGACGCCCATCCTGAATTCGAGCTTCGAGCCATTGCTTCAGCAGGTCCCGATCGGAAGCATTGTTGTCAATATAGCCATACCACTGGGTTACCCAAAGTTCTGACCAGCTTGAAGAGAATTCGTCGCTGGCCAGAATCCTGTCCACGAGTGCCTCGCGGTTTGGATTTTCGAGAAACTCATTTCTTTCGGAGAGCGTCGGTATACGACCTGTGAGGTCCAGCGTGACCCGCCGCAGGAACAGCTCATCGGAGCATCGAGATGCTGGCTGAAGCGATTTTTCTCTGGCGACGTTGGTCAGGATTCGATCGATCTCCGCCGATCCGTGTACCTCAGCTATTTCGTCCGCTGCAGCCGTCGGCCACATGCCTGATGCGGCCAAACCTGTAGCAATCAGGATGGTCGCTACTACTGATCTCAACTGAATTCGAGACATCGTTGATCAGTCCTCGGGATCGACGGGAATTCACCTGGTGATGCGCTTCAGTGACACTCGGTGTTGGGATGTGCTGATAGCCGTTCGATTCAGAAGTCGCTGCTGCCGAGTTCTTTTTCAATCTCTGCAGAGTCGTTCAGAATTTCAGTAACAACTTCACCGGCCCAGTCGCGAAGTACCAGGCCATCCGGAGTTTCTTCGAAGTGGTTTTCAATCCACATTGCAAGTCCGTCAACATCGGGTCGTTCCGCAGCTGACTGAACAACATTTTCCAGCAACAGTTTCCCAATCAGGGTTTGCATAGCGGACTTCAATTCGGCGTCTTCAACCTGTGCGGCGAATTCATCGACAATTCGGCCACGACGACGAACCTCTCGAAACTGGCGGAAGAACTCTTCCAGACGCGAGCTTAATTCTTCGGTGGAGTCGACCGTGATTTCGTACATTCCGGATTCATTCTGCGTCACGATCTGCGACAGCCATTCGCGAGCTGCCTCAGCTGCCTGCACGGGAACGTAGTCCATCTGTCGAATCACCGAAAACAAGGCCAGTTCACTGCTTAGAAAGTCTTTCATTCTTTGATGGAGCTCATCAGAGAGTTCGATTCGCTCAGCCATGCGAGCGATCGGTGCGGAGAGCGAATCTCGGTAACTCCAGACGAGATGAAATCGATCCATCTGTGATTTGATCTCTTTGTATTGGTCTGAATCCAGATTCAGCTTCAGCCCTTCGGCGGTGTCTGAAGTGGCCTCTTCGAGATTTCCGAAGACTCCGTCCAGAGCCTGATCAATGTCAGTCGATTCATCATAAAACTGGTAGAACGCAATGTACCTTGCAAACTCGGAGTTCCTTAGTGTTGCGGCGAACGTCTCGTGCTCAGGGTTAGTGGCATGAATGTCGGCAGACCACGCGGCAAGCTCCTTCTGGAAGCGACTTAATGGCCCATGAAGTCGATTCAGAAACGCAAGCTTCTTTTCAACTTCACCTCGACGAGTCGGCCGAATGACGTAGCTCCCCGAGCGAGTTCTAACCAGGAGTTCACCAAGCTGTTCTTCCAGCTGCTCTGTACCTGGGTGCAGACGCGTTCTGAGTTCAGAGTGATAAACGAATGCGGGAGCACCATCATGCTGAAGAAATCGCTTCAGGATTGGTGAGACCGGGGGGCGATCAACGAGTTTCTCTGAGACTTCGCGAAACACTTTCGCCATTTCCTCGATGTCAAGTTCCGCGGTTCGAACCGATTGGACATATTCCGTCAGGTCGTTACGCAAATCTTCTTTCAGAACCCATTTCGGCTGATCCGTTGTTTCATCGATTTGGTCAAAGTATTTCGTCGCAAACTGCTGCCAAAGTGTCACTGGGTCAGCATCACTGGTTGCCTGCTGTGCGGCTGTCGCAGCACGATCAGCCATCACGATTCTGCCTGTCGGAGTTTGAATCAGCGCGACAAATTTTCTGAGCGACTCGTTGTCTTCCACGACGATTCGCTGTGCGATGTCCCTGAGTTGAGTGTCGTCGGGGAAATCGAGCGATTCCTGGTCAGGTCTAATTGTGGGTGAATCCTCAGGTTCATCAGCCGTCTGTTCCGAGTCAGATTCAATATCCGTCACAGACTGAGTTGGAGTCTCCTGACGAGCGTCAGGTGAAGCCCAGGTCAATTGGACGGAGCCGATTCCGGCAAAAACAACAAGCAGTCCAATCCACAAACACTTGCGCATAAAGGTATCTCCTGAAGATTCGCCGGAAACGAGTCTACGGACTCGCTGAAAGAGAGGGCCGCCAGTCACTGACAGCGCCAGATACGGAACTTTATGACTCGATTCAGAAGCACACAGGAGCGCGCACGCAAGTGCGGAGATTCTCAGAGGAGACTCAGCCGCCATTCTTGCGTCACATGCCCACTCGGCGGATTCATCAAACCGTCGGGCAGAGTACCATGCAAGAGGATTGAACCAGTGAAGTGCCACAATGACTCGTGCGGCACATGCCTTCCACAGATCTCCACGCCGTAGATGACAGAGTTCATGATGAAGCACCGCCAGTCGTTCATCTTCAGTCAGTCTGTTCCAGAGTCGAACCGGAACGATGACTCGGTGTCCTCGCGGCGTCCAGCACAGGAATGGTCCCATCACAGGGTGTACTTCCAGTTGTACAGAATGAGTAAGTCCCAGCTCAAGGCAGAGCTGCTGAAACTCGCGAGTCCATTTCGGTCGAGCTGGTCGACTGCTTCGCAGCGCACGCTGCAGCAGCACAAAATTGAGTGTCAGAATTCCGATCACTGCCAGTGCACCAGCAGTCCAGACCATGCCTGCAATCACGGTCCAGTTGAAGGTCGTGGATGGATACTGTGATCGCAATGGTTGTGTCTTTGGCAGGGCAGCCCCAGGTGGACTGATGGTCAATGCGGCAGCCGGCAGCTGGTGACTCTCATTCATACCCGCACCGCTCTTCGCAAAGGATCGATGTCCGAGACTCTGATCAGCAAGCACGTGTTGTTCGGAGTCAAACGATGTTGTCGAAGCCGAATTCAGTTCGAAACGCTGACCGCCCAACTGGCGAGCATCCGACTGGTGAGCACCCAGAGTATCTTCGTTGCTGCTCAGTACATCAGACATTGTATTCTGAGAGAACAACGTATACGGCGAGAATTCCTGAGCTCGTTCATCGCCGGACTTTGGTGGCAGATGGACAGTTGAGTTCGATCCGTCAAGGGACCACCATGCGGGCAGTGTGACCTGTAGAGATGGAGGAAAGGACATGATTCCCTGAGCCAGCACCAGGCCCCAGACGGCCCGATGCCAGCGAGCATCTGCGGGTGCACGCCATCGAAGCAGGAGAACCGCAAAACTGCCAGTGACAACAATCAACAGGCTGGCACGAGTCATCAAAAGGGGCCAGCTCTGAGTCAATGCATCGTTCATCGCTGTCCTCCGGTACTGGACCTGCGTCGCTGTTCTGCGTCGCGGATGAGTTTTCTCAGTTCTGCAAGTTCATCGGCCGTAAGATCGGCACCCTGAACGAGATGAGCAACCAGAGGTACCACAGACCCCTGTGTTACCTTCTCGACGAAGTGATCAAGCTGTGTTTCTCGGACCGAATCCGGTTCGATGACGGCTGCATAATGAGTTGGCTGTTTGCCGACTTTGGCTTTTTCGACCCAGCCTTTATCCACAAGTCGATTGAGACGCGTCTGGATCGTTGTGTAACCCACATCCCGACCGATCTTCTCGTGTACTTCCGACAGCGACAGTGAGCCGTGCTCCCACAGCAGCGACAACAGCTCAAGTTCGCCCTCCGTCGGATTACCCCGCACCAGACTCATACTCTGCACTCCTCCCCGAAGTCTCCCTCCGGCCAATTCACGACACACGTCATATTTTGTACGACACGCGTCATAAAGTCAATACGGGATTTTTCCAAAACCCGAAACTCCCGGTCTTCCTATTATTGTTGCCAGGCATTCGGCTTTGAGTTGCTCAACATCCGTCATTGGACCGCTGCAGATCTGGTGGGGTGATGGATTGTTGTGTGCGGGCTCCATCTTCTCGGGATTCAGCGAGAAATCGATCGGCTTCGGAATTCGTTGTGTTCTGCAGCATCGAGTTAAAGTCTGGTCGTCAAATGTCACTCTGATGAAGCGGGTACGATGATCGGAGTTGAGTGGTTTGATATGTCAACAAAATACCCGGATTGCCAAAAAGGTCCGTGGCACCTTTAGTGAGAGGTGGGGACCTTGAGTGGGTGTTTGGTTGCATATGGAGTACAGGTGCGTAATATGTGCACAGGACTGGTCTCCGATTGATTGGGTAGGTGCGGTTAATGCATGCGCACCGGCAATGAGGAGGCTGTTATGAGGCTGCGGGTTCTTTCGATCTGGTCGATCTTTAGTCCACGACTTATCCTCAGTTCTTTCGTATTGCCTCAGTTGTGTGTTGTGCTGTTTGGGGTGTCGTCCGCGATTTGTGTCGTGAAATCTCTGACGGCCGCAGATACCCGTTTGTCGGCCGATACGATTGCAATGTGGTCCTCAGTGATGATGGTGTGGGGGTTCTTTGCAGTTGGATTGACGCTGGCAGCTATTGCTGTGACAGGCCATGTGCAAGGGCGGGCGTTTTGGGTTGTTATCGGATGCTGTCTATCAGGGGCCTTGCTGTTGCTGGCGGCGACACAGTGTTCAAAGGACTGCTGTATCAAGCGGGTTGGCGCAGAGAATTCGGGCGGCGATCAGGAATTCTCTTCATTCGTGAGTACTCATGATTGCCTGCAAATCCCGGGTTTCCTGTTACTGACTGCAGGACATGGAATTCAGTTCAGTAGTGTTGTGGCAGTTCGACGTCAGCGTGGCAGGACGGGATCCGGTTCGAGTAAGCGTTCCGCAGGCAAATCTGAGCTAAGAACAAAGGGTCACTGAGTTCCGGAACGCGGGTTGGTGTTTACGATCATGACCGCAGAACAGCAGCCGCGTCGATGGACGCGGCTGCGTTTCACGGGTAGAGCGTTGTCGACAGAAAGTGGCCTACAGGCCCACCTCCAGTTGCTTGATGGCATTCAGGCTGTTCTTTCCATCTCCATCATTGACCGAGAAGACGATCGATCGAGTCAGGAGAGAAGGCGAAGCGCTGGTGTTGAAGAAGCCGATTCGTCTCGCCAGTTTCTGTGCAGCAGCGGGAGTAGCATTGTTGTTGAACAGGATTCGCAGAGGCGCGTTTGAGGTGAAGCCACCGGTGTAAGTACCGATGACAATCCCCTCATAGAGCACACTGGTGCCAGCGAGGTTGATCTGCCCCGCTCCATTACCTTCGGCAATGATCGTGAGACGATCGGTGGTCTGTTTGTTGGTGGAGAGCGAGATGAGGAGAAATCCACCGGCGAAATCTGCTGAGTCAACATCTTCAACCGTGATCGCATCGTCAATCACAGTCGCTCCGCCACCCGCGGTATAACTGCTGTTTCCGGCGGATGTGGTGATGACCGGTGCATCATTGACGCCCGTGACTTCGATGATTCGGTCGGCGTGATTACTGATGCCTCCGGAACCATCAGTCAAAGACAGTCGGACGGTGCGAGCGGAATTCGCGGTATTTCCAACGATGCTGAACGTCAGGTTTCTCATCAGAGCGCGAGTTGCAATGACTGACGCGTTTTCGTTGAGAGAGATGACAAGATCGCTGCCATTCTGACCGCCGGAAACTGTACCGATGACGACCGTCGTTCCTCCGATGCCGTAAGTGACATTGGCTCCATCGAGATTGATTCGGCCGTTCCCTGCACCCTGGTTACGAATGCCAAGCTGATCAGCACCCGTGGCTCCGGCAATCAGAGATACGGTCAGCGTGCCTCCGTTGAAGTATGGTGAGTCAGGATCCGCAACTGTCGCAGCGCTGGCAATCAGCACTGGAATTGCGTCTTCGCTGTATTTCACCGAGAGGCCACCGTTTGTGATTACAGGGCTATCGTTGGTTACCGAAACTTCAATCTGTCTGGTGGCGGCGGTGCTTGACTTACCGTCACCATCATTGACGACAAAGCTCACGGTTCTTGTCAGTTCCGTCGCATTCAGGCCAGCGTTGTGGAACGCGATTCTTCGAGCCAGTTGCTGAACGGCTTCAGGTGTCGCGCTGGCGTTGAGAGTCACGATGAGTGGGTTGCTGGTTGTGAACCCGCCCGTGAACGTTCCAATGGGAATGCCTCCATACAGGACGGTGTTTCCGGAAACGTTGATCTGTCCTTCAGCGTCTCCTTCGACAAGGATAGAGAGTCGATCCGTTGTCTGGCGATTCACCGTGATTGTCACGGTGAGTCTGCCGAGGTCAAAATCCGGAGAGTCAGAGTCAGCAACCGTGACACTGGAATCAATCACCACAGGTGCAGTATTTTCGACGTACAGGGCGTTGCCTTCTCCGGTCACAACCACGGGACCATCGTTCACCGGCGTGACGGCGATGACTCGAAGTGCAGCATCACTGATTTCTCCATCTCCATCGGCAACGACAAATCGTACAGAGCGTTCTTCGCTTCCCGGGTCATCTGAGAGATTTCGGAAAGCGATTCGACGCATCAGCAGTCGGGTTGTTGAGGGTGTAGCAGCGGATGTCAGAGACACGACGAGTGGTTCACCATTGGTCCCACCGGTCCATGTACCGAGAATGACGGTTCCTCCTCCGGTGACTCCGAGTGTAATCGTGTCGCCACTGACTCCAATCTGATTTTTTCCGGTGCCCTGATGAAGAATGATGAGTTCGTCGGCAGGATGTGCATGGATTGGGATATCGGCCCGCAGCTGACCACCTTCAAAGTTTGATGAGTCTGCATCCGTCAGAGCAGGATTCGCATCCACAATTCGGGGAGCCGACTGTTCAGTGTAGAGGAGTTCTCCCTCTGTCGTGTTGATCACCGGAGCAAGTCCGAGATTGACAGAGAAGTAGTAAGTCACATCGCCACTGCTGACGACGGTTCCCTCACCTCCATCCGGGATGATGCCGAATGCTTCGAAGGTCACCGCATAGACGCCGGTTGCAGTGAACGCCATATCAAAGTGGGAATGTGTACCTGTTTCGAGGAGGAGTACATCGGCTTCACTGATTCCATTTGAGGACGTCAGGTATGGTGTTGGAGTTCCGAAGGAGTCAGTACTCCAGAGCGAATAGAATCCCGGTCCGCTGACGGACTTCAGACGGAGGCTGATTTCGTTTCCGACAAATGTACCGTCCGGAATTTCTTCGGTTGCAATTCCAAGGAACGGAAGAGAGGGATTCTGGACAGACGGAAGAACGTAGATAGTCGAACCTCCGGCAGCGCCCAGGAACGAGAAGTCCGGACTTTCCGGGGCCGGAGCTGCGGATGACGGTCCGAGCTGAATCAGGATTTCGTCGGGACTGTATTCGATCCCGCCGTGTTCTTCTTCGTGACCTTCTTCATGGGCGTGCTCTTCACCTTCAACATGAACATGCAGATCCCATGCACCATCTTCGAAGGCCAGGCCAAGGTCAGCATGATCCTTTGTCAGGCCCGCAATGAACTGCGGAAGGCCGGAGACTTCCGTCAGAAATGATTCACTGGATTGAAAGCCATTGGCATCTGTCACCGTAACTGTGATCGTTGTTGAGCCTACCTGATCCAGTACGGAGGTGAGCTGAATCGTTCGGTTTGCACCGCTTCCGCCAAGAATAATGTTCTCTTGAGGGATCACACCTGGATTGGAAGTAGATACTGTGACGACCAGATCTTCGGCAGCTGTCAGATCGTCAGCAACCGTGAATGGAATCGCTCCAGTTGAGTACCCTTCGACAATAACACGGTCGGCGATCTCTGAGATTGTTGGTGCGGAGTTACCGTCGTTGTCAGTGATTGTCAGAACAGTGCTCGTGATACTGCCGAGCAAGCCATTGGCATCGCCTTCAACGCCTGTGAGGTAGTCGTTTAGATTCTCTGGTGTGGGAGCTGTCAATTCAAGGAAAATTGTTTCATCGCTTTCGGTATCAGAGTCGTCCAGCATCGGAATGCTGATCGTCTTTCGAGTCTCGCCATCGAGGAATTCAATGGTTCCGGAAGCAGCCGTGTAGTCACTGCCGGAACTTGCCGTGCCATTACTCGTCGAATAGTTGACAGCTATACGACCATCGCTGCCACCGACACGAACAACGTCGATGGATGCCGTCCCG
Organism: Planctomyces sp.; assembly: GCA_016795105.1. Lineage (GTDB taxonomy): Bacteria > Planctomycetota > Planctomycetia > Planctomycetales > Planctomycetaceae > F1-80-MAGs062. The sequence goes on from JAEUIH010000020.1 coordinate 38,503, forward strand.
GCACTTTCGTCGACTGTATAACTGCTGGATTCGAATTCGACTTCACCGGCACTCATAACCGAGAAGTACAGCGTGAGGCTGCTACTCTGGCTATATCCCGCAAGGTTGGGCGTTGTGAGGCCATCGTCACCGAAATGGGCTGACAGACGGACATCGACTTCATATCGTCCGGGACTCGAGAACCCAAAGTTGTAGTGGGCATGTCCGTCGGAAACGATCCACAAAGCATCGTCTGCTGAGATGCCGTCTGTTGCGTCGAGGCCACTGCCGTTGGGATTCGAAACGCCGTCATTATGCGACGACATGAAGACATTGACTGACCCAAATGAACCCGTTTGCCAGAGCGAAAACACTCCACTGCCGTCTGATCCGTCAGAATTGGTATGGCGGACATCTGCCAGGGAGACTTTGGCCCATCGCGCGTTTCCGGAGACACGCCCCTTCGACTCAATGGATGGATTGTAACGATCCACGGTGTTATTGAGCCCATAACCTGCAAAGCCAAGATACAGAAGGTCAGGGTCCTGTGACTGTGGCAGAACATAGAAACTTTGACCGGCACCCACACCGACAAAATTGTAGTCAGCACTTGCCGGTCGATTGATCGCGGAAGGTGATCCGGCATACATCAATGCGGCATCGTTCGCGTACTGGACTTCGGGAAACACATCGGAGTTACGGGGACCAATCGACCAGCTCGTTCCATCGTGCATCAGGTTAATGTCAACATGTTCCGTCGTGAGGAACGTCTGCAGCGACGATGTCAGAAGCGAGCGAGTCTCCAGTCTTTCGAGTGAGCTTACAGACTGTCGATGTCGCCTGGCTGAAGAGCGGCGACGAGTTACGTTTCGACCCAGATGGGACTTTGCCAGAAATGAACGAACGAGCGAGCGGAAATTTTTTAGCATAACTCAGGGTCCAGTCTGATTTGTGAGGATAAAAATGCGACGCCGACCAGACCATCGCGAGAAATTGCTTTGAAGAACAATACCTGGTAGCCACCTTGTGGCAGGAGTACTTATTGGAGTTCCGGGCAACCGTCGGGCAGTGAGAAGTTCTTTTCCTGATCCGCCCACTGCCGAACGGTAGAAGCCGGAATCAGCTGTACATGACCATCGGCAAAGAGGTAGTTTGCATATCCAGAGTTCCGTTTCTCTGGAGCGGTTCCAGTCGACGCGCCTCCGAAGCGGTCTGGCTGGATGTCTGACAGAATGCGGTTCCATGTCAGGTTCCTGGGATTCTTGAACCAGTTTCTTGAATGTGTGTGGTCTTCCGTCGTTGAGGTTCCCTTTGAATCTGAAATCGTAAAGACCATGATGGTCCTGGATGTCGCATCAAGAGAGTTGAGACTCAGAGCTGCATTGGGCCCCTGTACACACAGATACTCGTTCAGGATGTAGCTCGTTCCCTTGTTCTCAATCCGTTCTGCTCCTTTCGGATCTTCCGGGCAAATGCGAATCCGATCCACATTTTCCAGGTAGGGAGCGATCTGATAGATCCATGTCTCTTCAAGATTCGAAGTGCTGTGCGATGACTTAGGGAACTGGTTTTTGTGCGTCTGACAGAACTGATGAATCGCAAGTCCAATCTGGCGCATGTTGTTGGCGCATTCTGTACGTCGCGCGGATTCTCGGGCCTTTTGCAGAGCTGGTAGTGTGATTGCCAAAAGAATACCAATCACAGCAATCACGATCAGCAGCTCGATAAGTGAAAATCCGGCATGGCGGACTTGCTGGTGAGACCCGGATGATTGGCGAGCGGCTTGGGTTCCTGAACGTTGATTCCCTGACGAGGTGGATTCCATGCTGTTGTGCTCCTTCGATTCTGTGGAAGATGACTTCAAACTCAATGACTGATCAGGGAAACTAAGGCCGTGAAGGCGAGGTCTGGCTGAACCAGAAGAGTCTGGGTGGCTCAGAAGGTGTGCGGGCTCCGCTGCGAATTCAGATGCAAGAGGACTGGTCGGTTCCCAAAACGCTCTGTTTCCGCAGCGGAGTGTGCACAACTCGCAACAACCTTCGCAGCATGTCTCATCGGTGTTGGCTGAAGACCTGTGCCGAACTGCGGGGATCCGAAGTCTGAAAAACAGATCCGGATACTCTCCGATACGACATCTTCAAAAAGAATGCCACGAGAACGCTGCCAACATCAGCCGCAGGGCGGGCCTCTGGAAGCGATTCGAATCATGCTGGCTCGCGGAGATGGCAACCAGCAGCAAACATGGATTCGTTCGGTCTGGCTGACAGCAATCGCGGATACTCTGGCCGCAACGATTCCGGAGAGTTGCGTGATCAGGTCACAGACGGGGCACGAGTGCGGGTCTGACTCATCAGGGGATTCGTTCGGCGAGTCATCGCGATCAGAGCCAGACTCAGTGTCTGAACCGGAAAGCTCGGTTGCAGATTTTCCACAGTGGTGACCACAACGACAGAGGGGCTGCTCAGGGTGCTTCCCATCGAGGTTGTCGTCGACCGAAGCGCCAGACGCGTGCCGATGCGGACAGCAGTTGTGGTGAACTGCGTCAGCGAAAGTCCAGACCAGCATGCAAAGAAAGCAGAGACTGGTCGGCAAAACGCGTGTGAGTGCGCAATGCATGCGTGTGAAAATTCGTCTATTGAAAGATTTCGACCGACCAGTCGTAACCTCGATTCTATGAACCGGCGAAGTTGGGTCAAGAAACATTTGTGGTTGTCTGGGTAACTTTGCACTGATTTTGCAAAAGCGGGTTAATTGCATTTGTATATGCACCTCAGTCTCTGACAGGCTAACGAGAGGCTGCGAGGTTTCCTGAGAAAGTCCTCCTGAGGGATTCGGAAATCAGGGCTGTCGAACAAAGCAGAAGGCAAAGCAGCAGGACGCCCCACGCAGGCTGTTCCTGATCGTTCCTGCTGGCTGTTTCTTTGACTTCCTCCTGAACTTCTTCCATTTGAATACCGGTCACTTCCGGGAGTGGGTTTGACGGCTGGAGAGTTGAGTTGAGGGAGGCTTGATACTGTGACTGAAGTTCCGGGCTGCCCGAAGTGCCAGGTGCATTTAGTTGTTGCAGCAGGAACTCATGAAGAGACTGATTTCCGCAGGTTTCATAAGAGCACGCTGCGCCATGCTTCACGACGAGTTCCGCATGCAGTGATGCGATATTCTGCAGGACAGACGGATCCGGGCTCCAATATCCTTTACGAGCTGTTTCGAGCATTACGGAGGTCATATCCTGCAGAGCGTACGGATTCCTGTCTTCGAAGTACTCTCTCATGTTCAGGTCGTGTTTATCCTGCACATAGACCTGATAGGTTTCATCCCACATATCCTGTTTGATGGCTGCTGGCTGCATCACATTCCAGCCGTACATGTTTCGTACTGTTTCTGTGAGTGCTGCTGCTGCGGTGGGGCCCTCTTTCTGCATTCCTTTAATGAAAGCGGGGTTCCAGAGAGTGGTTCTGGCTTCTTCACGAATGGCGCCGATTGACGTTGTGACTCGGGCTTTTCCGGGCTGGCGCTGATCGCTGAAGTACCCGGTCGGATCAACTCCCGTCTTTTCGCGGACTGCGAGCGTGATTCCACCCATGAATTCATAGACATGGTCGAGCGACATTGGGCCCCAGGTGTTTGATGATCGAGGATGAACGACGACTTCGACACCCTGCAGCTGGGCTTCCAGCAATCCCGGCACAACGGTCCCCCAGCGATCTCCGTCTCTATAAACGCCCGACATATTGTTGATGTACCGATCGGCTACTTCACTGGATTGTTCCCACGAGTCTCCTTTTTCAACCATGCCCATGATCTGAGTGCCATAGCTGCTGTTCGACGCCGAGCCGAAGATTCTGGCAGTGGAAAAGTCACGAGCATCTCTGGCTGAAACGCCACTGGCTTTGAGAGTCTTCTCTGTTTCTTCGGATCCTTCACGTACAAAATTGGGGAATTCCTCCGGCCCCAGAGCGCTGACAATCTGAACGGCTTTGTCGATCAGGCTGATTCGAGATGCTGCAGCATCTCGAAACTGCCCGGAGGTTTGTACGAGCACATCGATTCGAGGTCGGCCGAGTTCCGTTGCCGGAATGATTTCCACATCATGTACAACACCGCGAGAATTCCAGACGGGCCGCATTCCCATAAGAAACAGGATCTGAGCGATACCGGTGCCCTTGCTGCGAATGAACTCTCCGCCCCATAGTGAAATGGCCACCTGTTTCGGGTATTGTCCGCCGTTCGAAGAGCGATGTGCTTTTAACATCTCATCGGTAAGACGCATACCAACACGCCAGGCCTCCTGAGAGGGCGTTTGTTCTGCATTGATCGAAAACAGATTTCTGCCAGTCGGAATTGACGACGGATTGACGATCGGATCTCCGCCGCTGGATGGTTCGATGTATTCCGTATTCAACGCACCAACAATTCGGTTCAACTCCTCGGAGGGTGAGCTTCGGAGCCGAACGGCATTCTGTTCCATGTTCTGCAGGAGTTGATAGAGCTTCCTGCGAACTTTCGGGTCGGCGTTGAGCCTGGCTTTGAGGTCTTCAACATCTGCATAGAATCGAGGCGATTTCTCCTCAGCGTTATCAGGTGGTGTCACGGATTCATCTGTATTCAGAGACGTCAGTACTGGTTGAGCCCATCTGTGAGCAACAGTGTTACCGGACTGAAGCGACGATTGTGAATTGGTCGCGGGCACCGATCGGCTTCGAGGACGGGCAGGCTGCTGATCACTTGCAGGGTCGGCAGCACTGTTTGCTCCGGCATCACCGTCTGCTCCGGCAGCACCATTCGCGCCGGCAGAGTTACCACGCGCACCTGCGCCCGCAGAACCGGGGCGTCCGCCGGTTTTTGTTGGTCCAGACCAGGCATCCGGTGCGTTTTCCGCGGCTTCCTGCCTGTCAAATTCTTTTCGTTCATCCTCTGTGAACAGCAGCGAAGCCGAGATTGTTCCGGAGAGCGCGTCATTGACGAGCTGAGTCGTGAGTTCCATCTGATATTCGCGAGGGTCTCCGGCATCATCAAGCTGTACAGCCTGGACGATTTGTTCAACTCCCTGATCTCCCACCATTGCAGAGACCGTTTTTTGAATCTGATCGTCGTTCAGTTCACGTCCAATGACGTGCAGACCATCTGTCACGCTTTGATCTTTAAGCTGATGAATGTAGTTATGGACAGCCGTCAGTTCGTCTTCCGAGAGCAGTCTTTGCGCAAGGGCTTCTTCATCGAGTCCCAGATCGACTGCCAGCTTCAGCTCTCGAACGAGATTCGTGGCTGAGCGAAGCGTTTCTTCACGGAGCAGAGGGTCCTCAATCTGTTCCCAGTCATGAATTTTGTCATGCAGCAGGGACAATTCGCCATAGAGTCCTGCTTCCATAAACGGAGGAGTGAGGTGTGAAACGATGACAGCGTTAGAGCGACGTTTCGCCACGAGAGCCTCACCAACATTATTGATGACATATGGGTAAATGTGAGGGATGTCTCCGATCAGAATCTGTGGCCAGCAGTCGCGGCTCAGGCAGTTTGATTTGCCGTACGTGAATTCGAGGGAGCCGTGAGTCCCAAAGTGCAGGATCGCGTCGGCTTTAAAGCCATATCGAGCCCACAGGTAAGCACCCAGATAAAAGTGCGGGACGGCCTGATCCGTACCATGAATGGAACTGATCTCGTCTTCTCCCTCGTCTCCGCCGCCGACAGTTGGCTGCGGCATGATGACAATTTTTCCAAGCTGAATGCGACTGATCACGAGATTCGGCTCACCGTTGACATTCGTGACCATCCGATCGCCCGGCAGATCTCCCCACAGATCAATCGTTTCTTTCTGGCGCACTGGCGAGAGCGTTTTCTGAAACCAGACAGCGTATTGCTGCGCTGGAACCAGTTCAGGCTCAGCCTCTTTCAGGAACTGTTCGTACGAGCCCAGCGCCCACTGACCGATTGTACGACCTTTGGTCTGTATCATCTGAAACAAGGCTTCGGGGGATTCAGGAACTGAACTTCCCAGATCATACCCTTCTGATTCCAGTCGTTTCAGGGTGTTCCAGAGAGCCGGTGCAACTTCAAGTCCACCGGCCGAGAGCGCAGCCATACCCGGTGACTTGTAGTAGACGATGACGAGTCGTTTATCGAAGTTCTGCTTCTTTCGCAGCTTTAGCCAGTTGAGTGCCAGACTGACGCGTGACTGCATTTGTTCATCGATTGGTGTGCGTACACTGAGCCGACGTTCGTTGGGCTCCATAGAAGAGACAACGATCGGCTCGATGATTCCATCCAGTTCCGGAGAAGTTATGGACTGACCGAGAAAGCCGCCTTCCATGCCACGTTCGTCAGCCATCCATTTCTCTTCACTGCTCATCAGTGGCAATGCACTCACGACAGGGCAGTTGAGTTCCTTGAGCAGCCGAGTTCCCGAGTCACCGGTGCCGAGGCGTCCGTGGGGAAACGTAAGAACGAGATCGGGACGAACTTCACGCAACAGGGAGAACGCTTCCATTCGTCCAAAGACGGGATAGACACGTGCGCCTCCCTGTTCGAGCGCGGTGATCATGGCGTCAACCGGAGCTCGGTTCAGCAGATCATGAGGGTCAGCGAAGCCAGCCAGAAGTGCAATTCGAGGAGCATCGGCCGGTATGCCAGGGTTATTCTGAACAAGAAAGCTGTCAAATTCGGGAAGTGTCTCGAGAACGATGCTGCCGAGATGGAAGAAGCCAAACTGAGGCCGCTCCACCACCGGTGGGACTTCCACGTCACGGCCTGCAAGATGATGGGCTGCATAGTGAGCCATGCCGATCAGGTTTTGTTCGCCTCCGTGTCGCATGTACAGATCGATCTGTTCGCGATGTTCAGGTGGAACCGAGTTTTGCTGTTCTGACAGAGCGTTCGTCGCAGTGCGAATGTAGATATGCGTCCCCGCAGAACGGGCGCGATCCAGGCGCTTGACCTGTTCGGGTGTGAGATTCAGGCCTTGACCGCGGATGAAGACGAGCCGGTAATTTGTCAGGTCGGCAGTATCAATTCCGTCATCAGCATATCGATGCAGAATATAAGGCGTCTTTTGAATTGCGGATTCCCAGTTCGCCCAGTCCGTGTCGGAGAATCCAACAACTGCGATCCGGACAGGACGAAGGTACTCGGAGTAGACCCAGAGACCGGCCAGCGTGCAGACAATCAGGAGGGTGACTGAAATCATCAGCTTCCGTATCATAAATCACCTCTTTTCACTTTCAGCTGGCACATAGATGACTCTGCCATCAGGCAGTCGATAAGCCTGACCGAGCAGTTCGCCCTGACCGGCTCCGGTCGCATCTGTTGCTTCGTAGCGTTTAATCTCGTTCTCTTCCTTGACGATAATTTCCATCTCCGGAGTTCCAGGGTTTGTGATGACCGTATAGTCACTCTGGTTAAGTAATGCCGGGATTTGCAGATACGATACGAGGGCCACCATCAGGGCAACGGAGAACACCATGGCCACGTCAAAAAGGTTGACGAGTCCTGCCAGCGGATCGTCTTCTTCGTGTTCTGCCATGTTGCCTGAGAATGAACTCCGACGATGCTGAAAACGAAGCTCCAGTGTTGCCGACGCACGAGTGCGATCCGCGACGAAGTTGACAGCCGTTGCGGAGCCAGCGGTTGTCGGGCCTGCCGTAGAGGAATCCGATGCGATGCTGGAATAGCTCATGCAGGAACCTCCTCTCCGGAACGAATCGCCAACGGGTGATTGGCGGACGCAGCGGCTGCTTCCTGTCTGGCGGCAGCTGGGATTCCAGCAACTGCAGGCGGGCAATTCAGACTGCTGAGCCGGTCAGCAGCAAAATTCAGCAGCGCAGCGTCCGCCTGATACCACCGTCGTCTGAGGGATGTGAGTGAGGCTGCAATCATTCCAACGAGCAGGCCGATAACGGTTGTTGAAAATGCGATGACAAGATTGCTGCTCATCGTCTGAATGTCACCAACTGCCAAACCAACCAGAGCCGGGCCGAGGGGAATCAGAGTCCCCATCAGCCCCAAAGCCGGGCCGTTCCGAATGTAGGACCGCAGGACATCGAGTCTTTGCTGCCACTGCAGTTCTGCCTGGCTGATACTGAATGCCATCCGAGAGTTGTCGTTCCATCCGGCAATCAGCGATTTGAGTGAACTACAGAGAACCCCGTTACCCGGGAGTTCCGGCCATGTGGCTGCTGATCCGATCAGGCAGTGCTCCAGCGTACGGCGAGCCGACTTCTGGCGGGCTCGTTCCAGATATTCATACATCACCTGGCCAATGAGCATCAGGATTCTCGTGAGTGCCCACAACAACGCCAGCATCATTGGGATCAGAAGAGCCGAAGAAAGGACGTAGAACGTTTGAGTGATCAGATTCATTCAGAAGATTCCAGTTCGAATACGGTCGTTCGGGCTGCGTTGGGGTTTCACAGTCCGGGGCCTGGTAGTCCGGAGTTTCTCAGCTCGGAGCTCCTCATCGAGGTCACAAAGCCCAGTCCGACAAGCACCGCGGAGACAGCAACCGCGACACAGAGTTCGCTGAGGGAGATGGATCGGATTTGAGAAGCGGCAGTGACATCCACAGCCGCCGGAAGTGATTGCCCGGCCGCAGACATGAGGATGCTCATCAATCCGCTGACCGTACATAAACTCAGAGAAGCCATATTCCTGCGATCAGGGGTAAACAGTAAGCCGATCAGAGTCAGTCCTGCCACGACAGAGCCGCCCGCGATTCCGATCCAGAGTCCGACAGATTCGGGACGGCTGTTGGGAAGGCTCAGGAGTAACCAGTGCTCGGCAATCAGCATCTGTACTAGTAGTATCGGAGACGTGACCGTATGAATCACTCCCACCGCAATTCCCCAGAATCGAATCTCCGGATCGCTGACCATCCGAACGGTTGCCGCGAAAGCTGCGACGATAAGTATCAACTGGAAGACACTAACAGGCAGCAGGACCGAATCTGCCAGTAAGAGTGCGCTGAGTTCTTCTGTGGAATTTGCGTCAGCGACAGGATTCATCAGGAATCCGGCAAGTGCAGTCAAACCTGCCGCGAGAGGCAGCAAATGCCATTGGCGCGACGCTGCAAGTCCGATCGCGGTATTGAGCACAGCGATGAGGCAACATGCAGCGAGCAGCAGAAGGTCGGAACGCCCGATGAGTAGAGTGATTGATTCCACGAGTCAACCCCGGGGATAGCAGGAGCGACAGCGACATTCGCGACAGATCGCGTCGGTCAGAAAACAAAATACATGCATACGCATTGCATGTGATGATTTGATACACTAGCATTGCAGGTGCATACAGGCAATAGTTACAAAAACAGTTCCTGGAGAATTGGCGTATGAATCGAAAACTGCGACTTCGGTCACGGGGGTTTACACTGATCGAACTTCTGGTGGTGATTGCCATTATTGCGATCCTGATTGCTCTGCTGCTTCCTGCTGTTCAGCAGGCGCGAGAGGCTGCAAGGAGGACTCAGTGCAAAAACAATCTCAAGCAATTGGGTTTGGCGATGCACAACTACGAGTCAACTCATTCAGTGTTTCCTCTGATTTCCTTCAATCATCAGGGCTATTCGCCTCAGGCTCAGATTCTGCCGTTTCTGGAGCAGGGGAACCTGCATTCGCTGATCGACTTCAATCAGCCATTGCTGGTGGGCAGTGGCCCAACAGCGACACTGAATCCGGTGCATATTGGGCTTCAGGATCGGCTGATTAACGTATTTCTCTGTCCTTCTGACAGTGGTGATCCGATGCTGTTTGATAGTGGATATCAATGGGCCGGTACGAACTACATGGTGAACACAGGATCGGGGGCGGGGCTGAACTACTTCGAAGGGGGTTCACCGCAGCCGGACGGGATGTTCTGGCGCGGGTCGAGTACGAGGTTTCGTGACATTACCGATGGTACATCAAACACGCTGCTCATGGCTGAGACTCTGTTTGGCGGACGCAATGCTGTGTCAACCACAGTATTGACGGACGTGCGTCGGCAGACTCAGCGAGCAAGCGGTGGTGGCGGTCCGGGTAGCCGGACATCGGAGAATTTGGTTGCTGCGGCTCCAGCCGGTTTCAATGGGGTTCGTGCGGGATCGTGGATTCGGACAACCGGGTATCACATCACAACGAATGGGTACTATACGCCGAACCATCGGCTGCCCGATGTGCTGCATCATGGTCATATTGTCGCAAGCAGTCGCAGTCTTCATACCGGAGGGACTCAGACGCTGTTGGTTGACGGGAGTGTTCGCTTTGTGTCTGACAGTGTGGACGTGGGCACATGGCGAGCTCTCTTCACACGCGGTACCGGCGAAGTCACGGGTGAGTTCTAGGCGTTTCCGCAATTCAAAGTTATCGCTACGAAGGTTGATCCATTGTTGTCGAACGACATCGGGGAACTGCGGACGAGAATTCTGCAGGCTGTTTTGCTTGTGTTCATCTGTGCGGGTTGTTCGTCGGGAGAGGGGCAGCATTCCGAAGGGGGGACTGTCTGCGTGATTCTGGCGGGCATTCATCCGCTGAAGGATGTTCAGGTGTCGGTCTTTTCGGATGATCGCCCCGAAGATCAGCCCATTGCGTTCGGTATCTCAGATGACAATGGTCGACTACTTCTGAGACAGCGGGAATCACTTTCGGGGTTTCAGCTTCCGGAAGGTGGTTATCGGTTGACGATTGAGTCGGTCGGAGAGTTTCAGCTGATATGGCCCGGCGAATTCTCCGACCCACTCCGAACACCGCTGAAGCAGTTGTGGGCACCGAATGGCAGTGAGCTGATCCTGGATGTGCCGGAGCCAAAACTGAATCTGTAGCTGTGATCGCTGCTTCAGGGTTCGTGTATTTCGTGGTCACCGATCACGCTGGCTACACGCTGGATGCTGATAACGCGATGTATTCAGGGATCCTGCCGGGGTTACTCAGCCTTGTCCGGCGTTAAAGGCGGGAACAGAAAACGGAGCGCATCAGGCAGTTGGCGGGACCAGGCACGCTCATCATGTGTGCCTTCCTTCGCCTCCAGAAAAAGAATGTTCCGGTCGGACTTTTGATCAGCACTTGTCAGCAGTTCGTGCAATCGCCGACATCTGTCAACAGCAGCAGTCCGTGTTGATTCGTCTCGCCCTTCACGTGCCCCCATCGACAGCCATATTCTCGCTTCGATCGGGAGGCGTGTTTCTGTCGAGAGTTCCGTCAGGATGCGTTCGTCAGCCCATCCCAGAGAAGGCGATATCGCTGCGCATCCGCCAAAGATATCCGGGCGATGGATACATGCATGGATCGAGATCAGACCTCCCAATGATGACCCCCCAGTCACTGTCGAGTCTCGGTTTGTCAGAGTTCGATAGTTGCGATCGATCATAGGTTTGAGTTCGTCTGCGAGGAAGCGGATATAGTTCAACCCGTTGCCACCTCGTTCGGACTGAGCGTCTCGGGATACCGTGTATTCATCGATGCGATCCGGCGTATTCCAGATACCGACGATGATCAGCGGGCAGATCTCCTGTTGTGCAATCAGTCGCGATGCAGTTTCATCAGCCTGCCATTCGGTACCGAAGGCCGCAGTTGCTGAATCAAACAGATTTTGTCCATCATGCATGTACAGGACAGGGTAGCGGTCGGTGTTTTGGTCGTAGCCCGGAGGGAGCCAGACAGCTACAGTGCGTTTTGCTGGTAAGAACTCGGAGGCCAGCTCTTCGTGAAGAACAAGGGAGCCTGTCACGGTTGATTTGCCGGTGGTTGGCTTTGCCCATCCTTCTACGGAAACCCGGAACTCCTGAACGGCTTCGTTGACTGCTGGTTCGATGGCGAGGCGTCGGTTGGGTATGTCGAGCCCCTGAGAGTTCTTTTCGACCTGTTGCCATGAGCCCTGAGTAATTTTGCACTCAACCTGTGAACCCGCAGGGGCCAGAAACTCGCCCTGATAGGTGCCATCCGTTGCTCGCGTCAAAAGCAGTCCGTTGGGTTTCCATTGTCCAAGGGCACGTAGATTTCCGGCCAGATAAATCCGTGGCGGTTTTGGTGGGTGGATGACTGTTTCGGCTGGAGAACCGGCCGCTTCGTCCGGAGCACTGACAGCTTCAGTTGGGACATGAACAACGATTCGGACGCGAGTCTCAGATGGGGATTCTGCGAGCAACTGTTGCAGAGAGAGGCAGCTGAAGCAAGCTGTTGTGAAGGCGATCAGGATGTTTTGGAGACCTCGATACCGGCTTTGTAATGTGATCATGGTCGAGATCATCGTTTCAGTTTGGGGTGGAGTCCTGCATCATTGCGGGCATCATTGCGGGAGAGTGGCATGATAAGCGTGTCCGGTACTGTTCGACAATGGGCTTCATTCAATGTTGGGAGGTGGTGTGTACCGGGAGTTGGTGTCGATTTTGGTGCACATCTGTTCGGAAATGTCAGAAACGGTTCCTGACACCTTTAAAGAGGGGGGGGGGCACCTTTTAAGGGGCGTTCCGGGAAAATTTGGGTTCGGGTTGGAGTTGGTAGTCGATTGATGAAGAAGGATTCGATATTCTCAATGGTGGATGCGGTCCTGCTGTGGCTCTGTTGAATTTGCTTAAATCCGCAGGTTTTAACAATGTTCATGGTCGCCGTAACCAGCCTTCCTGTTGATCCTGCCTTCCTTCAGCTTTCCCCATCTCCTTCCTCAGAGACGATTCGGAGCGGTAATGCGTACTGTTGCTGCCTTCGTGGCATTTGCCTTTGGATTTTGTTTTTTTGAGCCGTTCGGGTTGCGGCAGGCCGTCTCGGTTCCTCAGGAAGAATCGAAATCAACAGAATTCTTTGAGCAGCGGATTCGACCGGTGCTGGTGCAGCACTGTTATGAGTGTCACTCTGCAGAGTCAGAAGGTGTGAAGGGCGGTTTGATGCTCGACACCGCTGAAGGTCTGCGGGCCGGTGGGGACAGTGGCTCTGCGATCGTAGCTGGCCGAAGCGCGGAGAGTCTGTTGATTGATGCGCTGCGGTACAAATCTCTGCAGATGCCTCCGAAGGGGAAGTTGCCTGAGAGTGTTGTTCTGGATTTCGAGCGTTGGATTGATGACGGAGCACCGGATCCTCGAATTGGGGCTCCGGCGGCCGTGAAGAAGTCCATCGATTTTGAAGAGGCTCGGAGGTTCTGGTCATTTGTACCGCCGGTTCGAGTGGCAAGGCCGCCTGTAAAAAGAACTGAATGGGCTCAAAATGAGATTGATTATTTCCTGCTGGCGACGATGGAAGCCAACGGCCTTGAGCCTTCACTGCCAGCGGATCGGCGTGAGCTGATCCGTCGGGCGACATTTGATCTGATCGGTCTGCCTCCGACGCCTGAAGAGGTGGATGCCTTTGTGTCGGATGCATCAGAAGATGCATTTGCAAAGGTCGTGGATCGTTTATTGGCATCACCGCATTACGGAGAACGCTGGGGGCGGTACTGGCTGGATGTTGCCCGTTATGCGGAAGATCAGGCTCACACGTTTTCAGTGACACCCAATACCAATGGATATCGTTATCGTGACTGGGTGATTTCGGCGATGAACTCCGATTTGCCCTTTGATCAGTTTGTACGTTATCAGATTGCCGCAGACCTGATTTCCATGCCCGAAGAGCAGCGTACTATTCAGTTGCCGGCGTTGGGGTATTTTGGGCTGGGGGCACAATACTACAAGAACACGGATGCCGCGAAGGCGGCAGCTGATGAGCTTGACGATCGGATCGATACCTTGAGTCGTGGATTTCTGGGGCTGACTGTTTCCTGTGCACGCTGTCACGACCATAAGTTTGACCCGATTCCAACTCAGGACTATTACTCGCTGGCAGGCGTCTTCAACAGTTCTCGGCTGCACAATGCTCCGCTGGTGCCGCAGGAACAAGTGGACAGTTTTCATAAAACACAGGCTCGACTGAAGGAGCTGGAAGAAGCTGTTCAGCGGCAGGTTTCGGAAGTTGCTCCTCGAGTGCGTGAATCGTTTCTGTCGCAGGTTGCCCAGTATCTGGAAGCTGCGTGGCGGCTGCGTGCAGGTCAGGGAGCTGATGTTAAGGCTGTGGCGCTCGAAGGATCTCTGAACGAGAAGTTTCTCGGCTCCTGGGTGGAATTTTTGTCGTCTCAGCGAAGTGTTGCTTCGCTGGCGAATGTTCCGTTACCGGCCACCGACAATTTAGCTGGTCATACTGCAGTACCGGAGCAGGTGAAGATGGCTGCGACTGAATTTCAGCGGCACCTTGAGTTGCTGTTGAAGCAGAGGGCTGGCACACTGACAACAGAAGAAGAGGCAGCACTTCGGAAACTGAATCCAGCCGATAAGGCTCGATATTCCAGCCCAATTGTCACGAAGCGAGAACCATCGGTACAGATTGATGTCGATCTGCAGGGAGCTCGTGAGCTGTATTTAGTTGTCACTGATGCCGGTGACGGTGCAAGTTGCGACCATGCCGACTGGGCAGAGACGAGGCTTGTTACATCTTCCGGTGAGATGCAATTGTCTGAATTGAGTTGGCGCAGTGTTAATGTTACCTATGGAAGTGTTCATCTGAATCAGAATGTTCAGGGCGGACCAATTCGAATCGGAGGAAAGAGCTTCTCCACCGGCCTCGGCACGCACTCAACCTCCGTCATCGCGTACGATCTTCCGGAAGGTGTTTTGAGGTTTCGTGCGACAGCGGGACTGGACCATAGTGGAACAGATCAGGGAGGCTGCGGAGAAGGTGCCAGTGTTCAGTTTCGGGTCTATACCGAAACCCCGGCAGATATCGGGGTGGTCAGTGGTGACCTGCTGACGCAGGTATTTGGCGAGAACGGGGTGTTCCGGATGGAGCCGTCAGAGATTGAGCAGCATCTTCCGGAGTCCGTGAAGCAGGAGCTTCAGTCGCAGCGAAAACAGCTGGAGGAGTTGAGGAAATCAGCACCAGCCATGTATCCAGTGGCTCACGTGATTGCTGAAGCGAATCCCGCCGACATGAAGGTGTTTATTCGGGGAAATCCTGCGAATCAGGGGGATGTCGCACCCCGCAGATTCCTGCGAATCTTGTCGGATGAAGCTGAAGAGGTCCCATTGTTCCGAAATGGGAGTGGCCGACATGAGCTGGCAGAGGCTATTGCGGCTGCTGAAAATCCATTGACTTCGAGAGTCATGGTGAATCGACTTTGGCAGCATCATTTTGGTCGAGGACTGGTGGGTACCCCTGACAACTTTGGGCAGCTTGGCGAACGCCCCAGTCATCCTGAGCTGCTCGACTACCTTGCGGTACGTTTCCAGGAACTGGGCTGGTCAGTGAAAGCGATGCATCGGGAGATGATGTTGTCCTCGACGTATCAGCAGAGTTCGGATGGAAGTGAAGCCAGTCTGGCCATTGATGCAGACAACCGATATCTGTGGCGAATGAATCGTCGACGCCTCGATGTCGAAGCCTGGCGGGATGCATTGCTGTCGGTCTCCGGCAGGCTGGATCGACGAATGGGAGGCGCTTCAACTAATCTGTCTGATGCTGATAATTCGCGTCGAACCGTCTATGCGTTCATTAGTCGCCATGAACTGGACAGCATGTTGCGACTCTTTGACTTTCCTGATGCCAATATCACGAATTCATCGAGATCGGAAACCACTGTTCCGCAGCAGCAGCTGTTTGTGATCAACAGCCCGTTTATGCTGAATCAGGCGCGAGCATTTGCGGCGAGACTCAGAGAAGAAGCTGGTGAGGGTGATACCGATCGAATACGGCTGGCCTTTGAGCTGGCGTTTGGGCGACCCGTGACGGAGGATGAGCTGCAGCTGGGGCTGACCTATGTCACGGCAGAGGACAGCGAAGAAGAAAAGCAGGGAACAACACTGAGTCGGTGGGAGCGTTACACACAGATCCTGCTGGCCAGCAACGAGTTTCTGTATGTGGACTGAAGCTTAGAACCGTGGATTTGAGCTGACGGGATAAGTCACAATGATGCAGTTTGTACCAGGCGTTCCGACAGATGTCGTTACAAGTCAGACTTCAAGGCGCAGGATGCTCCAGCGACTGGGGACGGGTCTTGGAACTTTGGGGCTCGCTGGAATCCTGTCGCAGCAGGGCTTACTGACTCAATCTGCAGTGTTGGGTGCAGAGAGTGCCGGGGGCGGCCCTTTATCACCGAAACAGCCGATGTTTCCGGCGCGAGCGAAGTATGTCATCCACCTCTTTATGAACGGCGGCCCATCGCAGGTTGACACATTTGATCCAAAGCCTGCTCTGGAAAAGTATGACGGCCAGCGACCGCCTGCAGCCAATCTGAGTACTGAGCGAAAGACGGGCGGGTTAATGAAATCGCCATTTCGGTTCAATCGCCATGGCGAATCGGGTCTTGAGGTCAGCGAGATCTTTCCGAAGCTCGGCGAGTGCGTGGATGATTTGTGTGTGATTCGATCGATGCATACGAACATACCCAATCACGAACCATCGTTGCTGATGATGACGAGCGGGGAGACTCAGCCAACCCGTCCCTCAATGGGGTCATGGCTGCTGTACGGACTTGGAACAGAGAATCAGAATCTTCCCGGGTTTGTTGTCTTGTGCCCCGGCAAACCGGTGGTGGGGCCGGCACTGTGGGGGAATCGGTTTCTTCCAGGTGTCTACCAGGGCGCTCAGATCAATAACGCGAACATGGACCCGCGGACAGTCATTCGCGACATCAATAACACATCGATATCAAGGAGTGCTCAGCGAGAACAGCTTGACCTGCTGAAACAGATGAATGAGCTGCATTTGTCACGTCGAGGTGGGAGCGATAATCCGCTTGAGGCCAGAATTCAGTCGTTGGAAATGGCATTTCGAATGCAGACAGAAGCTCAGGAAGTGTTCGATCTGAGCCAGGAGACGAGGTCTACACGAGAGGCCTACGGTGCCGGCGAATTTGCTGATGGATGTCTGGCAGCCCGCAGGCTGGTCGAACGGGGTGTTCGGATGGTACAGGTGTTCTATGGAAACGGTCAGCCATGGGATGACCATGAGAACATTGCCAGCCATGCGGACAAGGCGAAAGCAGTGGATCAGCCGATTGCGGCCCTGATCAATGACTTGAAAGAGCGAGGGTTGTTTGAAGACACACTGATTCTTTGGGGTGGAGAGTTTGGCAGAACTCCGGTATCCGAAGGAGCAAAAGGGCGGGACCACAACAATCATGGATTCAGCGTATGGCTTGCCGGTGGAGGCGTGAAAGGTGGCATGGCATATGGATCCACGGACGAGTTCGGATTTGCTGCCGTGGAGAACAAGGTCCATGTTCATGACCTGCATGCCACGATTCTGCACCTGATGGGGATTGACCATGAGAAGCTGACATTTCGGTATTCGGGCCGCGATTTTCGGCTCACTGATGTGCATGGTCGTGTTGTCAGTGACATACTTTCTTAGAGCAGATCTCTTTATCGGAAGAGGCGTGATCAGAAAAGGTGTCAGGAACCGTTTGTTGACAACCAGCCAGGAATACTCTAATATTTTTGCATGGGAAGACCTCGACGAAGTGCGCCCGGCGGCTGGATCTATCACGTGTTAAATCGGGCAAACGCGAAAATGCCGATTTTCACGAAGGATGAGGATTTTGCAGCGTTCGAACGCGTGCTGGAGGAGGCGGTCGAACGCACAAAGACTCGACTGCTTTCCTATTCGGTCATGCAGAACCACTGGCATCTTGTCGTATGGCCTCGCGAAGACGACGAGTTGTCAAAATTCGTTGGCTGGTTAACGCTCACTCACACGCAGCGCTGGCATGCTCACCGTAAGTCTGCCGGAAGTGGCCATGTTTATCAGGGGCGATTCAAGTCATTTCCGGTGCAGGATGACACTCATTTTCTCACGGCGTGTCGCTATGTAGAGCGAAACGCGCTTCGTGCGAATTTGGTGAAGCGAGCCGAGGATTGGCGGTGGAGCAGTCTGTATCGCTGGCACTCGGGGACTGCGGCGGAGAAAGAGCTGCTTTCGCCATGGCCAATTCGTCGAAGTTCAGGCTGGCTGGAACACGTCAACACGCCTCAGTCGGAAGGTGAGCTGGAAGCGATTCGGCGGTGCGTGAACCGTGGTTGCCCGTTTGGTGACGAAGCGTGGTCTTCGACGGCTACGAAGTTGCTGGGACTGGAAAGTACAATGCGTCCGCTGGGAAGACCCAAAACTGCGAACAGCTGATCGTGGGGCCGCTGGCCTGTAATCAGTCGGGTGCGTACGTTCAGGGGTGTGGCACGTTCAGGCCTGTGCTGGGTTCAGGCTTCGACGCAGCTGGAGCATTCGCCTTTGAGGAGAATCTCTGTGATTTTGCCAATCGCACCGGCTTTACGTTTGGAAACGTTGGTGAATTCGATCGCTTCAAGGCATTGAACAGCACCACATTGAGTGCAAACAAAATGCGGATGGCTGGACTTGTCCGGATGTTCCGGATCCGTCACTTCGAAACGCCAGACGTGATCGCCGAGTTCGGTACGGGCGACCAGTCCGATTTCGGTGAGATCGGCGAGATTGCGAAAGACGGTTGCTTTATCGAACCCGAGAGGAACGAGACGATCAGCGAGATCGGCATGTGTCAGCGGAGCTCTGGCAGCTCTGAGTTCCAGCATTGCAGCGATCCGAGCCGGGGTAGCACGAGCTCCAGCTTTGCGGATCAATCCGCGGATGATTTCGACTTCTTCGGGATTCATCTGGCGTGCCTTTGGGACCATACCTGCCTCAGTCTGTCGACCGGTTTGGAGGACAACTCATGCACAAACGCTCGCATATCATAGTTGCATTTGCCGTTTATTGCACCACTGCTTCCGGTGAGTGTAGCCCAAATGGCAAGATCGGTGAATTTGACTGGAAACACTGCCGGCCCTCGTCGTTTTGATGTTCAAATCTGCAAAAGGCATGTTTTCGGAGATCGGCTGGCACCGGAAGCAGGCTGCCATCGGAATGGCATTGCTCAGCCCATTCCAGAAGCTGCTGATACTGCTGATCCAAAGTCAGGCCCCCCAGCCAGACAGTTTCTCCGGAGTTGAACAAAAGGCAAACAACATTGGCCGCATCGCAGGGGCCGAGACAGCCGCTGATGGTGAGCTGAACCGTGTTATTGAGTTTTTGGGACTTCCATTTTTCTTTAAGCAATTCCACGGGGAGTGGTGGAAACCCTCGGTCGGTTCTTCCACAGCAGCAGCCGTGACAGCAGATCATTTGAGCAAGAGCGGCACTACGGCGAGTTTCGACAGGAAGGCCCTGCTGAATGGATTGTGAGAGGCGGTTTGTTTGTGCGTTTAGCGGAGGAGTTTCCGGGGGGATGGCAGGCGATTTTTCACTGGGGCTCGGAGACATCTCAGGTTACTTTCGAAATCCGAAGGTTGTGATTTTCCCACAAGATTCGCCGGCGGTCAGTCGCTGATCATTCGAAGTCCACACGAGTCGCGAGATTTCGGAGTTCAGTCCGTGGAAGAAATATGGACTGACATCAGACAAGGGTTTCCAGAGCATCACGATTCCGTCTGTATCAGAGGATGCGAGCTGATCCCCGCTGAACTGAAAGGCAAGTTGAGTAATGCGGCTGGCATGTGCTTCCAGAATTCGGGGAGTCTTTCCTTCGGGGCCTTTACCGCTGCAGTCCCACAGTACGATGGAATCACTGCCGCCGGTGGCCAGGAAATTACCGGTATGATGCCAGGCGAGTTCACGAACCTTTGTGGCGAAACCACTCATTTGAGAGTCGTTTCCGGTTTTCACATACCAGACATGTACTGAAGAGTCCTGTTCTCCGGTCACAAGAAAGCGACTGGTTGGGCTCCATGACAGCACAAGGCTTGAGCCCTTCCACTGAAACTTGCGAGTTGACTTGCCGAGGATATGAAGAGTTACGCCGAAGTATGCAGACACCGCAACAGAACTTCCGTCAGGGTTCCATCCGAGATCAGTAATGGTGCTTTCGTGATCAGCCGACTCGCGCTGAACAACGCCTTCGGGATTCCATAATCTGAGGATTCTTCCTGCAGCCGACGCCAGCATTGAACCGTTTGGACGCCATGCGACGCGAGTTCCCCAAAGGGCCCCGCTTTCGGCCTCCCAGATCAGTGCTTTTTTGTGAGCATCCCAGTGTCGGACAACCCCATCATGGCCGATGGACGAGAATTCGCTGGTTCCGGGACGCCACGCAACCGAGGAGCCAGCGTGAGAGTGTGGAGTCGGTTTCCAGTACTCGCTCCCATCGCTGGCAAAAACTGCCAGCGAGCCACTAATTGAGATTGCAGCCAGAAATCGGTGATCTGATGACCATGCGAGGTCCTGAACAAAGTCATCGACGTCAGCCTGCCACAACTGAATGACCTCAGAACCTCCTCGTTGTGCAGTCTTCAGACCAGGCATGCTTCGAATCCTGCATTGAGTCCTTCTCGATCGAGATTTCGCCCGATGAAAATCAGTGAGTTTCTCCGGGGCGAATCGCCCCAGGGGCGATCCGCACGACCATCAAACAGCATGTGGACGCCCTGAAAGATATACCGTTCGTTCATGTCAGAGAAACTCAGAATTCCCTTCATGCGGAATATGTCGGGGCCCTGGTTCATCAGCAGGTCGCGAATCCAGACCTGGAATTTATCCGGGTCCAGATTCCCGGGAGTCGTGATTCCCACCGATGTGATCTCTTCGTCATGTTCGTGATCAGGCTTGTATTCCCTGGTAAACAATGGCTCGATGCGCTGGCCGTTGGGCGTTGCCAGGAAGGCTCCAAATTCGTCGGGGTGATGCTCTGTGAAAAAGACCCATGCACCGGGATCCGGAATCTCAACGCGAAAGCTCACGGGAGCATCTTCGAGCGGCAACTGAATCAACTCCGTCGCAGCGGAGATCGAATCAGAGGTACTGACTGGAGTTTCGTCTGCCGAAAATCGCAGAACCGCGGGCTCCACTAAGTCACGCATGCTTTGTTCAGCCGGCGACGCGGCTTTCAGCAGGGATGCTGTCATTGCCGGATCCGGCCCGGGACTGAAATGCAGTCGGTAGTCTCCGGCGGTGAGTTGATAAAGTCCACTCCACTCAAACGGATATTCGGGCTCAAGGAACTGAGGATCTGTCTGCAGTGCTCGGTCCAGATCGAAGCCCCCAAGATTCAGAATTTTTTCCAGAGCAACAGCGGCGTCACGAGTTCGGTAGATCTTTGCGGCGGCATTCATGATATGGAGGCGCGATTCCAGTAAGTCAAGGTCGGATGCTGAGACGAGGTCGGTCTTGTTGAGCAGAATCACGTCTGCAAAAGCGATCTGTTCACGGACTTCACTGGAAGAATCCATGTGCTGCAGTACGTGGTGTGCATCAACAACTGTAATGACCCCATCCAGGCACATGCGCTCGCGGAGTTCATCATCCATAAAGAAAGTCTGAGCCACGGGACCGGGGTCTGCCATACCCGTGGTTTCTATCAGAATGTAGTCAAACCGGTCCTTTCGCTTCATGAGATTGCCGAGAATCCGGATCAGGTCGCCTCGGACCGTGCAGCAAATGCACCCATTGTTCATCTCGAAGATTTCTTCTTCGGCCCCAATGACCAAATCGTTATCCACACCGACTTCACCGAACTCATTCTCGATCACAGCAATCCGACGCCCGTGCTGTTCCGACAAGATTCTGTTCAGCAGCGTTGTTTTTCCTGATCCGAGAAATCCGGTCAGCACTGTCACAGGGACTTTCGTGTTCTCAGCCATTCGCGGAACTCTGCCTCGATATGAAATCTGGTTTGACTAAATATGTACGTGCATAGCAATTGCAAAAGCATATTCAATGTCTTTAGTATGTCAAGTCTGAGTTGTTGAGTCGGCAGCGGCTGTTCGTGGCAGGTTTTCATTGGTGGGTTCATATGAAGCGGTATGTCGGACTGGTTCTGTTATTGCTTGCCGGAAGTTGTGGTTGTTCTGACCCGGCGGGTCCGATCACTCAGGAGAAGACGACAGGCGGGAAGGCTTCAGAAACTGAAGAGGTATTGAGAGTCGTTGCCACGTTCAGTGTTTTGGGGGACTGGTTGCGGGAAATTGGGGGTGATGCCGTCGAGGTGACAACGCTTGTCGGTCCGGGTTCCGACGCTCATACGTATGAGCCAACCCCTGCTGATGGAGCCGCGGTGGCGGAATCCTCTGTCGTATTCGAAGTTGGACTCGGATTTGAGTCATGGCTGGAGTCGTTTGTCGAGAGCAGTCATCCTTCAGTGGCGAGAGTGGTCGTAACGCGGAAGCTGAAGGGCCGAGTTCTGGATGAGTCCGTCGAGCATCAGGAGCTTGATCCGCATGTGTGGCACGACCCGGCTTTGGTGATATCGATGGTTCAGGAGATCGAGACAGCGTTGATCTCGAAAATGCCACACAGGGCAGACGAGTTTCGGCTGAGGGCATCAAACTATGTGACCCGACTGAAGGAACTCGATCAGTCGATCAAAGATCTCGTGGCGTTGATTCCTGAAGACCGCCGAAGGCTGGTCACGACGCACGATACCTTTGGCTACTTTGCAGAGCGATACGGATTTCGAGTGTCGAGCATTCTGGGCTCCGTATCGAGTGAGGTCTCGGACCCATCTGCTGCAGAGCTGGCAGTGCTGATTGACGAGATTCGCAGGGAGCGAGTGGCTGCCATTTTCACGGAGAATATATTGAGCCCTGAGTTGACTCAGCAGGTGGCAGCAGAAGCCGGGACGCGTGTCGTTACAGGACTCTATACGGATGCACTTGGCCCTCCGGGTTCTTCGGGGGATACGTATCTCGGGATGATGGAATCGAATATTTCTCTGATTGCCGAGGCTTTGCGTTAATGGAGACATCGCTCAACAGCCGCCGGAATGAGGAAGCGCACAGTGATTACTGCGGGCACAATGAAAACTGTGAGCCAAGGTTTCCTTACGGTGGACGCGGTCATCGTGACCCGGTCGCCGGGACCCCCGCCATCGCGGTCTGCGGTTTGAGTGCCCGATATCCCTCTGCGATTCGCAATGCGCTGACGTCGGTCAGCATTACTGTCAATCGAGGGGAGCGAATGGCACTGTTGGGGGCCAACGGTGCGGGCAAAAGTACTCTTCTGAAGGCGATCGCGGGGTTGGTTGTGCCATTGGAGGGCGACATTCGTTTGTTGGGAAATCCGGTTGGCGCCTGTCATCATCGAACCGTCTATCTGCCCCAGAAGAGTTCGATCGACTGGAAGTTCCCAATGACCGTTACAGAGTTGGTAATGACTGGACGCTACGTTCATCTGGGGTGGTTCGTGCGGCCTCGAAAGGATGACTACACGCTTGTTTCTGCTGCTATTGAACGGCTTGGAATCACTCGGTTTTCTGATGCCAGAATTGGTGAGCTGTCGGGTGGTCAGCAGCAGCGAGTGCTGCTCGCGAGGGCCCTGGTTCAAGGCGCCGAAATCCTTCTACTCGACGAGCCGCTGAACGCAGTGGACGAGGAAACCCGGTCGATTGTTGATGATGTTCTCGCAGCTGAGGCAAATCGCGGCTGTGCGGTGCTGCTGGCGACTCATGATACCGGATCTTTGACGGAGTCGTTTGATCGGGTCATTGGGATGAGCGATGGGCGAGTCATTTATAACGAGGTGCCATCTGCAATTCGAGGAGCGACTGAAGCTGAGGAATCAGAGTTCAGCCATGTCAGAAAGTTGCTGGCCTTCAGAGGGCAGGGCTGAAATGATAGACTTAATTCTTGAGCCGATGAACTATCTGTTCATGCGAAAGGCGCTCATCGCCAGTCTGTTGATCAGCATGACCTGTTCCAGCCTTGGAGTTCACGTCGTACATCGGCGGATGGCCTTTCTGGGCGACGCCATTGCCCACACGACGCTTCCAGGACTCGTGATTGCGTGGCTGAATCGATGGAGTCTCTTTTTCGGCGCTCTGGTTGCAGCTGTGTTAACGGCTGTCGGTATCGGCTGGATCAGTCGTCGTGAGCGGATTCGCGAAGACACTGCAATCGGAGTACTTTTCTCGGGGATGTTTGCTCTGGGTGTCGTTTTGATCAGCCGAACAAAGAGCTACCGGGATTTCTCTCACATGTTATTCGGGAATGTACTTGGCGTATCGAATGAGAGTCTGGTTGGGATTCTGATCGTCACTTTGATCGTGTTTGTCGGGCTCGGATTATTGAGCAAGGAACTCATGCTGACTGCTGTCGATCCTCTGCACGCAGAGGTGATCGGTTTGTCGGCCGAGAAGACCCGCAGCATCCTGCTGGTACTGATGGCTCTGACGATAGTAACAGCGATTCAGGCGGTTGGAGTGGTGCTGACTTCGGCCATGCTGGTAACTCCCGCAGCTACAGCCGTGATTCTCACCAGTCGACTCCGCAGACAGATGCTTCTGTCGGTGGTACTTTCCTCATTTGCGAGTGTTTCGGGACTTTATTCATCCTACTACTTTGGGATTTCAGCTGGAGGGGCCATCGTCCTGGTTTGTACAGGCTGCTTTTGCTGCACGTTTCTGATTCAGTCCGTGCTCAGGCGAAGAGTTCATTGAGCAGACGGTAGTCTTCGACCCCGGTGACTCGAGCGTCAAGTCCCTGAAACTTGACGGACATCCGCTTATTGTCGATTCCCATACAATGGAGCACTGTATTGTTGATGTCGGCGATATTGACCGGGTCAGCGACAACATTGTAGCTGAAGTCATCCGTCTGACCGATGGATCGTCCGCCCTGAACACCGCCCCCTGCCATCCACATTGTGAAACACAGCGGATGATGATCGCGACCATAGTTATCACGCTGGAGGTCGCCCTGGCAGTAAACAGTTCGCCCGAATTCTCCGCCCCAGAGAATGAGTGTGTCCTTGAGCATGTCTCGCTGTTTCAGGTCTTCAATCAGGCCTCGCGTTGCCTGGTCGATATCCCGGCACTGACTGCGAAGATCATTCGGCAGATTGGTGTGCTGATCCCAGCCGCGGTGGAACAGCTGAATGCACTGAACGCCTCGTTCCGCCAGCCGCCGCGCCATCAGACAACTGGCTGCAAATGTTCCTGGTGTCTTTGCGTCTTCTCCATAGAGTTCAAAGACGTGCTGTGGTTCCTGAGAAAGGTCTGTGAGTTCAGGAACGGAGGTCTGCATTCGAAAGGCCATCTCATACTGAGAAATCCTTGCATTGGTTTCCGGATCTCCCATCCTGCTGAACTGAATGCGATTCATTTCAGCAAGACCATCCAGCATTTTTCTGCGATCGGAAGCTTCGAGACCTGGCGGATTGTTGATAAACAGCACGGGGTCACCTTTTGCCCGCAACGCGACGCCCTGAAGATTCGGTGGAAGGAACCCAGTGCCCCAAAGTCGTGAGTAAAGTGCCTGAGCGCTCTTTCGGCCTGTCCAGCTGGGCGTCATCACAACATAGTTCGGGAGATTTTCTGTACCGGCACCGAGGCCATAGGTCAGCCATGCACCCATGCTGGGCCAGCCGGGAAGTTCCCGGCCGGTCTGGATGTATGTGACAGCCGGGTCATGGTTGATTGCATTCGTTCGTACGGAATACATAAACGACAGATCATCAACGACCTTTGCGGTCTCGGGCAGGAGTTCGCTGACGTATCTGCCACACTGACCATGTTGTTGAAACCTGAACATTGATGGCGCCATGGGAAATCGAGCCTGGCCCGATGTCATGGTGGTGATTCGTTGTCCCTGACGCACAGAGTCCGGCAGATCTTTATCGAAGAGAGCGTCTAGTTCCGGTTTATAGTCGAACATGTCCATCTGCGACGGACCGCCATTCATGAACAGGTAGATAAACCTCTTCGCAGTGGGCGGATGATGCGGGATTCCCGGCAACGCACCATTTTCCTGACGACTTCCGTCTCCGCGCGTTTGCTGTGCCATGAGGCTTGAAAGTGCCGCTGCTCCCGCTGCGTGGACTCCGCTTCCGAGCAGGCTGCGACGGGTCATTTGCAGGCAGTGTTCAGTGAGAAGATTCATGTGGTGACTCCTGCGGAGGGCTATTTCGTAATTGTTTCGTCGAGATTCAGCATCAGGTTCGAGACCAGAGTCCAGGCTGCAAGTTGTCCGGGATCCAGTGTTGGATCCGGTTTCGACTCGCCCACGCTAATGAGTTTCGTTGCGGCACCACTGTCGCCCGCGTATCTCTGTGAGGATTCGCTGAGTACGCCCTGGATCACCTTCTCCTCGTCCGGACTCGGATACCGGCCCAGCGTCAGAAGAAACGCGTATTCAATCCGCGACTCATCGGATGCTCCTCCCTCTTTCAGGATCCGTTGCCCCATGGCTCGGGAGGCTTCTACAAATTGTTCATCGTTCATCAGAGCCAATGCCGCAAGCGGAGTATTGGTTCGCGGACGCCGAACCGTACAGGTCTCACGAGACGGCGCATCGAACGTTGCCATCGTTGGGGGCGGCGCAGTGCGCTTCCAGAATGTATACAACGATCGCCTATACAATGCTTCGCCACTGTCGCGTGCAAACTTTGCCGTATTGCTGTCTGTGTATCCGACAGCCTCCCAGATCCCTTCCGGCTGATACGGCTTTACGGAGGGTCCACCGAGCTTCTTTACGAGCAGTCCGCTGGATGCCAGAGCGATATCGCGAATCGTCTCAGCTTCCATCCGATAACGTGGGCCACGTGCAAGGAGCTCATTTCCTGGGTCAGCGGAGAGTGCTGACTCACTCACAACCGCCGACTGACGATACGTGGCTGACGTGACGATCTTCCTGGCCAGCTGCTTGATGTTCCAGCCACTCTCCCGAAAATCAACAGCCATCCAGTCAAGAAGCTCCGGATGGGTTGGCGGCGACCCCTGCGATCCAAAGTCCTCACTGGTCTCCACAATTCCACGTCCGAAAAACTGCTGCCAGAATCGATTCACTGTGACACGGGCGGTCAGCGGATGTTCCGGTGCCAATAGCCATTTCGCGAGATCCAGTCGATTGGCGGTTGCGCCGGCCGGTATGCCAGTGAGGGGTGGCAAAGCGGCTGGTGTATTTCTGAAGACTTCATCCCCAGGCTTATTGTAGGCACCTCGTACGAGGATATAGGCTGGCTTCGGCTTCGGTGTTTCTCGCCATACGAGAGAGATCGGTAATGATGCTTCAAGGTCTGTTCGCTCTTTTTTCTTTGTTGCCAGTTCTTCTCTCGCGGACACAATTGCTGGGTGATTACAAACGAGAGTCCGATAATGGTCGCGAACCATGATGGCCTGCTTCTCATCCCGTTCAACTCCACTGGCCCGAATGATCTGAGCAATGTCCTGTGGCACACTGGATGCTGAGAACTGAGGAATTCTGTCTGCGGATGTCGTGGCAAGGCGAATTCGACCAAACTGATGCTGAGCAAAGATCGACTCATGTCGCAGACGTACCTTCAGCTTCACCGGAACATCGCTCTTTAACGGAGTCTCAAACGCAAAGATTGCGGTTCGATCTTCGCGTCGGTTGTGCCCATTAATCGCCCAACCTGTTTCGGGTTTTCCATCAATCGCATTCGCGACTTTGAAGTCACCATCAGGCTGTTCATGGTCTGCCCATGCCTGCGACAATTTTATCTTCTGCCACATCTCAGCAGGTTCGACGGACGATGAAGTCGCCTGATCCGCCAGCGCTGTTCCAATCGCAATCTCAGCTTCCAGCTCACTCAACACCACGTTGCTGTTCGAGCTGCGTCCCGCGCCGCCCTCAGTCAGCGATGGATGTATGAGTCCTTCAAGCCGGATGGCTGTTGTCGTTCCTGCCGACAGTGTGCCAGTCACTTCGTAGGTGTCCTGACTCGCGTTGGTACCGCTGATCAGCAATGACTGGTCTTCCAGTTTTTCGAATGCAGCACTTCTGGCAGAAGAATACTCTTCTGGTGAAAGCGTATTCCATGCGACCGGTGAGTCCATCATCGAACGATAACTGGCCTCCCATGCAGTCTGAGCGGCATCCACTTCCGGGTTCGAGCTGTTTAATTGCCCATTCAGCTCGGCGATTCGAGCATCGAGAGACGCCAGTTGAATTCGTTGTTCGTCGCTGGTGACACGCATAAACGGAGCAGTGTCCTGAACATTGCCATCCATCACAGGACCATCGAGATTGTTGAAGAAGGCGTAAAGTTGATAGAAGTCCTTCATTTCAAATGGATCAAATTTACTCTCATGGCAGGTGACACATCCCATCGAGATTCCCATCCAGACGGTTGACATTGTGGCCACTCGATCATTGGTGTAATAGACTTCATATTCCTCCGGCAGTGCGCCACCTTCGCTGGTCGTGACATTGCAGCGATTAAAGCCTGTGGCCAGGATTTGATCCTGAGTCGCATCAGGCAGCAGGTCGCCAGCCAGCTGTTCAGTCGTAAACTGATCAAACGGTTTGTTTTCATTGAAAGCGCTTACAACCCAGTCACGATATGGCCACATGACTCGGTAGTTGTCGAGATGCAGTCCGTGAGTATCCCCGTAGCGGGCGGCGTCGAGCCAGAAGCGAGCCATGTGTTCGCCATAGTGAGGTGAACTCAGGAGCTTTTCAACGACCTGGTCGTAAGAGTTCGGAGATTGATCTGCGAGGAATTCACGAATCTCGTCCGGTGTTGGCGGAAGTCCGGTCAAATCGAAAGTGACTCGGCGAAGCAGCGATGTCTTTTCTGCTTCTGCCGAGGGTTGCATGCCGGCCTTGTTGAGACGTTCCAGAATGAACTGATCGATTTCATTTCGCGGCCATGAACTTCCTTCAGCGCTGGGGACAGCCGGTCGTGTTGGTGAAATCAGTGACCAATGTTGTTCCCACTTTGCGCCAGAACGGATCCAGTCGTGAATCAGTTGCTTTTCCGCTTCTGTGAGCGTCTTTCCGGAATCCGCAGGCGGCATCTTCTGATCGTCAACAGCTGTAATCCGCTGATAGACGGAACTCTCCGCAGGTTTTCCCGGAACGACAGCCGTCAACCCGGAATCCGCGGGACCATAAAGTCCATCCTGAACATCGAGTCGCAACCCACCTTCGCGATGTTTCGGATCGAGTCCATGACACGAGAAACACTTATCCGCGAGAAGTGGTCGGATTGTTCGGCCGAAGTCAACGGCTCTGCCAGGGCCCGTCGGCTCCTGTGCAGAGAGCGGAGAAAGCAGGAGGGCCAGGGTTCCTGCAAGGCACACACAGTGAATCGAACTGACACATCGAGAAAGTTGCAACATCAATCGCCTCCGCGCTGGCGAATCTTGAATTCATAACCTGTAGGTCAAGATATCCAGAATATGCGCAGCGGCGGGGTTTTGTCAACTGGCATCTGCAATGCTCCGGCAAACGGAAAAACTTGCTCAGGTACTGCCGGAATTTCCAGCTTCGCGGAGTGATCGGCGGGGCATGGATTTGAAGGATTGAGCCTGAACCAGGAGAATGTCTCCTTCGGAAGCATGTCACAGTGTGGAATGTCTTCCATCGGTGCAGTTCGTCATGCGATGTTGGGGAATCTCGTGTGTCAATGAATCTGGTAGTGCATGCAATCGTCTGGTTCGGTGCTTTACGATTTGGCGACGATCGAAGGACTAACCGGTGTGGCTGGATGATCCTGCGGTCGGTGTTCCTGATCGGATTGTTTTTGTCTCAGGCAAAGGCATTGAATGCAGTTGAGCCGCGAACGATTGCGATGGAGCCGCGATTGACGTTGGCGCCGTTTCGAGCAGATGTGACGCCTCCGATTGGTGATGGTCCATGCGTCGGTTGCATGCCGACAGTCACCAGTATTGAGCATCCGCTGGAATTGCGCGGGATTGTGTTACGTGCGGGGACGGACGTGTATGTGATTGCTGCAGTTGATTACTGCGGCATCTGCAACACAAGTGATGAGTACATACGAGACGAAATGGCGCGAGCAGCGGGGACAACACGTGATCGAGTCGTGCTTCAGTCATTGCATCAGCACACAGCCCCGATCCTGGATGCCGACGCCGTACGAATCCTTCATGGGGAGCACAGTGAGCAACTGAAGCAGCACTTGAGGTTTACAAAAGATGTGGCGACTCGGGCAGCAGATGCAATTCTAAAAGCTGTTCCATTTGCTCAGAGTGTGACTCGGGTTGTTGCGACAAAAGCGATTGTGGAACGCACAGCGTCGAATCGCCGTGTTCCGCGATCCGATGGCAGCATCGGAGTGCGAGCGAGTTTGACTCATGACCAGAGTCTTCGAGATGCTCCAGAGGGATTGATCGATCCGTGGCTCCGTACGTTGACATTCTTTGCAGGCGACATCCGGTTAGCTCAACTCCACTACTACGCGACTCATCCTCAGACGTTCTACGGTGACGCCAGAATCTCCTGGGACTGCGTGGGGATGGCTCGTCAGAAGTTCGAACAGGAGACCGGCGTCTTTCAGATTTACTTCAACGGATGTGGCGGCAACGTGACTGTTGGAAAGTACAATGATGGCAGCCGAACTGCTCGAGACGGGTTTGCCTCGCGACTTCAGGATGCGATGCGTCGCAGCAGCTCAGGAGATTCGGCATGCAGTGTTGATGTCTCGGGCATGCAGAAGTCAGAGATCGAGTGGACGTCTGCTCCGGTTCAGTTCACCGTGCGTGAAGAGGGCGCTTTTCATCCGAAATTGCTGGAGCAGCAATTGCATCCCGATCAGCCTTTTTCAGTGCGACTTACTGCGGCCATGTTTTCCGGCTTTGGGGAGCGTCTGCGAAGCGGTCATATTGCTCAGATGACCCGATTACGAATCGGGGCGATTGACATCGTGCATCTTCCCGGAGAACCATTTGTTGAGTTTCAGTTGTTTGCGCAAACGCAGGCTGAGCAGGGCACGTTTGTTTGTGTTGCCGGTTATGGAGACTGCGGCGTCTGGTACTATGGACCGGATCAGATTTATTCAGATCGCGGCGGCTTCGAGCAGACCTGGTCGCTGACGGGGCCCTGTGAGCAGTCGGTCAGGAGTGCAATGAGTCTGCTTCTGGAACGCTGACGCAGTGATGAATTGCCGGAGCAGAAATGGAGCTGTCAGGAAGGAGTGGAGGTCTCTTCGGCCTGAGTTCTTACGGTTGCTCGAACTTCTGCGAAGCGAATGACGCGATCTCCAATCACATATCCTGGACGTACGACTTCGAGAACGGTTTCTGAAGCGTGACTCTTCGACGGCACGAGTTCGATGACCTGCATACGTGTCGGGTCGACAGGGATTCCGGTTGATGAGATTCGCTGGATTCCAAGTTCAGAGAGTGAGCGGGTCAGTCGATTTTGAATTTGTTCGAATCCCTGCATCAGGACGGATAAGTCAATCCGCCGGGTGGACATCAGAGTGGTATGAAGTTTGCGCTGAGCCTTCTGGACATCATTTCGCAGAAGCCAGCGTTTCCATGCCGGGAGATCACTAAAGGCCTGTTCCACCGACTCTGTAATCGAACTGAGAGAAGCAGATTGAGTTTCGTGAATAGATGAGGCTGTGCGAGAAAACACCTGGATTGCGCGAATCAGACTTTCATCAAGCGAAACGATCAAATCGATCAGAGGGCGAGCCGATCGTTCGCCAGCTTCCTTCTCGCGTGCCTGAACTGAGTGAAAGCTCTGGCTGGCTGATTCGAGTCCTCGGCATGCCTGTTCGATCGTCGTTTCAAGACCTCGGCTGGCTCGAGTCTGCAGCTTGACTTCGTGGCGGAGAGCTGTGAATGCCTCTGCCAGCTGAAGCAGGCCAACCGTTTGCTGTGGATCAGCAGTTGCCTGAGCAGTGTCAGCGGTTGGGTCGGTGAGTTGTTCGATCTCCCGATGAGTTTCCGTAAGCCAGTCGCGAAGCTTCGAAACGATGAGTTCAGTGTCCATGGGCAGTTTCTTCATGATCGTGCCAGAGAGAGCAGGACATCTGTTGGGATGCGAGAGGAACGGATATCGGGGATCAGTTCCAGTGCAATCGCTTCGATGGATGTCGCAGGCTTCGTGGAGAACAATTCTTCTTTCCACGCGTGGACTGGGTCTCGAAGAAAATCGTAGGCACAGCGAATTTGGGTTGCCCGTTGGGGGAATTGTTCGGGCGGGAACTGCTTTACAAGATCGAGGTAGCGGTTGCGGATTTCTTCGCCGGTTGCGTTCAGTGAGAGCCCCAGTGTTTGCAGATGTTCCAGCAGCATTGTGATGTCATTTCAGTGAAAGGAGAAATTGCAAAGTGCATGGGCCGGTTATTTCAGGACTCCGAGTGACCGACGTTCTGCATCGAATCGTCAGAAGTCATCGTCATCATCATCATCATCATCGTCGTCGTCAAAATCGTCCGGATCACTGAAGAGGCCACCAAATTCGTGGTGACCCATCGCCTCGAAGAATTTTTCAAAGAAGGGTTTATGAAGCTCAACTTCCTTTTGAAGCGATTTGAGTTCTTTGAGGTCACCAGGACTGAGTTGGCGAGGTCCACTTTCATGGCTTCTAATAGCTGCTCTGAGCATTTGGCTTAATTCGATTCTGTTTACGCGCCAAGAATCCAGTCGCATCAGTTCGCGGCAGTACCAAAACAGCAAATGTGCGTCTGACGGGAACAGTTTGGCGCCACGCTCAAGCAGAGCACGCCGGATGAGTTTTTGGTCTTTTCGATCAAGAAAGAACTCACAGACATCGCGAAGATCTTCCTGTGCCCAGATCGTTCGGTGCGAGTTGCTGAGCGGCTTTATTGCTTTGATGAATAATTTCTCGTGCTCCACCCGGCCAACATAGTTATGGCCATTCCTTCGGAGGCTGAGAAAGAATCTGGCGATTTCACCGGCTCGTTCGGCAGTCAGTTCTTTCGACAGTGCTTCGCGGGCGGGCTTGTCGAATTCCGTACGCCAGTTTTTAGAAAGTTTGAAATCGGTGACCAGCCGGCAGAGGTTCAGCCAGATCACGCAAGGTTCCTTCGACTGCTCAACCAGCGTTGCGATTTCTTCGCGAGCAGTCTCCGGACTCGTGATGAGTTTGATGCCAACTGAATAGACCTGAGAAAGTACTGTGTCTCCGACAACCTTCTGGCTCGCCGCGAATCGCTCGATTTCTTCGTTTGCGAGCGTAAGCTGTCGCTCCTGAACATGTTGGCAAATGAATTGTGAGGAGAGGTAGTTGCGAAGTTCATTGAGGGTGGCGTCGCGGGGGCGGAGTGTCAGTGCATCGGTGAGAATACTTCGAGCGTTTTGTGGCTTCCCGATCTGACAGTAGCGTTTGATAAGCCAGCAGCTTGCAAAGAGATTGCCCGGGTGGGACGAGAACAGGTCAGCGGCCAGAGATTCAGCCTTTTTCAGGCTGAGTTTGGTCCCCTGGCTTTCGTAGATGCTGATGAGACGAGTAAACGGCTCCGGCAGTTTGACAGACTGTTGAGTGCATTCAAGAAGCACTTCTTCCTGATTCTTTTCAAATCTGTTGTAAAGCGACTTAAATCGTTCTCTTGAATCTGCTTCAGGTGGAAAATGCCAGTCTTCTGCGGGATCCTCATCGATTTTATCTTCCAGATAATCGAGGACGTTCTTCAACAAGTCAGCGATGTGTTCAAGAATCACGGCCGTAATGACTTCTTTTTGTTCGGAGGCCAGGAACGGCATTTCCTCGAGTTCATCAATATACGCCCGCCAACAGCGTTCGGATTCATCCGGGCCTTCATCGATGGGCAGGTTTTCGTCGGCAGATATTGCGTTGAGTCGATTCCAGTGAGGGTCGAGCAATGGCGGGGACAGGGTGCGTGTCAGAAGTGTTCTGGCGGAATTTGATTCTGCCCGGCTGCTGTCTCGCCAGAAGACATCCATTAGTCTCTCGTACAACTGTTGGTGTTCGGGAGACTTTGAGCCATTGAGTCGCTTCATGGCAGCGTAGGTTGCTCGCATGTTTGCCTTCTGAACGAACTCGACAATCTCATTGAGGATTCCATTTCCTGAGCTGTCCTTCTGATAGATCTCGAGCCGGCGATCTGCGTCTCGTGCTTTAACGTCCGCAATTTCACCGACGTTTGACTGGCCGGAACTGGGGGAGCCCGGAAGTTCAGACTTGATCGCTCGCATCAGCGTTGCAGCGATTCGATGGGCGGGTCGATTTGCATCAAGGCGAGACCAGTTCGCAAGCATGCGTTCCTGGTCATACTGGTAGAAGGCCGAAAGGCCGCGCACAAACAGTCGCCAGTCTGAGAGAGGTGATGAGCGAGGGATCTCATTCAGGCAATCTGTAGCCGACTGGTCTTCTCCCTGTTCCACCAGTCTCAGAGCTTCTCGAACGACCTGAACCTGCTTTGGCAGATCGTTTTGATTTGGAACAGGTATCGATGGGTCAAGAACTGCGCGATCGGCAACCTCCGTCAGAAGCTCAGCGTTGTCGCTCAGTGCAGCTGCAGAGACCTGATTATTCAGCAGCATCTGCATTCGCTGAATTCCGGTTATCGTCTCAGCCGCGACGTTCTTAATTGCTGTGAGATCGTGGAGCACAGCTCGAGCGTCATCGAGCTGATTGAAGCGATAGAGCTGGTCGATCCTGAAGAGAAATGCCTGTTCGAGCAGAATCTGATGATCATTGCAGGGGTCAGCCCGGTAGCAGAGCTTCGCTTCTTTCAGAGCTTCTTTTGCATTGCCTTTCTCCATTTGTCGTCGTGCAGATTCGGGAGAAGGTCCTGATTTTTCTCTGTTCTTCTGGTTCTGTCGAGACATGGAACGGCCCTGTTCTTCTGCTAAGTTTGTTCTGTCGCACCCGGATATTAGCGAGCCAGTCACGTGTCGAAAAGGAGGCGGACCCACAGTTGCTTCTATGAAAATTGCAATTGCGACGGCCGTCCTGTAGAACACGGTTGTCGAGTATTGAACAAGAGTTGAGTGAGTCGAGTGGTGCAAACGCGTCCGGTCATAAGCAGGTAATGCAGCGTCCGGCACGTGTCGTCGCAATTTCTTCTGGAAAGTGAGTTCCGTGGAAGTCATCGTTGGAATTGACCTTGGCACGACAAACAGCGCGATTTCGCTGGTGCGTGAGACTTCTCCGGAGGTCTTTAGGAATGAACGAGGTCTTGCCACTCTTCCGTCTGTTGTGGGATTTGGAGCGAACGGGCAATTGCTTGTCGGTGAGTCTGCCCGCAATCAGGCGTTAATTGCCCCCGAACGAACTGTTAAGTCCATCAAACGGAAGATGGGTGAAGAGATTAAGGTCAGCGTCGCCGGCAAAGAATACTCTCCTCAGGAGATCTCCGCGATTATCCTGCGAACGCTTCGGGAGCTGGCGGAATCTGCTTTGGGACATGCTGTCGTGAAAGCCGTCATCACGGTCCCGGCATACTTCAATGAGAATCAGCGCGAAGCGACTCGACTTGCCGGTGAACTGGCAGGCCTGAACGTTGTGCGAATCATCAACGAGCCTACAGCAGCGATTCTTGTCTACGAACCGCATTCAGAACGAAACGAACGAATTCTTGTCTATGACCTCGGTGGCGGAACGTTTGACGTATCGATTGTTCAGATTGAACGAGGAGTGATCGAAGTTCTCTCCAGTCACGGTGATACTCATCTTGGCGGCGACGATTTTGATGAGCTGCTGCTGAACTATGTCTGTGATGAATTCAGCGAAGAGCACGGGATTGATCTTCGTAAGATTCCGGTGGCGCAATCACGACTTCTGCAGGCAGTTGAAGAGGCAAAGAAACGGCTTTCGACGGAGGTGGTCGCTGAGATCAGTGAAGAATTCATCGCGGAGAAGGATGGACAACCGCTGCATCTTCGCACTGAAATCACTCGAGGCGAATATGAGGACCTCATCGCGCCATTAATCGAACGTTCGATCGCCTGTATCGACGCGGCGATGTCAGATGCAAAGCTGTTGCCAACGCAGCTGGATCGAGTAATTTTGGTTGGGGGCAGCAGTCGAACTCCGATGGTTCAGAATCTTCTGCGGAATCGACTTGAGAAAGAGCCTCATCTTGAAATCGACCCGGACCTTTGTGTTGCAATGGGGGCGGCTGTTCAGGGAGCATTGATTGCCGGCCGGAATGTGGGCACTCTTCTGGTCGATATTACACCGCATACGTTGGGCATTGAATCTCTCGTGAAATTCTCCATGGCTCGCACCGAACTGCAGACGGTGCCCATTATTCACAGAAATTCTCCATTACCGGCATCTCGTTCTGAGATGTTTCGCACGGCAACTCCAGGGCAGGCTGCGGTTCAGATTCGAATTCTTCAGGGGGAATACACTGAGCCCGAGAGAAATGAGAGCATTGGTGAATTCTTGCTGGAAGGGCTGGACACCGATCTTGATGAAGAGAGTGAAGTGATCGTTCGATTTGACCTCACTCTGGATGGGCAGCTGAAAGTCAGTGCAATTGATCGAACAACGGGTCGCGAAAATTTTATCACCGTGAACAGTGCAATGGCTCGGTTCCGAACGGCTGAAGGAGCGCGAGCTTCAACGGCTCTGGCGGAAGCCTTCGGCGATTCTGCGAAGGACGCGCCGTCGTCTGCGGGTTCGGCGGAACCATCCGAAAAAGCTGCGAGTGCTGCCGACAGCGGGCTCAGTTCAGAGACAACTCAGTTGATTGCAAAGGCCCGTCGGCTTCTTCCCTCTGCATCCAAAGAAGATGAAGCGGAGATTCGCGAGCTGATCGATGTGATTCAGGGATGTGCCGCTCAGGGAAATCAGTCAGGACTTGACGTCGCGTCAGGAAAACTCATCGATCTGTTGTTTTATGTGGAAGATCGGTAATCGCTGACGATGCCAAACCTCTCCGCTCCACTGAAGTGTCCCACATGCGGTGCCGAACAGACGGCCGTTGTCCTGGAGTGTCGGCGCTGTCGGTCAGACCTGAGCCTCGTGGTGTCGCTCCTGTGCAGGGTTGAAACGCTTCATCAACTGTGTCTTGAAGCATTATCAGTCGGCGACTTCCCAAGTGCTGTTCAGTTCGCGAAACAGAGGATGGAAGTCACTCCGGATGAAGTTTCTCATCGATTGCTCGCAGTTGCTTCAGTCTTATCAGGACAGCCTGCGGAAGCGGTGTTAGTCACCAGGGCAGCTGGATCTCAATAGTAAGTTTTGAATCAAGGGAGTTCAGGGAATGCATCGTCGCCAGTTCCTCAGACAGTCTGCCGTCGGGATCGCTGCTTTTGGATTCGCGGAAACACTTGCTCGAGTCAATGCTGCCATGAAGGCCGAGTCTCAATTCCATTTGTCGCTCGGGCAATGGACCTTCAATCGCTCGTTTCGAGGTGCCGAAGGATTCGAGAAGCGGGATTCACTTGAATTCCCGACAATCGCTGGCCAGCTCGGTTTCGAAGGCGTCGATTACAGCGGAATATTACTCGGAGATCACCATGCAAAGGCAGAGTCACTGAACGAATTGAATCGACGGGCATCGGATGCCGGTGTTAAGAATGTTCTGATCCTGATCGATCTTTACGATGCGCTTGGTGCAAAAGACTCGGCAACACGAGCGGCAAACGTCGAAAAGTATCGGCCATGGCTGGAAGCTGCGGCGACTCTCGGGTGTATTGGTGTCCGAGTGAATCCGATCAGCGATGATTCAGTCCCTGCTGAAGAACAGGCTAAATTACTTGCAGATGGTGTGACTCAGCTCCTGAAATACAGCGTCCCGCTGAAACTGGACGTCCTGCTGGAGAATCATGGGGCGGGGCTTCAAACCGATGGAGCATGGCTGGCTTCGGTTGCAAAGAAAGTTGCGGACCCCCACTGTGGTACTCTGCCGGACTTCGGGAATTTCCAGAAGGATCGCAGTACCGGCGAGTTTCATGACCGCTACGAGGGAGTTGCGGCGATGCTGCCTTACGCAAAGGCAGTCTGTGCAAAGTCGATCGACTTTGATGTGAACGGTGAAGAATGCTATTCCGACTACAAACGATTGATTGGCCAGATCACAGCATCTGGTTTTAAGGGCTGGATCGAAGTCGAATATGAAGGTCCAGGCCACGCCCCATCACTTCCAAAACCAGAGCGCAAACCGGATCGCCCCTTGAGTGAAACCGAAGGTTGCCTCGCTACCGTGCACTTACTCAAAAAATACCTCCCCTAGTTTAGCGGCTAGCCGCAGGCGACGGTGCTCATATTTGCGCAAGGAGCCGCAGGCGACAGTGTTCGTATTTGCTCAGGCGGCCGCAGGCCGCATGGTGTGTGTTTCCGCGAGAGCGCGGGCAGGGATAGTGATCAATTGGGGACAATTGATCTACTTTAGAACAGTAGAACGATTGTCCTCAATCGTTCAGCCCCTGTGAACCCTCATTCTTCATCCTTAGAGTCCAGCAGTTCCTGAAGTTCTTCTGCATATCGATAAGGCTTCTTCTGCTCGTACAATCCAACTTTTCTGAGAAGTTCGATTTTTGATTTTCCGCTCGAATGCAGTACTGCCTTCATCTGGGTCTTGACGGCCTGATCGAACTGACCGTCCTCTGCGTAAGCGGCTGCCAGAACACTGAGCGTTTCAACATCTTCGTACTTTGTCAGTTCGCAGGCTTTTGTCGCATCAACGATTGCCAGCTTTCCATCTCGCAGCGTCTCATCATCGCCCGCCGCGCGGATTAGTGCTCGGTTTGAAAGTGAGTCAATGGCGTACGGATCCAGACGGATCGCTTTGTCATAGTCCGCAACCGCGTCTTTCGGTCTCTGCAGATACTGATACACCAGCCCGCGCCCGGCGTAGGCTTCACTAAATTCGGGGCAGGCTTTGATGGCCGCGTTGAAATCAGCGATCGCCTTTTCATTGTCATCAAGGTTCTCGAAGTAATAGAACCCTCGCTGGTGATAGGCGTCAGCATAGTCGGGGCGAATTTGAATTGCCCGATCAAACTCCGTGATGGCTCGATCAAACTCTTCATTTGTTAAATGCAGGATGCCTCGCATCACAAACGCTTCGGCGTTCTTCGCATCGCACTCAATTGCCGCATCAAAATCTTTTAGTGCCTGATCCAGTTCCCCATCAATACCAACGAGAATACCTCGCTGGCAAAGAGCCCACGAATTTTTCGGGTTTTTCCTGAGGAGCTCTTCGTAGTACGCGGCCGCCTTGTTGGTTGAAACAACATCGGACTTACGCACTTTGCCTCCGGAAACAAACAACCAGTCGCCATCTTCAGCAAAGACATCGAGCGGAAGTGGGAGAGGTTGTGCGAGATCACGTTCTCCCATGCGATACTTGATGCCTTCTCGCGGCATGAAGGACTTCCCAATCCAGCCGGTCTTCTTCGTCCCGGATTCATCCGAGGCTGTGCATTGACCAGCACTGCCGGAAAAAAACGGAACCACCACCATGCACCACAATACAAATCGCAACATCAATAAGATTCCATCAGACTGACTCAGTGAATCAACGCACGAACATACACCTGCAGCTTCAATAAAGTAGCCGACCCCCACCATCAGTCAAAGCCCAAAGCCCCCATCAAAATTAAAGGTGCCACGGACCGTTTTGGTAAAATAGGTCGTGTTTGCTCAAATTGCACGCATCTCTCGGGCGTGAAAATAGCTGGCGTTGATTGGCAGGTTTGTCTGACAAACGAAAGTTGCGAAGGCAGAAGATGAGTGCCAGAGAAATGGTGCAGCTCGTCGCACAAGAACTCTGCGGCACAAGGAGGACAGTCATACCGAATCACGAGAACGGGTCTGGTTCGGAAGGGATGGGAATGACCGAGTGATTGTCGAGCGACAAGGTCATGGGGTGATGCAGCCGAGCAATAGGTTTCGGGGCATCGGGCATTGGCTGCATCAGACCAGCGGCGATCGGACGTGAAATACCCCATATTGCCAAAACGGTCCGTGACACCTTTAGTGAAAAATTGTTCATGTGAACACTATCGGGGATGGAGGTTTCTGGAGAATCGTCACGGTGGAGGCGGAAAAGAGTTCAACCAGGTTGGCGATGAATTCAGACTGGGGATCGTGTTCTTAGTAGACCGATGGATTTTGCGAACAGGGCCCGAGAATTCAGAGAAGATCCGGAATGACTATGATCCGCTCCAATCAGCTGCCGCTTCGAATTGCGGTTTTCACGTATTCGTACTTTCCCGCAATGACAGGGATTTCGTCATTGGTGCACGAGCGGATCAGCTACTTGCTAAGGGAAAACCATACGGTCCGGTTGTTTCATCCTCGAGTTCCGCAGGGTGAGGAGAGTGTAGCGAATGGTGCGGCAGGATTGAATGAGTTGCGGCAGCTTGGACAGTTCTCTTCAGTCGCGTTTCCATCAGTCCCGAATCCGTTCCGACGGTCTTTTCCCGAGGCGGCATCATGGCGTGTCTGGGACGACAGTGCCTTGCTGGAGGAGTTTTCTCCGGACGTCATTCTGGTGGACGAAGCAACGGGTCTATTCGGCGCGGCTTCTGCATGGATCAGAGGATATGGGCGTCCTGTTGGTGTGCGTTATGCTCAGAAGTACAATGTTCCCTGTATCAATCTGCTTCAGACGGACTGGGTGGGTTACGGAGAGCAGCACGTCGGCACGCTGATCTTCAAGCTTTGCCAGCCCTTACTGCGTCTGATGATGAAGCCAGTGGTTGAGGGTTATGATGCAAGTCTTTCGCCATCGAATTATCTTGCGACCCGAAATCGGTCGATTTATGGGCACCGAGTTGGTCACTTAGGTTTCCATGGAGTGGATTGTCAGCGGTTCACGCCGGACAATCTACAATTCCATCCGGAGAGTGATCGCGAGACTCCGGTGATTCTGAGTACAGGGCGGCTGACTCGGGAGAAGAACGTCTGGCAGTTGCTGGAAGCATTTCGTCATGTTCATCGGGAGCTCCCTGAGGCTCAGCTTGTAATTCTTGGAAGAGGTCCGCTTCTGGGTAAGCTCAGAGCAGCGTCCAGATCGTTTGGCGATCGAGTCCTTCTTCCGGGCGCTTTGTTTGGAGATGAGCTCAAGGGCTGGTATGCCAGAGCAAACATCTACTGGACGGCTTCCGTCACAGAGAATTTCTCGGCTGCAATTCTTGAAAGCCTCGCCTCCGGAACTCCGGTTGTCGCGGCAGCTGCCGGGGGGAATGTCGAGCAGGTGGTCGAAGGCAGTTGTGGTCATCTGGTGGGTGTCAATGATTCGCGTCAAATGGCTGCCCGTTCGCTGGAGCTGCTCCGAAATCCTGAGCGACTTCGTGTTATGTCACTGGCGGCCCGAGAGCGAGCACTCAAGTTGAGTCTTGAAGTTTCCACGGATCGGCTGATTGAATTTGCCAATCGTCTGATCCGACAGAAGCGCAGTGCAGACCTGATCCCCGGCGATGTGCTGCTCAGTGAGCTGAGCGTTGCTGGATAGTGCGTTGAGCAGGCGCGTCCAGCCTGTGTTGAGAGTCCTGCAGCGAAACCTGTTACCGCCTTCTCTCCGGAGTTGAGGCGGGCTACACTTCAGTGGTTGGCGAAGCATCTGCTTTCGACAAGTCCCGTGAGGTGAAGACATGGTTGCGCAGAGTTGGGCGTGGTTGGTGGTTGTTTCGCTGCTGATGCCGGTGGCCTTGGCGGCTGATGAGTCTGAGCCGCTGAGTTTTGATCGCGACATTGCGCCTTTGCTGGCTGCGAAGTGTCTTGGGTGTCATGACGGGAACGCCCAGAAAGGCGGACTTGACCTTGCGAGCGCTGCTCGGCTGGCCGCAGGTGGTGACAGCGGTCCGGCTGTTCGTCCGGGAGAGCCGGAGCAGAGTCTGATGTGGCAAAGAATTGTCGCAGATGAAATGCCACCCAGGACGCCGCTCGCAGAGAGAGAGAAGTCCATTCTTCGTCGGTGGATTGCAGAAGGTGCGAAGTGGGGAACCGACCCGATCGATCCGTTTCGGTTTTCCACAGAGGTGCGAGCTGGTTATGACTGGTGGTCGTTGAAGCCAGTCAGTCAACCCCCATTGCCTTCAGTCCGTGATACCTCCTGGCCTCGAAATGAGATTGATCTGTTCATCCTTGAGAAGCTGGAAACAAAGGGTCTCAAACCAGCGGAACCGGCGGATGCTCGGCTGTTGCTTCGGCGACTTTACCTCGATTTGATCGGGTTACCTCCGGTGCTTCGAGAGAGCAACGGGCGGCTTTACGAAGATGTCCTGAAGCAGGAGGTCGACCTCACTGCATTTCGGGATGATCCTGCGGAGTATTCCAGGGTTGTTGAGGAGCTCCTTGCCTCACCCCACTATGGTGAACGGTGGGCTAGGCATTGGCTGGACGTGATTCGATTCGGGGAGAGCCAGGGATTTGAACGAAACAGGATTCGCGAGAATGCATGGCGATATCGGGACTGGGTAGTCGATGCATTTAATCATGAGCTTCCGTACGATGAATTTGTACGTCAGCAATTGGCAGGAGATGTGCTCTATCCGAATGATCTCGATGCCTTACTGGCTACCGGATTTCTGGTGTGCGGTACCTGGGATCAGGTTGGGCATCGAGAGGGTTCGAAAGAGATGCAACGGGCCGTTCGCGAAGATCATCTGGAGGATCTCGTTGGTGCAGTTGGTCAGTCGATCCTTGGTTTGACGACCAACTGTGCGCGGTGTCACGATCACAAGTTTGATCCGATTTCTCAGCGCGAATACTATGAGTTTGCTGCGGCTCTGGGAGGAGTGACGCAGGAAGAAAATGAACGTCAGGGAATCGCAGCCACACCGGGGAGTCATCAGTATCTCCGTTTGATAACGGAACTGGATCAGCATCGCAGCGAATTGCGGGGATTCGAAGATTCGCTGCGCAGGAAATATGCGGAATCACTGCAGACCGGCAAACCGGGTGATTCGGAATCCGTTGACTCATTGTCTGGTTTACAGATGTTGTTCCGGCCAGGACTTCACGCGAGCGGGGATTCTGCAACAACCGGTATCGCAACAACCGACGCTGCAACATCCAGTGCAAGGACAACTGGTTACAAAACGGTTGGTAAGTGGCCCTACGTCTCTGCGGAAGCCTGCTCGACCCTTGCTTCTTCGATCCGAGCAGGGAATGAGTTCTCTGTTGAGGTGTGGCTGACCCCATCGAATCTTACCCAGAAGGGGCCGGCACGGATCGTGACGTTGTCGATGGATTCTGGACGACGGAACTTTACTCTGGCTCAGGATGGAGATCATTTCGATTTACGACTTCGAACTTCAAAGACCGACCAGAACGGGCTGCCGTCCACACTCATGCCTGATCAATCTGTCTCACTGCAGAAGACGCACGTGGTCTACACGTATCATCGGTCGGGCGAACTGAACGGCTACCTCAACGGAAAACGGGTGGTGAGTCGCACTGATGTTGGTAATCTGTCAAACTGGGATGACAGCTTTCGTCTGGCGATTGGTGATGAAGTCTCCGGCGGCCGTCCATGGACCGGAGAATTGCATTTCGCGGCGATCTATAGTCAGGCTCTGACGCAGGATGAGGTGCAAAGTCACTTTGAGACACAATCCGAGTCTGTCGGGATTTCGGATTCGCAGAGTGTCGTTCTGGCTCAGGCGAATGATGAGGAGAAGAGCAGGCACAGTGAACTGGCACGCGCAATTCTCGCTGCTGAAGACTCGCTAAAGAAATTCGAGCAGCGAACGCCTCGATATGCGTTCACAGGTCAGGCGCATGTGGTGATTCCCAGGCAGCCGTCTGTATTTCATGTGTTGGCTCGAGGAGATCACAGGAATCCGCGAGACGAAGTTTCTCCGGGAGGGTTGCGAGCGCTTTCGCAGGGTGGTTTAGTGTCTGAATTCGGATTGAAGGCGGATGCTCCCGAAGCTGAGCGCCGGCTGGCATTGGCGAAGTGGATGACCGATGCTCGGAATCCGCTTACTCCTCGGGTGCTCGTGAATCGACTATGGTATTATCACTTTGGGCAGGGCATCGTGGATACGCCGAGCGACTTTGGATTCTCGGGCGGTCGTCCAAGCCATCCGGAGTTGCTTGACTGGCTGGCTCGCAGGTTTGTGGACGGTGGCTGGAGGGTCAAGGGCATTCACCGGCTGATTGTGACATCTGCGGCCTGGCGGCAATCTTCGATGGTGAAGAATGAGAAGGCTGCCGAGCTTGATGCTGAGAATCGATTGCTCTGGAGAGCGAACTCGCGTCGACTGGATGGTGAATCGCTTCGGGATTCGATCCTTGCCGTCAGCGGTGTGCTGAATACTGAGGTTGGAGGGCCCGGGTACCGCGACATCAAAGTCAACGGTGGAGCGATGGGGACGAACGCAGAGTTTACAGAGCCGACCGGGGAATTCACCGAAGCGACATGTCGACGAACCATTTACCGCTTGTGGGCTCGATCCGGAAATAACCCGTTGCTGCAGTCATTTGACTGTGCAGATCCGTCGGTTTCATCACCGCGCAGGGCAGTGACAATTACACCGCTTCAGTCGTTGTCGCTGTTGAACAATAGTTTTGTGGAGAACAGCGCGAGTCGACTTGCTGATCGAATTCGGCTTGAATCAGGGAGTTCGATTGAAGAGCAGACGAAGCGACTGTTCTCGCTTGTTCTGGGCCGAGTGCCAGTAGAGGATGAGTTGAAGCTGACTCAGCGTCTGGTCGAACAGCGAGGGCTTGAACAACTGGCGATTGTGCTGATCAATACGAATGAGTTCCTGTTTGTTGAATAGAGTTCCTGTTACAGGAGTCATCAGGCAATGTGGCGTCGTTCAATCTACCGGGCGAACTGGCTGACCAGGCGTGAGTCACTGTCGCATGCGGCAAGCGGAGTTGCGAGCATTGCTGCCATCGATCTGCTGCTGCGTGACGGCGTGCTGCTTCCATCTGCGTCTGCAAAGGAGAAGTCTTCACAGAAGGACGGTGCGGCTGAATTTTCGGGCGCCTCCGGGCTGCATCACGAGGCGAGGGCGAAGCATGTGATCCA
This sequence comes from Planctomyces sp., assembly GCA_016795105.1. Taxonomy (GTDB): domain Bacteria; phylum Planctomycetota; class Planctomycetia; order Planctomycetales; family Planctomycetaceae; genus F1-80-MAGs062. The sequence goes on from JAEUIH010000020.1 coordinate 83,100, forward strand.
TATCTTTCTGGGCGGAGGGCTGAGTCATATCGATTCGTTTGACTATAAGCCTGAACTGGAGAAATATCACGATCGGGACATGCCGGCAGAATTCGGTAAAGCGGATCCTTTTATGGGAAAGGCGGGCAAGCTTCATCGACCCCACTATGCATTCGCAAAACGAGGCCAGAGCGGACTGTGGATGTCGGACTTGTTTCCGCATCTGATTGAAGTAGCCGATGAGTTGACGGTGATCAATTCGATGGTGGCGGAAACAGCGAACCACATTCCCGGGATCTTTCAGGCGAACACAGGCTTTCGTCAAATGGGTTTTCCGGCGATGGGGGCCTGGTTGTCGTATGGGCTGGGCAATCTCACGGAGAACCTTCCAGGATTCGTCGTGCTCCCGGATGCGCGTGGGATCCCAAACTCTGCGGGGGGAGCGTTTAACTGGTCCAGCGGATTTCTCCCTGCCCAGTTTCAGGGGGTTCCCTTTATGACTCAGGGAGGGGTCGCCATTCCGGATCTCACGCCGGCGAGCGGGTTGGATTCTGTGACGCAGCAGGACCGGCTGGATTTGCTTGGGCAGCTGAATGCTCGCCATCTGAACGAACGCGGCGGGAGTGATTTGTTGTCAGCAAGGATACGAAGTTACGAACTGGCTGCACGAATGCAGACGGCAATTCCGGAAGCGATGGATTTCAGCTCTGAGCCTGAGCATGTTCAAACGCTGTACGGGCTGGATCGGCCCGAATGTCGCGATACTGCTCGAAACTGCCTTACGGCCCGCAGGTTGGTGGAGCGGGGAGTCCGTACCGTGCAGTTGTGGACGGGGGATGGAGTTTCGTGGGATGCTCACGGAGATATCAAGGGAGACGGCTACAAGAGTCACACCGGAGAATCGCTGCGAGTTGATCGACCGATTTCTGCTCTGATTCAGGATCTTCGTCAGCGAGGATTGCTTGATTCAACGATCGTTATGATCACCACAGAATTCGGACGTACTCCGTATGCACAGGCAGACCAGGGTAAACTCAGTCGGGGTCGAGATCACCATCCGGAGGGGTTTACGAATGTTGTTGTGGGAGGTGGTTTCAGGAAGGGGTTCGCCTTCGGCGCAACAGACGAGATCGGGTATAGTGCCAGAGAAAATCCAGTCACGACCTATGACCTGCATGCCACGGTCCTGCATTTGATGGGGATCGATCATGAACGGCTTACCTATTACCACAATGGTATCCAGCGTCGTTTGACGAATGTCCATGGCCACGTTGTTCGTGAAATTCTTACATAGTGCAATACGGAACGATCTTCAGGGATCAAATCAATGAAAATTACGGCTGTGTTGATGACGGCTGTGTTGATGACGGTTGTGTTTGCAGGGCCATGCGTATTTGCGGATGGTCTGCAGGACAACCTCCCGGAACAGGTTCGCAGAATTCCGGCAGCCGGGGTTGCGGTGCCTGAGGATCGAGCGAATTCGTTGAGACGGTCACTGGCTGAGCTTCAGACGAAGATTGCGTCAATTCAGAATACCGGCGATCCCGCGAGGATTGACCTGCTGCCGGATGTGATGATCTTTGAGCGAGCCGTCAGGTGTGCACTGGACTATGATGAGTTTTTCGACCTGAATGAACTTGATAAAGCGGATGCTTTGTTGCTGGAAGGGCTGACTCGCGCTGAGCAGCTGCTTGCCGGTCAGTCGGACTGGATCCATAGAAAGGGACTTGTCGTTCGCGGTTACATCAGCAGGATTGATCAGACGGTTCAGCCATATGGACTGGTGATTCCTGCTGACTATGCCGTAGATCGCAGTGTTCCGGTTCGATGTGACGTCTGGTTTCATGGTCGAGGAGAAAAACTGAGTGAAGTGAATTTTCTCTGGGACAGAATGAAAAGTCCCGGCGAGTTTACTCCGGCACATACGATTGTTCTGCATCCCTATGGACGCTATTGCAACGCCTTCAAGTTTGCCGGTGAGGTGGATGTACTCGAGGCGCTGGACGATGTTCAGCGGCGATATCGAATTGATGAAGACAGGATCAGTGTTCGAGGATTCTCGATGGGTGGCGCCGCTTGCTGGCAGTTCGCGACTCATTATGCAGATCGATGGTTTGCGGCAACTCCTGGAGCAGGTTTTTCGGAGACGCCTCAGTTCCTGAAGGTGTTCCAGAAGGAAGATCTCTCACCGGCTCCGTGGGAGAAGAAGCTTTGGAATCTCTATGACTGCAACCAGTGGGCCGTGAATCTGACTCAGTGCCCGACCATTGCTTACAGTGGTGAGAATGATTCACAGAAGCAGGCTGCCGATGTCATGGAAGCTGCATTGGCTTCGCATGGGATCAGGCTGCGACATGTGATTGGGCAGGGAATGGGGCATCGATACGACGCGGCATCGAAGCAGCTGATTGAAGACCAGTTGACCGTCCTGTCGAAGGGGGCGGAGATTCAGCGAGTGCTTCCTCAGGAAATCCGATTTCAAACGTGCACGCTGAAATACAACAAGATGGACTGGATTACGATTGACGGAATTCAGGAGCACTGGGCGTTGGCTTCGATTCGCGCCGGATTCAGACGCTCCTCGACTGAGGTCGCCGGATTGGACGGAGCCGTTCAGAATGAAGCTGAGACCGCGAATGAAGTGATTGTTTCTACAGATCGCGTGACTGCATTTACGATCGACTTACCGCCCTTGTTGACATTGTCCGAGCGACAGGTTCCGAAATCTGTGGTGATTGATGGTGATCGAATCTCAATTCCGCAGCCATTCTCTGATGGCTTTCTGAAATGCGGTTTCGTTAATGTCGGTGGACACTGGCAACTGACGGAGCCTGGCAAGGCTCGCACAGGAAAGCGTCACAACCTTCAGGGGCCGATTGATGACGCCTTTATGGATTCATTTATATTCGTGCGTCCAACCGGAAAGTCGGCGAACGAAGCTGTTGGCAGATGGGCGGAGAGTGAGCTTGTTCGGGCAATCGAACACTGGCGACGTCACTTTCGGGGTGATGCGCGAGTCGTGAATGATGTGGATTTAACGGAAGAGATGATCCAGTCCGCGAATCTTGTGCTTTGGGGGGACCCGACGTCCAATAGCGTGATGGCAAAAGTTGCTGACCGACTGCCGGTCCAATGGGCGGCTGATACGATCACGATGAAAGGAAAATCCTACCCGGCGTCTCAGCATGCTGCGATCATGATTTATCCGAATCCACTGAATCCGGATCGATATGTCGTTCTGAACAGCAGCTTCACATTCCGTGAATATGCATACCTCAACAATGCGCGACAAGTGCCGATGCTTCCGGATTGGGCGATCATCGACCTGAATACTCCGGCAAACTCTGTCTGGCCGGGCAAAGTTGTGGATGCAGATTTCTTTGATGAAGACTGGAAGTAAAGAAATGCGTGAGTGAACCGGGCACTCAGAATTACTTCGCAGAGGGCGGAGCGCCATTCGTGGTCAGCGGAAAATCGATGATGGCATCTTTCCCCGGAGTCAGGGTTGCCATCAGGTTTGACTTTGAATGGTACGACTCAGGAAGGAATTCTTCTCGTCCTTCCTGTCGCATTGGATTCTCTGAATCCATGTCTTTTTCAATGTAGGAACTGATTCGGACCGTGTGTACACCGGTCACGGCACCGGACTTGGAGTCTGTGTACTGCAGTTCATAGCGACCATTCTCATCGGTTCTGGAGAACGACGGGCGGCCGTCCTCTGGCTGAAACACGACTTCGGCATCAACCAGAGGAGCACCATCAAACGTTACGAGTCCTGTGACCTGTACTAGTTCAAGCGAATCTCCGCCACAGCCCGCAACGGGCATCAGGAGGCTGAAGCCCAGGACATTGAAGAGGAAGACACGTCGGTGGTAGTTCAATGCAGGATTCGATTTCATCAGAATTCTCCGATCACCTGGCCGTCAGCCATCTGTCCGAGTGCCTGCCATGTCGGTCCATGGATGTTCTCGCTGAGAAGTCTGACCCCGCCGTCGCCCATCAACACCTGAATGCCGATGCCGCCCTTCTGGGAGCTTCCGCCTGCAGCAACCTGAGACACGCCGCCGTGCATACTTGCTGCGGCATTGTTGTTTGTACCGTTAATCAGCCATGCCGGGAGATTCTCGACGCGAATCATGTTGGAGTATTTGTTGCCAACGTCACCAGGATTCTTTCCAGGCGATTTTCCGACCCACACAACACCGCGGCGTTTTTCGGAATCTTTTCCGTCCCAGAATCTCTCGGCTACAATCATCGTGTTGCTGGTACCATCGAGGACATCCTTCATGCTGGTACGGCTGTTGTAGCACATGATTCCGCGAGTATTGAAGGGAGCCTTGTTTGCATAGTCCGCGTTCGCTCCGCTTCCGGCAACAGCCGGATATGAAGAACGAGCATGACCGTCGCTGACGCCGTCTCCGCCCATCGCTGTTGCTGTGTGGATGACCGGACTTGCTTCCGTTGGGCACAGGTAGACCGTGAGTACTGTTCGTGTGAACTGGTTAGGAGCGGCTGGGAAGTTGTTCCCGTTTGGATTGAGAGACTGATAGAGATTCGACTGCTCAAGAAATGGCAGAATGAACGTACTCCACGCCCAGCCACCTGCCACTGCGGTTCTGCCTGGTTCAGCGTCTGTAGGGGCAACCGCGGTACCATCGTATCGGATGGCGAGAGCGGCCGGGGGAAAGACATTGTGAGTATCGTGGTAGTTGTGAAGAGCAAGTCCGATTTGCTTCAGATTATTCTTGCATTGAGTTCGTCGAGCAGATTCACGCGCCTGTTGTACAGCAGGAAGGAGTAATGCGATGAGGATGGCAATGATTGCGATCACCACGAGCAGTTCGATCAGAGTAAATCCGCGACGAAGGGCAGATTTCGGCATGTTGAGGTCTCCGGAAAGCACACATCAGAAAACAAGTCGTTAAGAAATTCACAGGTAATGCAAAGCGATGATGAATTCTCTGGGTAATTATTAACGCCTCGTTAAAGATGCTCGTTGGATTGTGAATCTTGTGTTAAGGTCTGGTGATGAGTGTCATCTGGCGCCAACTTTGGGCTGAAAAACACAGGGGGGATTCGTTCCTGAGTCAGTCGTTTCGTCCGAATCACGCAGCATGCACTTTCTTTCAGAAGATTCTTCCATGACACTCCCGTAAGAGTTTCGGTTATCCCCGGTTTGTTGAGTTCGAACTGAGATCCCCAGCACGCAAACGACTTATTCATTTACGTTGGCTCGATTATGACAGGGCTGTTTCTTTCCGACCTGCATTTATTCAGCCGTCGCTCGGTTGGCCAGAGATACTGGGAGCAGCATGCAAGCGCGGTTGCCTCTGCAGAGTCAATAGTTCTTGGCGGCGACATCTTTGATTTTCGCTGGAGTCAGCTGGGAGGATTTGGTGCGACGCTTGAGGCTGCGGCTGCGTGGCTGGAGAACGCGATTGCCCTGAACCCTTCAGCGTCATGGGTATACCTGCTTGGGAACCACGATTGTCATCCTCGTATGCAGGAGTTGCTGACGTCAATCAGCGAGAGGCATCCGACATTCAGCTGGAGCCCTTCATTCTGGCGGATTGGCAGTAATGTGTTTCTGCACGGAGATGTCCTGGATGGAATCAGACATGAAGGAGGCCTGGAGAGCTATCGTGCGCGTTTTCACGATGATCAGGTCAAAGGGGAGTTGAGTAATCTGCTGTATTCGGCAGTGCTGTATACACGCCTCCACGGCGTTGTGCCGCGAGTTCGACATACGAAACGGCAGACGTGTCGCACCATTCTGAAGTATCTTGGAGACTGCAGTACTGCGCTGACGCCTGAAGTTCAGAACATCTACTTTGGTCACACGCACGTTCCGATGGATCGCTATCGATACGATCGGTTCGACTTCCACAATGCCGGATCAGGAATTCAATACCTGACGTTCAAGCCGATATCATTCGAAGTGCCGTGAGAAACCGGATGTGCCGCGGGTTCAGAGTGATAGTTCGTTTGACGGCTAGCCGAAGGCGTCGGAGCGGCGTTTTGGTGACGCTGCGGCTAGCCGTATAATAATACGGCCAATTCTCTATTCGCGGAGTGAATCGGAGAGGGAGGGATTCGAACCCTCGGTACCGTTGCCGGTACACCGGTTTTCGAGACCGGATGGTGCTGGTTATAAAGTCTTATGTGACAACACTTTGCAGAGTCACCTCTCGCATGGTTGCACTGATGGTTGCCGGTTGCAGATTCCCGATGAATTGCAGCATGTTATTGACGCGTGGGAACAACTTCCCGAGACATTCAAAGCCACGATCACTCAGCTCTGTGCCGTTGCCGTTTCTTCTAAAATTCCCTCCGAAACGTCCTCCCTTACATCAACAATGTCAAAAACATCATCCCCATAGAATCGTACCACGACGGCTCATCCACTTCTTCACCAGAGCTCTCAATCAAAGCCCATGTCAGCCAGTTACCGCTATCAGAAACTGGAACGGATATGGTAAAATTGCGTTCAAATCGAAGAGAAAGAGGGATTCAGATGCTCACTCGCCAAAAGTTGATGCTTGCCATGCTCGCGGCCGCAGGACGTCCTGTGAATCGCGTAGAGTTGACCAAATGGGCATTTCTCCTCCGGCAGTCCTCAGAAGAAGCATCCACTGCCTCCTTCTATGACTTCGTGCCTTATCACTCTGGCCCATTTTCGTTTTCACTCTGCCAGGAAATAGAAAAACTGGAGGAACAGGGGTACGTGCAAGGGCAGGGGGATTCGTGTTGGGAGCTGGGTGAAGTTACAATCCCGACGCACCTCGATCAACAACTCAAATACCAGGCGGAAAGGGTTGTTCGAACTCACCGGGATATGCCACTGGAAAGCCTTCTGGACAATGTTTATCAGCAGTACCCTGCGTTTACTGTCAACAGCCGACGTCAGAAGCTGGCTGTTCGAAAGACGGCACCCCTCGCCGTATACACTTCAGGCTACGAAGGTCTAAGCGTCGATGCCTTTCTCAATCGGCTGGTGACTACCGGTATCAGGCATCTTGTGGACGTACGGCGAAATCCTGTCGCAAGACGATACGGATTTCATAAGTCAACATTAAAACGTCTCTGCGAATCGCTTGAAATTCGATACACACATATTCCGGAGCTTGGTATCGAGTCCGAGAAGCGACAGGATTTGAAAACCCAGGCGGACTACGACAGTCTCTTTCGCGACTACACAGCCACAACATTGAGTCGTGAGCTGGATTCCATCGCACAAGTTGCCACTTTTGTTCAGGAAGCTCCTTCCGTTTTGGTGTGTATGGAGTGTCAGCCATCCTGTTGTCATCGGTCGCATCTTGCGAAGCAGGTGGCTGAACAGACGGGACTAAAGATAACTCATCTGGTTTAGGAGCAGCCGTGGGATCAACCGAAACGATCAGGGTGTTGATTCTCGTAAAGACATACCCACTGCCATCACGAGGATATCAGGAACTTGTTTGCACGGCAGGGATCACAGAGGCGGGAGAATGGGTTCGACTTTACCCGATTGATTACAGGTACCGCCCAGCAGACCAGCAATTCGACAAATACCAGTGGATCGAGGTTGAACTGGAATCGTGAGGGGCGGGGAATGATAATCGCAAGGAAAGTCGCAGGCCTGTCTTAGAGTCGATCAGGAAAATTGGCGAGCCGTTGAGCGCGAAGCGCAAGTGGGAAGCCCGTCGACAGATTATCGACCAATTGCCCCATTACACCCGGAACCAGTTAGCTGCTCTTTACGACAAAGACCGCACTTCACTTGGGATCGTTCGGCCGGTGAAGGTCCTCGACCTCGAGATTCGGCCTGCAGAATCCGACTGGAAGCCGGAATGGCAAAATCTGTTCAGGCAGACGCTGCTCTTCGGTGAGCAGCAAAAGCCGCTGCGAAAAATACCGTTCTCTTTTCATTATGTGTTCGAATGTGAGGATAGCGAATCACCGCATACGGCCATGTGTGAAGACTGGGAACTTGGAACGCTGTTTCTGAATGAATCGGCCCGGCTGGGTTCTGATGAAGCTGCGGCCGAAAGCGTCAGGAGGAAGTTCTTCGGTGAACTTTGTCGTAACGATAAGGACACACGATTCTTCATGGGAACCTATTTTCCTTACAACACGTGGCTTGTACTGGGCGTGTTCTGGCCTCCCAAAGAAAATCAGCAGACCTTGTTCTAGGTCCACAGGTTCGTCGCTGCATTCATTCTGATTGCAGCCTGCCTCTTGCGGTTTGACCGAGAATCGGTGCACCATAAAGGACGTTATGGTTCATGGAGGGGTATGGCACGAGATGACAAGGAGCTGGTGGTTTTGGGGTCGGCTGGAGCGACAGAGGTGCCGCGACTGGTGCGAGTCGCCGGAGTTAAAGCGACTCGGCGGTTTTATGAGTTCTTCACGGCGAACATTCGAAATCGGAATACTCGCCAGGCGTATCATCGAGCCCTCGTGGATTTCTTCGCGTGGTGTGATGATCGTCGGCTGGCTCTGGATGATCTGGAGCCGATTGTCATTGCCGCGTATGTGGAGCATCTGACCGCAAAATACGCCAAACCAACGGTAAAGCAGCATCTGGCGGCCATTCGGATGTGTCTGGACTGGCTGGTCGTTGGGCAGATCATCCCCATGAATCCATCGTCGTCCGTTCGCGGTCCGAAATACGTGATCAAACGTGGCAAAACTCCCGTTCTGACCGCGGATGAAGCTCGATTACTGCTGGATTCCATCGACACGTCGACCACCATCGGCCTGCGGGATCGCGCCCTGATTTCGGTGATGCTGTTTACCTTTGCCCGAGTCAGTGCTGTCGTGGGAATGCAGGTGGATGACTATTACCAGATTGGCCGACGCGCCTGGATTCGGTTGAATGAAAAAGGTGGGAAACACCATGCCGTTCCCGCACATCACACTGCGGAAGCATACATCGATGCCTATCTGCGGGCTTCCGGGCATGGTGAAGACAAACTCGCTCCCCTCTTCCGTTCCGCTCTCGGCACGACCGGTCAGCTGACGCAAAAACGGATGTCCCGGAATGACGCATTTCGCATGATCAAACGCCGAGCCATTCGCGCCGGACTCTCAAACAAAGTGTGCTGCCATACGTTCCGGGCCACCGGCATCACGGCGTACCTGCAGAACGGAGGCACTGTCGAAAAGGCTCAGGCGATCGCTGCGCATGAATCACCTCGCACGACCAAGCTATATGATCGCACGGACGATGAGATCACGCTCGATGAGGTTGAGAGGATCCGAATCTGAGAGACGCGGCATCGTCCATGATTCCGAAGTGCGACATGAGCAAAGAGGCAGAGGCCGTTGTGCAGTCAGAACAGCCAGCAGCGGACGGATTTGGGAGGCATGGCTCACATCGAAGTCAGAATCCGGAGATCAAGTGGCTGGAGACCGAGATCCGGGATGGCGTTGAGAGGTTGCGGTCGGGTGGATTTGAAAACCCTGAGGCTGTGACCGCGGCAGACCAACCTTGTTCAGGAACCGGTAGAAAACTGCGGATCGCTCGATCGATGTGTCATCCAATTCCGGGCTCTGACCAAGTTTCCTCAGACACAGAGAAATTGCTCGACCACGTGAGCCAGCACGGCCTGAACAGACCGTGATGCCAGTGATTGAGACGGCAGCATCCTCGCTGGCCGTCTCAATCGTTCCGGGCATCGACGCTTCGACGCGAGACCTGAGTATTCCTTGGCATGGTTGCTTCCCAGCAGTGCCGCCTCCGCTTCCTCAGGCTGGTTCAGGTTGCCACAGCACACATCCCTATTCAATCGTCCCGCCGGCATATCCCCCACCCCGCTCTGCGTCACCAAAAACGGTTCGCACACCTTCGTCAACAGCGGGCGCCACGGGTTAAAGCCCGGGCGTTGAAATCACTGTTGATCCTGTGGTGTCTCGCCCTGTGACTGTTGGCGAAGGTTCGATCCGACAGCGTCTCCGGTCCACCGGCTGATGCGGCCAGAATCCGACGCATGAGCTTTCAGCCGCCCCGATGCAGACATGCCGACAACTGCTCGCCCGCCAGCTCTGGCCTGCTTCCCCATCGCCAGTACAAAAAAGAGGGTCTGCTGTGCAACAGGAATACCGCGGCAAGCCATACCACCTCCATCTGCGCCTGCTGGCTCGTTGAGCACATGCGATCCGGGTTTGTTCATGCGTCCCGTTTGTGTGCTGACCGAGAGAGAAGGTGTGCGTGAAATGGTTGTTTCTTTTGACTGAACAATTTTCTTTCAAGGAAAGCGAGGTGCCCCATGGCAAATCGTCCCATTCACGAAATTCGACTCGGCAAAGTGAAAGCAGCGATCTGGAAAAACGAAACAGATTCCGGAATTCGCTACAGTGTAAACATCGTGCGGATTTTCCGAACGGATGATGGCTGGGATTCCAGTAACTCATTCGGTCGAGACGAACTCCCGCTGGTCGCCAAAGTCGCTGACAGGGTCCATTCGTGGATCTATGAGCAGAATGATCGCGGCGATTCAGGATCTGACAGTGAACAGGAAGCTGCTGAGTCTTCTCAGTCGTCGCTGGATTCACGTCGACAGAAGTCCGGGAACCGCAATCACCGAGGCTGATCAGAGAGAGGTTCTTCTCCATGGTTTCACGCACACCCGCCTCTCTCCATCTTTTGCTCCGCGACGGATCGCGTTGAAGCAATCGCAGACGGGTAGACGAGCATCCATCGCTTCCACTGGGGAGCCTGCCGGTCTCGACGAGATTCGTCAGCACATGCATTGACCGCGGACGCCCGGTTCGGTGACCCCCGAACGAGTCTGCCGGCTCGCTGCCAGTTCATCGCCCGTATTGTTCGCTGCCTGGAAAATGCGAGCACGGTCTGCGACAGACACTGGTCGGGGTCAACCACGGGCTGAGCTTCAGCACATCGTAACTGCTGTTACGGCTCTGAAGACAACTGCGGCATCACAAACGACCGTAATGAAAGGCTCCCCACTGGAGGCCGATGGCGTGCAAACCAAGGGTTTTCCATCTGTTTTCTGGTTCGTTGAGTCACTGACTCAACACTCAAAGGAGTTATTTCACTATGAATCGTGAAGAGGCACTGAAGAAAAGTGATGACGCATTGAAAGAACTTTCGGAATCCCTTCGACAGGGGAAGAGCGAAACGCTGCTGAAGTATTTGTCAATGCTCAGCAGGTTTCATCACTATTCGTTTGGGAACTGCATGCTGATTGTGATGCAGCGTCCAACCGCAACACTTGTCGCCGGATTTCAACGCTGGAAGGAACTTCACCGCTGGGTCAAAAAGGATGAGAAAGGCATCGCCATTCTCGCCCCGATGATTGGCCGACGAAAGAAGGATGACAACGCGAAGAATGGCGGCTCTGGTGCAGTCGGAGAGTCCGACAACGAGCCTGAAGCGAAAGTTGTTCGCGGCTTTCGTGTGGCTTACGTCTTTGACGTGGAGCAAACCGAAGGAAAAGAACTCGAACAGTTCACATCTCTGGCCGGTGATCCGGGTGACTACCTGCTGCGACTGGAATACGTTGTTCGACAGCACAGGCTTCAGCTGGACTACGTGGATGCCATCCTGGGCGGAGCTAATGGTGCTTCCTATGGGGGACGCATCGAAGTGGTTTCCAGTCTGCCCATTGCTCAGAAGTTCTCGACGCTGGCTCATGAGCTGGCTCATGAACTGCTGCACCGGGGAGACCGACGCGATCAGACTTCAAAGACCGTTCGGGAAACCGAAGCGGAATCTGTGGCCTACGTCGTTTGCCGGGGAATCGGGCTGGAGTGTTCCACACGAGCCTCGGACTACATCCAGCTCTGGGATGGCGATGAGAAAGTGCTCATGCAGTCTCTCGAGCTGATCCGCAGCGTGGCGGCTGACATTCTGAGTCGACTGGACGCTGAGACTGAGATCAGTCCGGCACTCCCCGGCGACCCACCAACGGCGAATGCCCCTAATGCAACGCCGATGGTGACGGTCGACATAACTTCTGTTCGTGAGGTCACGGTCGCCGGCTGAACTCAGGCCGTTCGAGAGGAACTCGGCCGGCAGAACAGACCGCAATCAACCGAAGACTCAGCAGGCAGGATGCAAACTGCTGAGTCTTCACACGTGAAGGAACTGTCCATGTCAACACTTCTATTGGGAGAACACAATGACGCAACGGGAGACTGAACTGCCTCGCAGCGGAGACCTGATTCAGGTGCTCCGCAGTGAATGGTACGCATTGAAGGATGGCGAGTGGCTGCGAGTCTGCGAACGTCCCGGCTGGATCCGGAACGACGAGGCAATACTCGTGGCCCCTCGCCATCAGGTCCGCACATTCCGGGGACCGAACATCGGACCGCCGGATGGTATCAAGCCAGAGGAAATGAGCACTTCCGGTGGTCCGTTCCGAACGGTTCGCCGGGAACATCTACAAGGCCTGCGATACGGAGGCCGCGGGCTGGATGTGTTCTGGTGCTGGATTGATGTTCCGCAAGCCGGAAGAGGACGCGAACGGTCAATGAGCATCGATGTGTGGCAGTGTGAACTGCTGATCGACGAGCATTACAGGAGATGTCAGGAGTTTGCTCGAGGAGGTGACCCATGACGCAGTCTGTGAACGCAAGCCATGATGACTCAGCGTATCGCCCTGATTTGCCGAAAGACAATCAGGGCGATGTTGTTTCATCTTTGAACAGTTCCGCTGCTCCGCAGCGGAGCTCCCGCACGACAGCCCCGATTGAGATTCATCCGATCATTCGGCAGATCATTGATCGCGACTGTCATGTGGGATCGAGCGACAGGGACGTTGTTCGACATGTCATTTCGAAACTGAAGCACGGACTGCAGACGTTTCGCACAATGACCGAATCGGAGCGCCAGCAACTGATTGAGCAATGTCTGGCACAACACCGGGGCAACCTGCTGCTGTACCTGGACGTCATGGTCGGACCACAAAGCCGGCCAGTCGAACCGGTTCAGGCAGCTCTGCCACCAACGACGCTCAGTGGGAGAGACCTGATTCGACTGATGAGGCAGCATCGCGTGAGGATCGCTGACCTTGCCATTCGAATCGGGGTCACGCAGAGACGCGTCAGAGAGTTGCGTCAGGCCGGGATTGACAATCCCAGGGTGATTCGCGACTGGATTGAAGCGATCACCGGACAGGATCCCGGACCGGTTCCGGAGCGGATTCGCATCAACGGAATTCGAGAAGAAGCAGAATGCTGCTTCTGCGGATATCCATTGTACAACGGTGATGAGGCCTGGGACTTTCAGAACGAGGTTTTCTGCTCCGTCCGCTGCTGCCACCGCAGCCGGCACTGAGCCGTGAATTCGCTTTGAATTCACAACGAGAGGTTTCGACAAACGCACGCCATCGAACCTCTTTCAGATTTCAGGCATTTTCAGCGAAAGCAATGTAACGAGCCAGGTTCTGGTCGTGGATTTGGTTTGAGTCCGGCTGAATTGTCACTGCAACCTACGTAGAGTGTTAAACGGTGAATTCGGTCTGTCGATCCCGCTTGACCTCGGCCTGCCCGAGTTCCCTGCGATACACCGTTCATAGCACGAGGAACCAACAGGTTAGCGGTTCTTCACGGATCGCACCCGCGCGACGGACTCAGGATCGCGCCAGCACGATCGACACTGTGACGTGCTCCCGTGCTCGCCCGCGCAGGACATCAACGCCGCGATGGAAAGTCTTGATCACGGCATTGCCATCAGAAATCCTTCGAGCGTACAAATTTGCTGACGCACGTCCGCATGTGTACCTCCCATCGCGCCTCACGTGAACAGTCCTCGGGAATTCGAGGCAATTCGGCCAACGGGCCAGGAAAGACCTCAAGTCCCGACACTCTCAATTCGGCCAAAACTATGATATCCATTCGGTCCGTAACACTCAAACTGAGCGCATGCACAAAATCGACAGTGCCATTCAGACCTGACCCCTTTTGGCCCTTCGATGCAGTACAGCGACTTACTGCATCAATCAGCGATGTCATTTGCAACGGTTCCGGATCGCATGCAATGCTTACCCACGAGTCGCCTTATCAGCATCGCAAGTTCATCTGGATCCCACATTAGTTCATCGTGCGAGATCAGCACCATGTCGTTGCTGCGAACGTTCAGATCGTCCGAGCTCAGCATGTAACTGATGCGTGCGGTGTTCTCTTCCAACACCGCTTTGCAGGAAACTAGCTCAAGTAATAGTGCTTTGTGTTTTCCCTCATGATCGACCCAACTAACGCACTTTGCGTCAGCAATTTCATTCCAAGCAACTAGACGGGCTTGCCCGGAATGGAGATCGTGTCTGTACCAGACACCGCATTCATCAATTCTCAGTGCCACACGGAGATGCCATGATACCAATCCGATTGCCAACGCAGCACACCCGCACGCAAACAGGAACAGTCGACCAAAAGGAGCGGCAACAACAAACCATGGAAAGATGCAAAAGAAGGCTCCAAGAATAACGAACCCCACATATGCAAAGGGGCGATAAGACACGCACGCGTAAATGTTGGTGTGCTCACTTGTCGCCGGACGCTGTGACATAGCTGTTTACCTATTATGGTGTGCAACAGTCGCCGGGGAAGCCGCAGCTCGTATACGAATACTCACCACCGGCAGATACTCCAGTTCCAGTGCCGATACCAAATCCGATTTGTGACACAACCTTGCCAGTTCGAAAGTCATAACATGCTCGAGCTCCATACGTCCAAGTTGCAAATCCGGCCGAAGCCGTGACGCAGAAACTTCCACTATGACCAACGGCCGGACATCCGTTACTTACCGCTCCGGTGAGAGAACCGGGACGCTTTGTCGCTGGAACCGTGCGGATCTGAAAGGCCGGAAACGGGAGAATCAAGCCACTTCTGCCTCCGAGTGAAATACATTCATAGACCCCAAAATCGATGCTGAGACGAAGTATGTTACAAGTTTTTCTCCGCGAAAGGCAACATGCTTCCACTACAGACACACAACAGTCAGTGACCTCGTCAGTTGCGCAGCCCGTGATACAAAAGCAACCAATCGGGGGTGTCACAAGTCTACTGCAGGCCTGAACACACTGGCGCACGCCGACTCGACCTGAGAATGACTTCATGAATTGCAGAAGGCCTGCTACAAATTCGTCGGACGAAAACAGTCCCGTTACATCGATTCGATGACACGGACTATTCCGTACATATTCGTAGGCATTTAACCCGTCTACAAATCTCAACGGATCGACACTAACCCATCGCGCGATGGTTGGCTGGTACATCCGTGCCCTGACATAGATGAGCCCGGTTGCGTTATCTGTATAATATCCATACCGTCCGACCCATCGAAAGGGATTGATGGTGGACCCGGTGCTGGAGACGGGATTTCCCCAGGCATCGAGGAGATACGTGTCCGTGGTGGCTCCGGCGGTGCTGGTGAGCAGTCGGGTGGTGCCGAGTGCATCGGCGTGGAGGAAGCGGGACGTGCTGCCGCGTCGCTGGCTGAGGACACCGCCATACTGCTGCGGTTCATTGGTGTAGACCGCCTGAGTCGCTCCTGTGCCATCCAGTTCAGAAATCACACAGTCGTTCACCGGGTCCCAGACAAACGTCGTCGTTGGCATCCTCAGGGCTCCTGAATCTTCGTGCGGCGGTTGTCACCATTGTAAATTGTTACGAGCCAGGTGTTGATCGTAGATTCGGTCTCATTCTGCCTGAATTGTCATTGCAACAGTCGTAGAGCGTTACACGGTGAATTCGACTTGTCTATCCCGCTTTACCTCGCGACCGCTGTCTTGTAGCACCTTGCCGTCCCGGGCTTCGCCCGCCTTCCTTCCAATTCGACAAAACAGCCTTCGGATTTGGCATCATGCGAAAAACCTTCGTGGCACGATGCCACAACTGCGATTTGACAGGATGTCCCTCACTGTTTCTCGCTAACTGCAATCCTTCATGATTCCACCTACCCCTGAACCAAAACACTCCTTAACGAATCTGGTCGCGAGGGAGAAGGCGGTGAAGTCGGACGCAGCGGGCGATGATAACCAGAGAAGCTGGAATCACAACAACTCCAGAGAAGGGCAAGCGATCGAAAACAACAAAGAGCAAACTCACAACGAGGTACAACAAGCAGAAACACATTAGGTTTATTACTGAAGAATCATGTCCCCTTTTTATATAAACGGCGAGAGGCAGTGAAGCTGACGAGAAGAACAGACCATAGACAATGTTTGAGCCCAGCGTCTTGTGAGCATACGGAAGAAGTGGCGGACGTTCGTACAAACCTACGATACCAGAAGTGCACGTCATATAGACATAGAGTATCGTCAAGAACACGACGAGTGCGGATGCGACCACGACACGATTTTCCAGCTTAGTTCTCTGTAGTTGGAGCCGAGTATCAGAGGCTGGATGAGAGGCTATTGCGTTTCCGGAAGATTTCAGGTCGACATGACATGTTTGGTATTCGTGATCAGTCATTTGGCTTCACCGACATTCTCGACGGTAAGTCTTCTACTTTGGATAGATTGGCGAAAGTCGCTCTTCTACGTACGCACCATGAAAGACAGATGATTCCCGGCCGCAAGAAACCCGGTCTTGAGGTCACCAAAATCAATTACTGAAAAGGCAAGAAGAACAAGGAGATCGTGAAAGATTGCTGTGTGTCCCTCTCTCGTATGAGACTTTATGCTAATGTCGCAGAAGCTTATGAGATAAGAATGCCGATTGATGGTTGTGTTGCCACTAAATGATCGAATCGACTTGTCCATGATCGCGCTGCTGCAGACACTCTGAAACGGAGCGAAGTGGAATTGGAATGCTGACATCCTCGCAGTCGAATAGAGATTTTGACTCTGGATGAGCGAGCGGTAAGTTGACGCCGTCACCGCTGGGTTGACGCACGAGGCGTCAATCGGATCTTGAACCTTAAAAGCCTCGTTTGACAAAACGAATAACACGCTCACCTCTTCGGGAGAGCTGCCATCCCTGGATGCGTCATGACCGTCCCGGGACTGCTTGGACGCTCCCTGAAACGCTATGCAGCATGTGCCGCCATAGAGATGATTCCGGAAGGTCATCGCTCGGCACTCCGCACTTGCCAATATTTCTGTCTGATCAGAGAAGCATCGATTTCGTATGCTGTCTGGAAAACGGTTTCGAGGCACGCTTCACAATACCAGGCGAAGGTTGAATTGAGTTTCCAAAGAGAGAGGGGAGCATAAACAGGCATCGCGTATACCTGATGTTGCGATATAACGATGCGATCAACAATTAAGTAATATTGGCTAAAATACAGTGAAATTGATATAGCCGTTTTGATGATGACGACAAAGAAGTCATAGCGACATTCAGATGCGAGTTGATCAGATTTTTCCATTCTCATCAATTTCTGCAATAGTCGCTGACGGGGCCAGAAATCCTTGAGCAGGAGACATCGCTTTTCCTTTTGAGCTGCCTGAGTCTTTCAACGATTTCGTCGTTGGGATCTACAGATCCATTCTGCTTGCAGCTGTCAATACACTCCCAGAAGTTCTCGTATCCCATGCAATCCAGCTTATCACTGCAGGCTTTCGTCCCTCCGGGAGATATGAGGCCGGTAGCGGGATCAAGGCCACACATTTGAAATTTAGAAACGTAACAATAGAGCAGCTTCTTTGAGTATTCTTCTTTATTTACCAAGCATCCTGTAAGGCATTTGCTTTTGTGAGGACGTGATCCAAACACATTATTACAGAGCCGCAATTCGATACCGCGATTAGGGCCGCATGCAGTTTGAGCTAGCACTTCGCCTTTTGGCGGATCACAATCCACGGTCTTCGTTGCCCATGGAGGAAGAGGTGTGGCTGGCCTCGTTGATGGTGGAGTTGGGGGAGTCGTTCCATCAAGACAGTTCGTCAGTGGCGGTGGAGCACTGCTGCACCCGGCGATCGATCCAATAATGATGCCGCAGATCAAGAGTACACCACATGTCACTGGTTCGATCAGTCCGCTGGGATCAGTTTGTTGGAGCGGGTAATTCGAGACGTAGCGATACAATAAAACATCGCCGGAATCAAATCCAATTGGATCCATACTGACCCACACTGCGATGGTTGGCGCATACATCCTCGCCCTGACATAGACAAGCCCGGTTGCGTTGTCTGTATAGTACCCATACCGTCCGACCCATCGAAATGGGTTGACGGTGGATCCGGTGCTGGAGACGGGATTTCCCCAGGCATCGAAGAGATACGTGTCCGTCGTGACTCCGGCGGTGCTGGTGAGCAGTCGGGTGGTGCCCAGTGCATCCGCGTGGAGGAAGCGGGAGGTGCTGCCGCGTCGCTGACTGAGCACACCGCCATACTTCTGCGGTTCATTGGTATAGACCGCCTGAGTCGCTCCCGTACCATCCAGTTCAGAAATCACACAGTCGTTCACCGGATCCCAGACGAAGGTCGTTGTTGTTGGCATCCATAAGGCTCCTGAATCTTCGTGCTGCGGCTTTCACCATTGTAGATTGTTACGGGCCGGGTTTTGGGCGTAGATTTGGTTTGATTCTGGCTGAATTGTTATTGAAACAGTCGTGGAGTGTTACATGGTGGATTCGGCCTGTCGATCCCGCATTACCTCGCGGCCACTGTCCTGCAGCACCTTCCCATTCCGGGAGCCGTCAGTCTCCTGAGAAACGTGTTGGACCAGTACCGTCATGACCTCGGCCTGCCCAGGTTCCCCGCGCACACCGTTCATTGCACGAGGAACCAACAGGTGAGCAGTTCGTCACGGACCCGATCACAGCTCGGCCATCAGCAATCCTTCGAACATACCGACTTGCATATGCACGTCCACAAACAAACCTCCCAACGCGTCTCAGCGTGAACATCCCTCCGAAATTCGGTTCTTCACGGGATTTAGTGGCTAACATTTTGAGGGATCAAATCGAGTTTTCCGCAGAAGAAGAGGATTCGAGTAC
>JAEUIH010000210.1 GCA_016795105.1 Planctomyces sp.
CTCCGATGTTTTTTTTTTCTCTACGCCCGTAGGAATGGGATGTTCAATATGCACGAACCGTGGTTGTAACTCCAAGCTCAAACAAGTGCTCAACGCCCGAAGGCATCGGAGGGGGAATCAGTGGTGATGATCGAGGAGTTGCGCAGCACGTCCTTGATCAGTGCTCAACGCCCGAAGGCATCGGAGGGGGAATCAGGACTGAAATCCACCGACAGGCCGCAGACAACCCGATGTGCTCAACGCCCGAAGGCATCGGAGGGGGAATCAGGGGTTGGCCTGCAGGCTGGCCCCCATTTCCGCCTGTGCTCAACGCCCGAAGGCATCGGAGGGGGAATCAGATGCAGCAACGACCGTTGCCGTCACCGCTGGCGAGTGCTCAACGCCCGAAGGCATCGGAGGGGGAATCAGCGGCGGAAGCGCGACCTGCGCCAGCGGCGAACCAGGGTGCTCAACGCCCGAAGGCATCGGAGGGGGAATCAGTCGCGCATCTTCGGCCAGCGTTCGAGCAGCTCGTCCAGTGCTCAACGCCCGAAGGCATCGGAGGGGGAATCAGGCGTCGAACGCATGATCGCTTCGATCTGTGCGCGGGTGTGCTCAACGCCCGAAGGCATCGGAGGGGGAATCAGTGTGCAGGGTTCGCAGTTGTCAATTGACCAGAAATCGCGTGCTCAACGCCCGAAGGCATCGGAGGGGGAATCAGCGTGCAAGCTCAAGCCGGGCAGGCTCCGATTACGATGTGCTCAACGCCCGAAGGCATCGGAGGGGGAATCAGAGTGATGTCGAGGTCAAGAAGCAGTGTCGCGAGGTGTGCTCAACGCCCGAAGGCATCGGAGGGGGAATCAGCCGTTGGCGACCGCATACAGACTGCCCGGCTTCCAGTGCTCAACGCCCGAAGGCATCGGAGGGGGAATCAGCCCCCTGCGCGACGTGGTACAACTTCGCTCCTACGATGTGCTCAACGCCCGAAGGCATCGGAGGGGGAATCAGGTCCACGGCGGAAGGAGCGAGCACTGCTCCGAAGTGTGCTCAACGCCCGAAGGCATCGGAGGGGGAATCAGCTATTCGGTGCGGTGCTCACGCCATCCAGCCGGAACGGTGCTCAACGCCCGAAGGCATCGGAGGGGGAATCAGAGTTCAAGGTGCTCGACCATGGGTTTGTGCGACCGTGCTCAACGCCCGAAGGCATCGGAGGGGGAATCAGACCACGGTCATCTTGACCAGCGGTGCCGCCATGACTTGTGCTCAACGCCCGAAGGCATCGGAGGGGGAATCAGCCGATGCGATGCGAACGCCCGTCGCCATCGACACGTGCTCAACGCCCGAAGGCATCGGAGGGGGAATCAGGGGTGTGGTGAAGGGTATCCTCGCCCGCGTGGCCTAGTGCTCAACGCCCGAAGGCATCGGAGGGGGAATCAGGCGCCTCTTTGGCGGCATCCTCGCGGCTCTCATACAGTGCTCAACGCCCGAAGGCATCGGAGGGGGAATCAGGACTTTGCCAGTGCAGCCATGGACCGGCTCCACAACCGGTGCTCAACGCCCGAAGGCATCGGAGGGGGAATCAGGGCGTTCGATCCACGCCAGCCGACAAGAGATCAGTGGGTGCTCAACGCCCGAAGGCATCGGAGGGGGAATCAGCAGACAACAGCAACAGCTGTCCACTTTTCTTACCGGTGTGCTCAACGCCCGAAGGCATCGGAGGGGGAATCAGCGCCTTGTCGTGAACGTGCTCCGAGTACGGCGGATGTGCTCAACGCCCGAAGGCATCGGAGGGGGAATCAGGAAGCGGCGCCGAGCCGTAAGC
>JAEUIH010000211.1 GCA_016795105.1 Planctomyces sp.
GGCTCGGGCAGGAATGCCCAAGCTGTTATGGAAGGACCCGTCAAGAGACACGGCGAATTCAGGTCAAGTTTTCGTTCAGTTCAGTTTTACATGATTCGTTGACGAAGACAGCAGAGGGTGTCGGCGTAGAGGAGCGACTATTGATCAGACTGTTATTCGCGGATTGGAACCGCATGACATGATCCGTCGTGGAAATATCTGGTCTACGAGACGGGCATCAGTTCAGAATCTCGAACAGGGTCGAAGTCCCGATCAGGCCGAAAGCTTGGGTCAGACGTTTTCCGTGAATCGACTCGCCGACATCCTCTGCTGTCAAAGTTCCTTTTCTGTTGATGATCCAGTTGACCTGGGAATCTCTGTTTCTTCAAAAATCTGTCGACCTCTGTGTCTGCACGGCCCTATCCTGAATTCACCGAAGGAAACGGACACTGGCTCTGCGGGGACGCAACCAGTGAAGGGATACTTCGGTGTGGGCGGGAAGATCCGTCAGCACCACCGTTTCGACTGTGGTGCTTTTTTCGTATCTTTTTGTCCCACCTTTGCCTGAAAAATCCTGGCCGAAGGCCACCTGCGATTGCTGTGTTCATGTCAGTAACTCCGGAAGTTGTCCAACACTCCAGATGAACCCAGCCAGTTCTCTGGCCAATGCCACGATCGCTTTATTGCGAGGCTTACCGCTGTTCGTGAAGTGTGTCAGTCGACTGCAGAGTCGCTGTTGTGCAGCCCACGAGATCTCTATCACCTCCGGTGATACGCCCATTTGTCGTTTCCGAAGCGCCTTACTGTGAACCGGCCGGTGCCGATAGTGCTGAGCCGCTTCCACAAGAATCCTCCGGGCGTGACCGTTGCCCGTCTTGGTCAGGGAACCTCGCTTCACAGAACCGCCGGAGGATCGCTCCGAGGGGACCAGTCCCAGAAATGCCATGAACTGACTTGCCGTCCGGAAACGGCGAAGATCACCGATTTCTGCCGCGATGACCGTTGCACTCAGCGTGTCAATCCCCCGGAAAGCCATCAGCGCTTTGACCAGCGGCCGCAACGCATGCCCCTCGACAAATTTTTCGATGTTCTTCATCAAATCCTTCACTCGAACCGTCGCGTCATCAACCGCCTTGATGTTGTCCTCCAGAACGCACTGACGACAGGCGTCCTCGAACTTCTGCTGGCGAATCCACCTCATGTGCTTCACTGTCCACTCTTTGCCGTCCCGATAAATTCGATCGTTGCGAAGAAGCAGTTTGCTGAGTTGATGGCGAGCTCTGCGTTCGGCATTCTTGGCGTCATCACGCGCTCGTTCCAGATCCCGAAGTGCTTCGGTCTGTTCGTCCGGAACCCAGACTTCGGTCAGATCGCCGGATCGGAGGAAATGTGCCAGTTTTTTCGAATCACGGCGATCCGTCTTGATTCGCAGTCCGGACATCTGTGGAACCAGTGAAGGGGCAACAACGATACAGTTGATGCCATCTTTCCTGAGTCGCCGGCACAAACCGTAACCAGTTGGCCCCGCTTCGTAGCAAACTCGCAACATGGAAATGTCCGGAGACAGTTTCCTTAGCTGCTTCAGCAGCTTGACAGTGTCATTTGGCAGCTTCGCCAGGACTTTCGCATCTGCGGCTCCCGAGTCAGCAACCGACATCACAATAGAATCCTTGTGGACATCCAAACCAACGTAACGTAGGGTATTCATGGACCAGCGCTCCCGATTTTGGCTCTGAGGTTTCGAAATGTTGCATACGCTTCGAAAGCTTAACCCACGATTCTCGTGATCGCTGGTCCTTCCATCTTGTCTAC
>JAEUIH010000212.1 GCA_016795105.1 Planctomyces sp.
GGGTTTTAGGCCTCCGATCATCGAAACCTCTTCCATCGTCTGCCCCAACAGACCCCTCTGGCCCTGTGCCAGAGGTGAACAGGTTTGGCAACTAGGAAGAAAACGAAAACACTCTCTCCCCTCATTCCCTCTCCCGATCGGATCGCTGCGCGATCCGATCGGGAGAGGGAATGAGGCGAATCAACTGAACAGTGTTGAAAGTCGCACGAGTTCCTCGACCGTTCTCGGGACCTACAGTTATGGGCTCGATGGTGTGGGAAATCGCACCACAATGACCGGCAGCGGAGGAGATGCCGTCAACTGGTCCTACGATGATGTTTCTCAACTCCTGACAGAACATCGCACGCTGTCCGGTGACACCTATCGTCACACACTGACGTACGACTCCCGTGGAAACCGAACCCAGCTGGCAGAAGATTCCGGCACACCGATCGGCTACACCTACGACAACGCCAATCGGCTGCTGACCATTTCTGACATGTCCGGCGTCACCACCATGTCGTATGACTCAAGCGGCAATCAGGAGACGATCGAGGAACCGTCAGGAGATCTGACAACTAATACGTGGGACGGAGAAAACCGCTTGATTCAGGTGGAGCATCCGTCGGGCGACATCATCACGTATGCGTACAACGGGGATGGGCTGCGAGTTCGTGAGGACGACGGAGTTCAGGAGAGGCAGTTCTTTTATGACGGGAACAACCTGTTACGGGAACTGGATGATGTCGGAGCGACGGAAGCGGAATTCACCTGCCTGCCTCAGCAAGCCTACGCGGAAGTCATCAGTCAGCGTCGCGATACGGACTCATCATTCTACCTGTGGGACGGTATTTCCAGTATTCGGCAGCTCACTGATGACCTCGAAGTGGTGACCGATGAATACTCGTTCGCAGCCTTTGGAACACTTCGCAGTTCTACCGGTAGTACGGCCAACTCACAGCAGTACAAGGGCCGACTGATTGCCTACCGCAAGGACCCGAACGCAGGGCCGGAAACGGAATACAGCCTTCACCACAGAAACTACAACCCAGCAACCGGAATCTTCAAATCTCAGGACCCTGCCAAAGACGATCTAAATCTCTATCGCTATGTGAAGAACAATCCCGTGAATCGCACGGATCCCAGCGGGTTGCTGGACGACGATCCGGACGGCGAATGGCCGAAGTTCGCAATGTATGGGCGGACGATTGAGAAATCGAAATCGCTCACATGCGAACGTGATCAGAAGATTCGAGAACTCAAAGCGAAGTTCGGGAGTCTGTTTCAAAGCAAGGAAGACTTCCTGAAGTTTTTTGCGGGTGTTCGAAGAGGCTTCTATGAAGATGGATTGAAGGGTGACATCGAATTCGCTGGTCTCTGTGTTGAAGCTTGTCTGCGGTATTCGAATCCGGTCAATCTCTTCAATGACATTTGGCGCGGAGCTGAGAAAGCACAGAATGCCTGGGAAGCTGCTCAGGGTGCTGCGGAAGCCGTGGCGCCCTTCATCGTGGCGTATGAAACCAGCGACGGCGACTTCGATAAGTTCTTTGATTCGCTCACACCGGAACAGCAGGAATTATTTCTTTCACTCGCACCACTGCTCCTTGAGATTGAGATCGGATTGATCGAACTTCTGGGGGAAACCGCAGACCCCGAGTTGATCGGTCGAATCTATGGAATGATCCTCTATGAACTTCTCGTTGATGCGGCGATTGCAGGTGCTGTTGTCGCAACAGCCGGAACAGGGTCCGGGGGTGCCGGAGCAGCCTATGG
>JAEUIH010000213.1 GCA_016795105.1 Planctomyces sp.
TCCGTGGCACCTTAAAAGTAGCAGGCACATTCCATGTGCCGTCCGCCACGCCATACCCCGCCCCCACCGTCCGCCACGGCACATCCTTCCACCACCGTCCGCCTTGGCACACCCCGCCACCATCGTCCGCAGCTGGACGATCCGGCACCGCCATGCATCCGCCGTGCACCGGTGACTGCTCAGGAGCTGAAAGAACACTCAAGTGCCCGACTCCTTCGCTGAATTATATTTCCCAGAATACCAAAACGGTCCGTGGCACCTTAAAAGTAGCAGGCACATTCCATGTGCCGTCCGCCACGCCATACCCCGCCCCCACCGTCCGCCACGGCACATCCTTCCACCACCGTCCGCCTTGGCACACCCCGCCCCTGCCGTCCGCAACTGGACGTTCCGGCACCGCCATACATCCGCCGTGCACCGGTGACTGCTCAGGAGCTGAAAGAACACTCAAGCGCCCGACTCATACGCTGAATTATATTACCCAGAATACCAAAACGGTCCGTGGCACCTTAAAAGTAGCAGGCACATTCCATGTGCCGTCCGCCACGCCATACCCCGCCCCCACCGTCCGCCACTGGACGTTCCGGCACCGCCATGTATCCGCCGTGCACCGGTGACTGCTCAGGAGCCGAAACAACACTCAAGCGCCCGACTCATACGCTGAATTATATTTCCCAGAATACCAAAACGGTACTTGACACCTTTATTGGGTCTGCTCTTCGGCCTGTTGTGATTGCTGGAACTCTTTGAAGTCATCGGACTGCCGAAATACAAGAATGACGAGCAGGATCACCGCATGGAGTGCGATCAGGCCAAATGTACCTCCCATAATGTAACGAATCATGGTGGTTCGGAGTCGGCCTTCAATTTCTGTTCGTGAACCTTTCAGAAGTCGTGTTGGAGTCATTTTTCCGGGAACAGGGCCGATCCCACCGCGAACTTCATCATAGATACCGATCACGCAGACTTCGGTGCCAGCGTCGACTCGCTTCTCTGACATCTCTGGCATTTGTGAGAACGATGAATCCGCTTCGATTTCGTCATCGTCTTCCTCATCGTCCTCCTGTTGCAGGTTCGGAAGCTGATCAGGATGAACTGGAAACAGTTCCTGCTGCGTGGGAGTCCGGATTTGGATGTTCTTCTGTACGAGTCCATCGTCGTCGGACCAAATCGTGTCGAACACGCTGAAAACGGTCAGCATTCCAAGTCCGCTTCGATTTTCGAATTCGGTGTTGTTGACGAATGCCATTGCATTTCTGACTGCGTCGGCGGATCGACAGGAATGTTCGTGGAATCCCTCAAGTAAAGGGTATCCAAGCAGCGGCACTCTATCTGTGTCAGTCTTTACAACCGTTGGGACCATCAGAAACCCGGCGTAGTCTGAGCCGGGGTTGGCATCACTGTCGGACGAACTCTTAGTCTGTGAGTCTGGTCGTCGGAGATCATATTCACAGATCAGACATTCTTCTCCGGAGAACGGAGCGATGAGTGGACGACTGACTGGCTCAAGTCGCCCACTGACTGTGATCAGTTCCCTGTGTGAGCGGACTCGACCGAGGTCTGCGGTGGCAAGGAGATTGCGATCTCGCCGAGCAACGCGGGCATTATTCAATGCTCCAATGCAGCAGCTGCACAGGAATCCCGCGATTGCAGCCCCCACATAGGGGTGCGATCTGGCTATTGCGCATTGGAATCAGGAAAAACACAGTGTTTGCTGAGAGTTTAGGACGTTGACGAGG
>JAEUIH010000214.1 GCA_016795105.1 Planctomyces sp.
GTCAACTTCGCTGGATTGAGATCGAATCTAATTTGGGCCATGGCACTTCAACGGTGTACTGCTATGTCCAACGAACGCCTGGGATCAGTGGGCGGCGGGAGTTGACTATGATCTTACCAAAAACCTCACAACCGCCGCTCCGTTGCATCCCATGGTTCTGGCGTTTCTCCAGTCTGCCACTCGTGGTCGTGCTCAGCGCAGCGGTGCTCGTGCTCGTTATCGTAATCGATCTCAGCATCATCCCGAACCCTGGTGCGTTTGTTACTCAATAATACATCCTGAATTGCGGCAGACTCCCGAGTAGAACAACGAGTGATGTCCGTGATCGAAGAATTGCGAAGTCATCAGGACTGGTTCCGATTACGATGACGAGCACCGCCGCTCGCGTGCATCCCCTGGTTCGTCGCTTCGAGTGTACCCTGCACCGCGCTTTTTGACCTTACGTTCGACCTCGCGCCACGTCGCGGCGACTACGTCAGAGCCAAACCGCACTAAGACCTCTTCGGCCATGCGTTCGTTGTAGCCATCGGCCGCAGCTGCGACAGCCATTTCGGTGATGCACGATCCAACAATCTCTGATTTGATCCCGTATCGGACCTTGAGAAGCCTCGCCGCATCTTCCCACCATGGGGCGAGCTTGCCATAAGCCCTCTGACCGAGGATGCCTGCCTGGATGTCGGCATCCGCGTCGGCCTGGCCGCGAGCGAAGTCAGGGGATGTCCGCATATCCTCGATGATGCCCATGCGTCACTCCTCTTCCGCCGCCGAACGATCTGGGTCACCGGATGCAGACTGGTGACGGCGAGTTCTGCAAAAGCCCGGACTGCATTCCGGTGCACCCGTTTGTTCTGGCACGTTTTCGGCTTCCGTGCTCGTGCTCAGCGGAGCGGTCCTCGTAATCGATCGCGGCATCATACACCGCGAAGGGTTTGGTGACACAATCAAATTCGATGACCATTCGAGATCCATGTTGCTCGTCGTCGGCAGAGCTGTTTTCGATTACGAGTACGAGCACGAGCACCGTCGCGGCGCGACTGAGCACGAGCACGAGGGCTGTTGGCCAGAACGCTTAAGATCAGCCGGTTGCCGCGACTGAAGTGTGAATGTGTGCGCAGCCCATCGGCAACTCGGCTGCATCTTATTGTTCGCATTTGCGATTGCTCGCGTTGTAATCGGGACAACAGGAAACTCCGCGGACTTCATTCGAATGCAATCAGCAAATGTAGCGGATTGGGTTTCCTGGCTTAGTGAAGTGTGTCTCAACGTGTGGCTAGCATTGAAGACGCAAATCGTCGAAGCGTTGCCTGGTGTCGCAGAGCGTCTTGCTCTCTTTGTTGATCTGATCGGGCGTCCTCAAGTGCCGTCCAAGTGTAGTAGTAGCCGCTCTCTTTGATCTCTGTTAAGAATTGGTGGAATGATTCTTGAAACCAATCTGGCAAGAGATTCCAAATGCGGTTGGCCGATTCCGATTCAGGTATGGTTCCAAGATTGTCCACGAAGCGGATGCGGCATTCGTTCTGAGTAATCGCGCCCCGATCATACTGATGAAATAGTTTCGCGACACCTTGTTGCAATAGTTCCAGTTCTGGCAGATGAACCTCCTTGAATGCGAACGACCGGGATCAGCAGGCGGCGGAGGTTGGTGAGATTTCCGGAAAAACCTTCCGTCCGCCGCTCAGTTGCATCCCGTGGTTCTGGTCTTTCA
>JAEUIH010000215.1 GCA_016795105.1 Planctomyces sp.
GTGAACGCAGCGATCGGAACAGTGACTCGAAATACAGAGGATCTCAGCACGTCTCTTCTGGTGACTTTAACCAGTAACGATCTCACCGAAGCGACCGTACCTTCAACAGTATTGATCCTCGCAGGACAGTCGTCTGCTACGTTTGGACTCAATGCCGTCGACGATACGATCCTGGACGGAACTCAAACAGTCACAATCACGGCCAGCCGTATTAACTACCTGCCCGGCACCGCCGTCATCTTTGTCACAGACAACGATACCCTGCCCCGGCCCGGCGTCAATTCGCCAGGAGGGATGTTTACATCCGCCAGACCAACAATCACATGGACAGGGTCAGATGGAGCCACATCGTATGACATCTGGATCGGAAACCAGACAACTGGTGTGAATCCGTATCTGTTGGCGAATACCAGCGGCACATCCTTCCAGCCGGAATCAGACATTCAGATTGGCACCTATAATCTCTGGATTCGTGCCCGTGGAGAAACCGCAGATTCCCCATGGACAACTCAGGTAAATTTCCGTGTTGGTGCTCCGGTCACGATGACCCCGATGGATCGATGGCAATCAACGAATCGTCCATCGTTCCAGTGGAGTGCGCTGCCGGGAGCGGTGAAGTACGAAGTCTGGATTTCGGATCTCGCAGTACCATCCGCTCCATATCTGCGGCTCCAGGATGTGACTGAGACATCGTTCACTCCTGACGCGGATATGCCACTTGGGCTGTATCGAGTCTGGGTTCGAGGGATCGCAGCGGATGGGTTACTGGCAGCATGGTCCATGGCAAATGAGTTCTTTATTGCCCCGGCTCCACAGATCCTGAATGGCTACTCATCGACATTTGACCGCACTCCGCAGCTTGAGTGGTCCAGTGTCACTGGTGCCGCGGCGTATGAAGTCTTTGTTCGCAACATGAACAATGGTCAGACGGTCTACAATCAAACCAACATCACCGAAACTCAGTGGACGCCTCCTGCGGATCTCGCCGTTGGCCCGTATCGCTGGTGGGTCCTGGGTGTCAGTGCCAATGGGGTTCGCGGGCTCTGGTCAGCACCGACGGATCTCTACGTTGGCGGTCGTCCAATCCTCGAAAACCCAACTCCGGGGGCTGCTGGAACACCGTTGACATTGAACTGGCAGGCAGTTGAAGGGGCTCAGAAGTATGAACTCTGGGTGACTCAACTCAGCACCATGACTCGAGTCATCTATGAAACGGAACTGTCTCAGAACAGCTTCGCGACCGCTTCTTCAATGGAGTCCGGTGCTTACCGTATGTGGGTCCGGGCGGTGAGTACTTCAGGGGAAATGAGTGCCTGGAGCCTGGCTCTGGATTTCTCTGTGGCGAAGGTCGAAATTCGCCAAGAGTCTCAGTCGAGTCCTCTCGATATTGCGATCCTCAATCTGCTGCTGGAAGATATCGCAAAGTCGTACGGTGTCGTCAAAGCCCAGCCAAAGGCTGACGAAGATGTCCGCGAATACATCGAAATCGCGGCAGTTCCAGTTCCACAACCCCGCCCACAAGAACCCTTGGTCTTCACAGGCAACGATCTTGCGGAACTCTGGAGCGACGCCGATATGGTGCTCGAAGAAATGGACTTGCAAGGC
>JAEUIH010000216.1 GCA_016795105.1 Planctomyces sp.
GCTCGTGATCGTAATCGATCTCAGCATCACCCCGAACCCTGGTGCGTTTGTTACTCAATAATACATCCTGAATTGCGCAGTCATGAGGGCTGATTCCGATTACGATCACGAGCACCGTCGCTACGCGACTGAGCACGAGCGCGAGATGTACTATTTCAAAAAAACCGCCGATCGCGTGCTCGGCATGCATGGCTTTGTTCGCCCGTTATCCTTGGCTACGTGCACTTTGACACAAGCTCACGTAGTTCTCGCCAGTGAATCTCGATTTCGGCCGGATCGCTCCAGTCATCAGCGAACAAGCGGATATTCTCGATCATGAACGCGCATAGATCAAGCACAGAGTCCTTTAGTGGACGTACGTAAAGATTCCCGTGTCCCTCGAACTGATTCTTGATGCACTGAGGAAGAATCCAGGACTGCCTATCACCACGTTGGTCTTCAGGTATCTCGATGGTCCTGCGTAGAAATCGATCGATCACAGGGTAGTAATACGCAAATGCCTTGCCGCCCATGAACATGAAGTCTTCCTGATACGACTCGGGGCACTTTTCAAATTTCGCGTGGGCCTCGTCCAAAGTTAGACCGCCAAAGTTCTTCCATGCACACTGGGCGTCTAAGTCGCATTGAAACGGATTGAAGTCGAGTTCAGTTGGGAGTGACACAGACATAATGCGAGGGCGAACGCTCCCGTTCACCGGGCCGCAGCGAACGAATTTCCATTCCAAAACCGCTCGGCTTGCGGCTCCGTGTGCAACGGCTTGTTCGATTGCTTCTGACTGGGCAGCTTGATCCGTTAAGGAATCGGAACATCATTGAAGACGACTTCCTCACGCTGCTTTCCTTCGCCGAATCCAAGAGTCAGGATAGCTTTATCGGTCTTTCGGAAATCTCCGGACACGGTGAAGGCGAATACGCATGACCGATTTGGATCGTCCACTTTTGGTGGTGCAGTTGGAAAGAGAATTGACGCGAGGTGCTGAAAATCCATGTCCATTTGAGCGGTGCCGCTCGCCTGACTAGAGATCGACAGAGCGCCCGTTTGTATGTTGGTATTTTCCATGAGATTTTGCTGGTCGGCAGTCTGGAGTTCCCAGCCTACTGGCCCGATCGCGTCGTCGGTCAGCCGTTCAACCAAAACGTTTATTCGTAACCATGGCACCGTATTACTTCCATGCGGACGGGCTCCATCGAGAACGAGATCCTGCGTGGCAAGAAAAGCAACGCCCTTGGTGATACCAAGAATCGTGACACGAATCTTCCTACTTTCGTGTGTGGCGTTGTAGGTCCCGACAGCGCTCAATGGCTGATCGGAGAGTTCAGGTGCGTCGGCTTCTACCGCGGATCCGGTGTGTGTGATTTGCCCAAAACAGAGGAATGCCGCAGCAACTCTTCGTTGAGCAGCGAGAACAGGTTGTTGAAAACCGCGTTCGGTTGCGTGACCGCTCGTTGGT
>JAEUIH010000217.1 GCA_016795105.1 Planctomyces sp.
ATGACGGAAATCTCAGTCAAGCTGTGCCGCCAGCAAGACCTTGACCAAACTTTGATCGCAGACCCCAATCTCGCACCGACATCGGTCGCCGGGCTGGAGTTATCGAATTCTCTCCAGACTGCGTCGCAGGGATTTCTCGACATACCGGGCTTCTCCATTCGCCGCAAAATTGGTGCGGGAGGCATGGGAATTGTCTACGAGGCACTGCGTCTTGCTGAGAACGATGCGGTGGCCATCAAGACGATTATTCCTGGCAAGGGCACTCCAAAGCAGGCCATCGATTTGTTTCAGCGAGAGATGCAGGTTCTGGCTGCACTTCAGCACCCGCACATTGTGCAATTCCTCGGAGGTGGCGAATTTGGAGGGCAGATTTACCTGGTCATGGAATATGTCGATGCCGTTGATGCACAGGCTCTGGCAAAGGACATGCCTGTCGAACAACAGACTCGGCTCTTCTGCGGCATCATCTGTCAGGTGTTATCTGCATTGGAGTATGCTCATCAACTGAAGCTGGTTCATCGGGACGTGAAACCTCGGAACATCCTTGTCACCAAGGCGGGGAAGACGATTTCAGCAAAGCTGGCAGACTTTGGCCTCGCAAAGAACTTTGAGCAGGCTGGACTGAGTCAATTGACCGCTGACAACGAGATTCGCGGGACACCAGCCTTTATGCCGTGGGAACAGCTTCAGAACAGCCGATACGCGAAGCCGGCGGCAGATTTGTATTCCACAGCGGCAACGCTGTTCTTCTACTTGACCGGAAAACTGCCGGGACACACCAATCCCAGTGGAAGGGCCAACTCAACGCTGGGGACATTGATGGGACTTCTGACGCGGTCGAATACCGAGAAGCCGTCTGCGTCAGTTATCGACGGATTATCACAACTCCCGGATGGACTGGCCGAGGTCTTGAATCGCGGGCTTGCCTCAAAGCCTCGCGACCGATTCGGCACCGCGGACGAGATGCGGACGGCATTGCTGCCGTTTACACGACCGCCGCGGAATCAGCAAATCGTTCGATAAAGTTCGCTGACGGTTGGGTCTGGGCCTGCAATTACTCAACCAATTCCGGCAGCCATTGCTCGCGAACTTGAGCGACCTTTCGTTCGACGGACCGTTCCGAGCGGCCGATTAGTGCTGCAATTTCGCTGTTCTGATATCCGAACAGACGCAGGACTGCGATTTCTCGAAGTTCATCTGTGAGCGCCTCCAGGAGTTCAACGCAATTCAGGTCGAGGTCTGTGGACGTGTAACCCTGAAAGTTGTCCATGGAGCCTGGGGCACCATCATGGCCCGCGAGATTACTTTCGGCGATCACATGACCCCCACCTCGCTTGACTGCATTCTCGTGACGCACCTGTTTCAGGGCTTTGCGGACGGTGAT
>JAEUIH010000218.1 GCA_016795105.1 Planctomyces sp.
GTCCCTCCAGCTGCTGGCGGCGGAAACATCAAAGTTAGACTCTCGTTCCCGGACTGGCCGGAAGGTCAGGTCGTTGAAACAGAATACAGCCTTGCTCGACCGTAGCGGGCCTGTACGTAGCTTGGGCATTCCTGCCCGAGCCCGCCCATGTCCGCACCTGCGCACGCTGGATGCAATCCAGCGTGCCAGGCAGAATCGACCAAGAGCGAACCCGGGGCTCGTCATCACGACGGAGCGTGATGAGTACTTTGGCGGCGTCGACGGATAATCTTCTGGGGGACCTGTCGGTAGACGATGGAGTTGCCTTGCTTGCTGCAGACTTCCAGAAAACCCATCTCTCGAAAGCAGTATGCGACCTTCTGACATAACCAGCGAGGATGTCCCAGCTGAGTCGCCATGTCGGCCGTGGTGAATTCCATCGGGACCTCCAGCCCAAGCTCGGTCCAGAGTTCGGCGGGCGTTCGGAACTGGTAGTGTTGAGTGACTTCAACGAGTCGCCGATCGTGCACTGCGAAGTCGTTTTTTCGTTGTCGTCGCCGCCGACGTTGCGGAGGTATTCGGATTTCTTCCTGCATGGTCAGCAGAATGTCGAGTCGCAGTCTGGGATGAGGGAAGACTCGTGAAAAGTGAACCAAATCCTGAAAGATGTGGATCAATGACTGCTTTGATGGGCTCCACCGCGTGCCGATCTGTTCGCCATCTGCGGAGCTCTTTCGGATGATCAACTTTCGGGCGGCAAGCGGCTTTGCAACCACGACATCATAGTTTGAGACAAGTCTTCGGACCTTATCGCGAATCGAAGACAAAGATGCACACTGGATTTCGATCAGTTGCTGCTGATCATTAATCGCGTCAATTCGATAGCCCGCTATGTCGACCTCATGTCGCTCCGGGTCCGCGACATAATGCAGCTTCAACTGCTGATGCAATGACGTTGCCACGCTGTCCTCCGTGCCAAAAGCACAGCATCGGTGATCTCGCAGTTTGCCGCAAGCCTGATTTCCTGGACGCCTGGCGGCAAAATCTTCACTGTATCCTTGACCCGCTGCGGCTCCATATGTAACGTATTGGTTACATATGGAGCCTGAATCAATGGACAGCGTGTTTTTGGCGTTAGGCCATCAGACACGCCGGAAAATTCTGGACATCGTCAAGTCAATGCCGGGTTGCAGTGTGGGCGACGTGGTGAAGTACTTCGACGATATCTCTCGAATTGCCGTCATGAAACATCTGGATGTGCTGGAGTCTGCCGACCTTGTTGTGTCGCGAAAACAGGGACGGCGAAGGGAGTTGTTCTTCAACGCAGTGCCCATCCAGATGATCTACGATCGCTGGACGACGGAATACAGTCGGTTCTGGGCATCGCG
>JAEUIH010000219.1:0-669 GCA_016795105.1 Planctomyces sp.
ACAAAGACGTTGTCGACCCAACGGCCCTTGCCGTCCATGCTGATTTTGATAGCGTTATCGGCCAGCACCTTCGTGAAATCAGCACTGGTGAATTGGCTGTCCTGGTCGGTGTTGAAGATCTCGGGCGTGCCGTAGGTCACGATCGCTTCTTCCAGTGCTTCAACGCAGAAGTCCGGCGTCAAGGTGGTCGAGAGCCGATGGGCCAGGACCTTGCGCGTCGCCCAGTCGAGAATGGCAACCAGATAGACGAAGCCGCGGCGCATCGGGATGGAGGTGATGTCGGTCGCCCAGACGTGGTTCGCCCGTTCGATCGTCAGGTTCTTCAGCAAGTACGGATAGACCGGATGCTTCGGATGCGCCGCGCTGGTGTTAGGCTTGCGGTAGATTGCCCTGATCCCCATCTTCGCCATCAGCGTGCCCACATGCTTGCGCCCGATGTGGACGCCTTGCAGCTTGAGCATGTCGCGCAGCATCCGGGCGCCGGCGAACGGATGGTTCAGATGCAACTCGTCGATGCGGCGCATCACGGCCAGATCGGCTGCCGATATTGGCCTGGGCAGGTAATAGACGTTCGAGCGCGAGATGTCCATCAACTCGGCCTGCCGGCAAATCGGCAGCTCATGCGTGGCGTCGATCATTTCTTTGCGCTCGCATCGCCGATGCGACCGA
>JAEUIH010000219.1:679-1316 GCA_016795105.1 Planctomyces sp.
CGGCCAAAAAATCGTTCTCCAATGCCAACTGCCCGATCTTTGCCTGCATGTCCTTGACGCTGGGTCCGAGCGTTTCCCGTTTCTCCGCCGGGGTCAGGAATACGCCGGTGGCGCCCTCCAGCAGCTGCGTTCTCCACTGCGTGATCTGATTGGCGTGAATGTCGAACTTCTCCGCCAGTTCGGCCAGCGTCTTGTCGCCCTTCAGGGCAGCGATCGCCACCTTGGCTTTCAACTCCGGCGAATGATTCCGCCTCTTCCTTCTTGTCATGCTCTTGCTCCTTCTTTCGGCCGCGAGGCAGCCTGCGGTTGAGCAAGGCTATCACTTATCCAACTGTCCGAATTCCCGGGGCCGGCTCTGTCATTGTTGGCAGCAAAAGCGTACCTAATGCCAAGCCTTTCTCCACAAGTGTGGAAGCAGAAGTCTTAAAGGCATGCGAAGCCAATGGGCGCGTAAATAGATTGCTAACCGGGCAAGCGTAATATCCGGACCAGAACAACTCGGGTGCATTGGAAGCAGAGCACGACGATAACAGACATCAGCAAGTACCAAGAGAGCATTATTTGGACGATGTCCGCGGAATGCCAATGACTGGAAGACCTGTTCGGGAATTTCACAGTACAGTATCTTGCGAAGATA